>JAISIF010000102.1 GCA_031262165.1 Myxococcales bacterium | reverse complement strand
GGGTCGCGGTAGCGGAACTCGCTGGCCAGATCGACCTCGACCGGCAGGCGCGCGAACGCCTCGATGAAGCTCTTGCCGCACAGGCCCGCGTGATAGCTCGTGCCACACGCGACGATCGTCACCTTGTCGATCTTCTGGAGCGCCTCGGCGTCCAGGCCGTCGAGATAGAGATCACCAGCCTCGACCGAGGTCCGACTTCGGATGGTGTCGGCGATGGCGCGAGGCTGCTCGAAGATCTCCTTGTGCATGAAGTGCTTGTGGCCGCCCTTCTCAGCCATGATCGGCGTCCAGTCGACGCGGCGCGTTGGGCGCTCCACCGGCATTCCAGCCATGTCGGTGATGGTGATGCCCTCGCGCGTGAGCTCGGCCAAATCGCCATCCTCGAGAAAGACCACGTCGCGCGTGTGTTCGAGGAGCGCGGGGATGTCCGAGGCCGCGAAGCTCTCAGCTTCACCGTGGCCCAGGACGAGCGGGCTTGCGCTCTTGGCCACGACGATTCGGGATGGATCTCTTTCGAGCAGGACTGCCAGCGCGTAGGTGCCCTGGATGTGCTCGAGGGCGGCGCGCACCGCGTCTTTCAGATCTTTGGAATCAGACGCGCGACCGAGTTCGTTTGCGATGAGGTGGGCAAAGATCTCCGAGTCTGTCTCACTCTTGAACACGTGACCTGCCTTCTGCAGGTCGGCCTTGAGCGCGAGATGGTTCTCGATGATGCCGTTGTGGACCACGGCCACGCCCTGGTGGACATGTGGGTGCGCATTGGCATCCGAGGGCCGCCCGTGTGTTGCCCAGCGCGTGTGGCCAATGCCTGGGCTGCCGATGAGCGACTCACTGGCAACGAGCGTTTCGAGGTTCTTGAGCTTTCCCTGGCAGCGCAGCACACGCAGTTCGCCCGACTGAAGCACCGCGACGCCTGCCGAGTCATAGCCTCGATATTCGAGGCGCTTGAGCCCGGAAATGAGCACTGGAACGGCATTGCGATCACCGACGTAACCAATGATTCCACACATGTTCGACCTCTTCCTTCCCTCGAGAAAAGACGTGACGCCAAAGGTAGGGGTCCATCGAAAAATTGCAGGAATGCGTCAACGCGATTTTTGGGGAAGGCGGGTGGGGGATTTGATTCGAATCGAAATCGTTCGAATCGCCATTGATTCGATGGCGAGAGAATTCATCGTTCTCGCGAGGTAGCGAAGCAATCCAGGGTGATTGCCGACGACGAACGGTCGCTTGGCCTCGCCATCGAGGGAAAGAGAATTGATTTCTAAAGGCAAAGCCCCGGCTTTGCCGGGGGATTGAAACGGTTTGGCCTATCAATAGAACATTCATGAAATCTATTTCGTGAGCCGCCAAGAATATTAAATGAAAAGATATTCATGGATGATATAAGATTTTAAAATCACTCGACATGGGAGTGCAAATGTCACGTGCTATTCATTCCAAAGTATCGAAAGAAAGCACTCTATGGAAAACTTCGAAAAAACCTTGTGAATGTGATGAGAGAGATTTCATGTCAAAAGAATGCGTTATTGAGAAAGGGCGTTTGATGCCCGAACATGTTCACATATTGTCATCGATACCGCCGAAACATTCGGTGGCATCGGTGGTCGGTTATATCAATAGAAAGAGTTCGATTTATGTTGATCGGGTATTTGGAGGCTCGCGGGTATTTCGTTTCAACAATAATAGAAGATCTTCTTGAGCGGCTTACAATCAAAAAGCCCCCTGCTTTGCTGGGGGCTTTTTACTCGAATCGAAATCGTTCGAATCGCCATTGATTCGATGGCGAGAGAATTCATCGTTCTCGCGAGGCAGCGACGCAATCCAGGGTGATTGTCCACGACGAGCGATCGCTTGGCCTCGCCATCGAAGGAAAAACGATTGATTCGTCATTTCTCTGACAGAAAACCCCTCTGGCCTAACAGACGGAGGGGTTCTCGAATTCTAATGAATGTCTATTTGAATCGAACGACATCCATCAGGGCAGTGAGGCGATGAACTTCTGGAAGATGGCGTCGCCTCGGATGGGACTGAAGGCCGCATCCTTGCCGAGGCGCGCTTTGAAGTCCGGCGTCACGGGCAGCAGCTTGAGCTCGCGGACGGCCAGCGCGGCCAAGGACTGACTGGCGAGGTGGCGCGCGTAGTCGAGTCGGATCGCCTGGTTGTCTGGGTCGAGCTGGAGCGCCGCGTCGAGCAGCCCGACGAGCATCGAACCGCCGAGCAGATCGTCGCGCGCCGACTGCGAGAAGTTCAACGCGTCCCGATAGAGCAGATCTGCCTGGGCCTTCTTGAGGGAGTCGAGGGGCAGCGAGGCGATCCAGCCCGTGCTCCGCTCACTCTTCACCCCAGGCGGTGGGAAGCCGACGATGGCCACACCGTCGAGGTGCAGGTCGAACGTGGGATCCGACTCGGGGATGTCCGTCAGGTTCTTCTGATCCACAGGCGAGACGCGCGGCCCGGGTCCCCCTTGGCCGCAGTTGGATTGGCAGAGCGCCACGGTCCAGCGCGTCTGGAAGGGGATCGCGCGCTTGAGCGTCTTCCAGTGGATCATCATCTGCCCCTTCTCGAACGAGTAGCGGAACCAGCCCTCGGCGTCGGGTAGGTCGGGCGAGAGGAGGCGCGGCGCGCGGAAGAAGTTGGCGCAGGGCACGTCGCTGGGCGCGGCAAAGAGCTGCTTGGCGTTCAGCCCGTTGCTCTGCGCCGTGGCGTTCTCGTCCAAGCGGGCCGAGCCAGCGGGTTGAAACGACCAGTGGTTCGGGCCCTGGCTCGTGAGGGTCGCATAGGACCAGAAGGTCTCGCGGCACGAGGCGATGGCGCCTGGGCACGAGCGGGTGGCCTCCGCGAAGAACAGGAGCTTGCCATCCTGGAGCTGACAGAGCGGGGAGAGCGTCGTGGCGGCAAAGGCCATGTTGACGCCGGTCGAGCTGGCCAAAACGACGAGGAGGGCGGTGATGAGAGAGAGGCGGAGACGGCGTCGGGCGGCGTCGGGCGATTGCGTCATGGGGCGTCCAGTTCTTCCATCGCGGAGAGGTGAGGTGAGGAGAGGGGAGGGGAGGGGAGGGGAGGGAGGAGAGTGGCTGGCAGGCGGAAAGCCGCTCAAGATGCCTGCCTCGATAGAGCAGGGCAATCGAGTTCTGTTTTGGGAGGTCGAATAGGGCGTCTCCTCGACTTCGGATCGAGCCGCGCGAAGGACGTGGAATGACCGATCAGGCCTGAAGAGGGCGCCTGCTGAGGCAAGTGACCGATGAAGCGAAGTAACGATGCCTGGCTTTTCCCGGATCGGCGCGGCGACAGGAGCGGTCGAGGACATGCCCCAGAAAACATCTCGGGTGTCAGGCGTGTTGAAGCCGTCTCACGCCGCGGCGCCTATCCCTGACGGGTTCTCCCCATCAGGAGAAATCCTGAATGAAATCGAGAGGTTTCCTGGGTTGCCGTGAATTGACAGGTCCGGGAGCCTGCACTAAACCGCCCGGCTCTTTTTTGATGCCCCTTCGAAGACCTCGGCCTTGGTCGGCGCTCCTGTCGTCGTCCTCGGTGTGGGTCGTTTTCAGCGCAGCAAATCCTCTTTCCTGATGGATGGCCATGTCCTCTGCTTCCCCGAAGACTCCTCCCTCGTCCGCCGAACTCGCCCAGCTCCAACAGCTCTTCGCCGCCGATCCCCTCTCAGAGGCCTACCATCCCCTGGCCGAGGCCTACCTCTCGATGGGCCGTTTCATGGAGGCCATGGTCGTCTGTAAGAAGGGCGTCAAGGCGCATCCAGAGAAGTCGGCGCCCCACCTGCTCATGGCGCGCATCTATGCCGAGCAGGGCAAGGACAAGAAGGCCATCGAGGAGCTCAAGGCCGCGCTCGGGCTCGACGCGGTGAACGTCGAGGCGCTGCGCCACCTCGCGACGCTCTCCTTCAAGACGGGGGTGAATGCCGAGGGCACCGAGAGCCTGAAGAAGGCCATCGAGCTCAATCCTTTGGACGAGGAGACCATCGCGCTGTGCCGCAAGCACAAAGTGTCCGTGCCCCAGCCTGCGGCGCCCGCACCCGCGCCGATGATTGACCCTCCTGCTCCCGCTCCATCTCCCTCTCCATCTCCATCTCCTGGTCACCTCCAGCCTGCCGCGAGTCAGCCGCCAATGCCCGGCCAACCGGCGTCGATGCCGCCTCAGTCAGGGTCGAAGCTCGTGCATCAGCCGCAGACGAGCCTCACGCCTCGCCCAGACATGCCCATTGGGCTGGCCGAAGCGCCGACCCTCACGCCTCGCGCGCTTCGCATGAGGCAGAATGCGGCGCACGCGCAACAGGACTACGAGGCGCTCGCCGCGAGATACGCGGACGATGACGTCGACGAGTTCGCCGCGCAGAGCGCCAAGGTTGGCCGGAACATGGTCATCACGCTGATCTGCCTCGTCGCGGCGGTTGCCTCGGTCGGCGGCTTTTTTATGTATCGCCAGGCGCGCGCCGAGCGTGAGACAGAGATCGCCAAGATCCTCAAGCAGATGCAGGAGGAGCTCTCGCGCGACAACTACGCGAGCTACAAGCGGGCGAGCGAGCTGGGCGAGCGCATCACCCAGGACCTCGCCCCCGATCTGTTCTCGGCCCACGCCTTCCTCACCTATGCCTACGCCATCCGCTGGGGCGAGCACGGAGAGGGCGACCGCGCCCGAGAGCCCGCGTTGGAGCACCTGCGGATGGCCAAGAAGGCTGGTCAGCCTCATTCGTATCTGAGCGCGGGCGAGGCATACATCCAGTTCTTCCAGGGCAAGACAGACGATGCGATCCGCAACCTCGAACAGGAGATCTCCAACCAGGAGTCGCGCGGTCAAAACAGCACGCTGCTCCTGTCCACGCTGGGCATCATCCAGACGCACGCGGGCCGCTTGGAGAGCGCCATAGGCAACCTGCGCAAGGCACAGATGGCGGCTCCGGCCGACTCGCGCATCTCGGCGTGGATGGGCAACGCGCTGCGCCGACAGGGGGGCAACGACGTGCTCGCGGCCAGTGCCTACGAACAGGCGCTGCGCTACGAGAAGAACCACGCCGAGGCCCAGCTGGGCGTGGCCCTCATGGCGGTCGATGCGGGCAAGCCTGAGACGGCCGAGAAATACATCGAGATGCTCCTCAAGGCCGAGCCGCCGCCCTCCAATCGGCAGCTTGCGCTGGCGCGCTTGGCCTACGCCATCATCCTCGACGGTAAGGACAAGAAGTCCGACGCCGATGCCGAGGAGATGAAGGCGATGAACGCCGATCCGCTGAATGGCGAACTCTACATCATGAAGGCGAACCGCCAGAAGCGCTCGGGCGATGCCAAGGGCGCGCTCGACTCGATCAAGAGGGCCATCGAGCTCGAACCGACGCGGACCTCCTTCCAAATCGAGCTCGCCGACATGCTCCTGGGCCAGCCAAACGGGACCGGTGCGCAAGAGGCTGTCTCCACGCTGGAGAAGCTCGTCCTGCAGTCGCCGAACTCGATCAAGCTCCTCGTCCTGCTCGGCAAGGCCCAGATGGCGACCAAGGCGTTCGACAAGGCCGACGAGACGCTGAAGAAGGCGCAGCAGAAGGCCGTCAAGAACGAGGAGAAGGCCGAGGTCTTCATCGAGCTGGGCAACCTGGCTGTCTTCCAGAAGAGGATGGACGACGCCCTGAAGCACTACTCGGCAGCAGAGAAGATGGCGACCAGCTCCAAGCGCTTCCAGGCCATCGCGATGACCCAGAAGGGCTTGCTCTACAGAGAGAACGGCGACCTCGCCAACGCGCAGGAATACCTCGCCAATGCGCAGATGGCCGACCCGAACCATGCCCCGCCCTACTTCTTCCTGGGTTGGCTGCTGAGCTCCAGCAAGGACGCGAAGAACCTCGAGGTAGCCGTGGAGCAGCTTCAGACCTATCTGAAGCTGGCCCCGAATGGTGAGCACGCCGCGAGGGCCAAGCGCCTGATCAGCGTCGCTGGCAAGTGAGCGCTCTGGATGACGCGCTGAAAATCGAGAGAGAAGTCAGAAGAGCCACTCCAAATCGGGTGGCTCTTTGGGTTTACCGAAGCATGTTGTTTTGCTTTGCTCGCAATGACGGATCATTGCGCGCATCATTGAGATGAAAGATTTGAAGATATGCATCGAGGGAAAAAGTTTAATAATTGAACAAATTTATCCGCGCTCTGAATCGAACCAAAAACCTGTTGCCTTCCCCAAAGTGCCGCGCTAGCCCCCGCCCGCTCCTCTCCCCGGCGGGCTTTTTCATTCGAAAAAAAGACCCGCTCCCGCCATCCTTTCCCCATTCCCTCACGCCTCGTTTTCGACTCAGGAGACCTCCCATGCCGCTGAATCAGGACGCCATGCGCGCCATCATCAACGCCACCCACGGTCAGCCCTTCGACGTGCTCGGTGCCAAGGTCGAGAAGATCAAGGGCAAGAACTCGATCGTCGTGCGCAGCTTTCACCCAGAGGCCACCGCCCTGGCGGTGATCGACGCTAAGGGAAAGCTCCTGGCCGAGGCCAAGAAGATCGACCCGGCGGGCTTTTTCGAGGCCGACCTCGGCATCAGCGATCTCAAACAGCGCTATCGCCTGCGCCTCTTCAACGAGGGCGGCACCTGGGAGATCGACGATCCATACGCCTTCTCGTCGCTTCTGACCGAATACGACCTCCATCTGTTGCGCGAGGGAACGCATCAGAAGTTGTGGGACAAGCTCGGCTCGCACCTGACCACGCGCGATGGCGTCGACGGCGTGGAGTTCGCCGTGTGGGCCCCGAGCGCTCGCCGCGTGAGCGTCGTCGGTGACTTCAACAGCTGGGATGGTCGCCGCCACCCGATGCGCAAGCACGAGGGCAATGGCCTGTGGGAGCTGTTCATCCCCGGCCTCGAGCTTGGTCAGAACTACAAATACGAGATCCTGCCGCCGGTGGGCGATGTCTGCCTGCTCAAGGTCGATCCCGTGGCGTTCCAGGTCGAGGTGCCGCCCAAGACAGCTGCCCGCATCGCCCGGATCGACGACTACGAGTGGAAGGACGCAGCCTGGCTCGATGCCCGAAAGCAGTGGAATTACCTCGAAGCGCCCATCTCGATTTACGAGATGCACTTCGGTTCCTGGCGCCACAAGCTCGAAGATGGCAACCGCTCGTTGTCCTATACGGAGATGGCCGCCGAGCTCGCCGCCTACGTCAAGGACATGGGCTACACGCACATCGAGCTCATGCCCATGACCGAGCATCCCTTCTACGGCTCGTGGGGCTACCAGACGGTCAACTTCTTCGCACCCACCGGTCGCTACGGCACGCCCGACGAGCTGCGCGCGTTCATCGACGCCATGCACCAGAACGGCATTGGCGTGATCCTCGACTGGGTGCCAGCCCACTTCCCGTCCGACGCTTATGGCCTGGCCGAGTTCGATGGCACGCACCTCTACGAGCACGCCGATCCACGCCAAGGCAAACACCCAGAGTGGGGCACGCTCGTCTTCAATTACGGTCGCACCGAGGTGTGGAACTACCTCATCGCCAACGCCCTGTTCTGGCTCGACCAGTATCACTTCGATGGCCTGCGCGTGGATGCCGTGGCTTCGATGCTCTACCTCGACTACTCGCGCAAGGATGGCGAATGGATTCCCAACCGCTACGGCGGCAAGGAGAATTTGGAGTCGGTGGAGTTCGTCAAGCACCTCAACTGCGTCGTGGGCGAGAAGTATCCAGGGGCGCTCACCATCGCCGAAGAATCCACCTCGTGGTCTGGCGTGTCGCGGCCCGTGTATCTGGGCGGCCTCGGCTTCTCCATGAAGTGGAACATGGGCTGGATGCACGACATCCTGGAATTCTTCAGCAAGGATCCGATCTACCGGAAGTATCACTCGAACATGCTGACCTTCAGCATGCTCTACGCCTACTCGGAGAACTTCGTGCTCGCGCTCTCCCACGACGAGGTCGTCCACGGGAAGCGATCGCTGCTCGACAAGATGCCGGGCGACGCATGGCAGAAGCGGGCGAACCTGCGATCGCTGCTCGGCTTCATGTATGGCCACCCGGGCAAGAAGCTGAATTTCATGGGCACAGAGATCGGTCAGTGGAACGAGTGGAACCATGATTCGAGCCTCGACTGGCACCTGCTCGACTACGAGGACCACAAGGGCATCCAGCGCTGGGTGCGTGACCTCAACCGGGTCTATCGCGACGAGCCCTCCCTCTATGAGCAGGACTTCAAACCCGAGGGATTCCAGTGGATCGACTGCAGCGATGTGGATCGCTCGGTCTATTCGTTCGTGCGCTACGCCAAGGACCGGCGCGACTTCACGATCTTCGTCTGCAACCTGACCCCGACGCCACACGAGAATTACCGAATCGGTGTGCCCGAAGCCGGTCTCTACACAGAGCTGCTCAACTCGGACGCAGGCATCTACGGTGGCAGCAACATGGGCAATGGCGGTGCGGTCCAGGCCGATCCGCAGCCCTGGCAGGCCTTCCAGAACTCGATGGCGATCACGCTGCCGCCACTGTCGGTGACAGTGCTCAAGCCACAGCGGTGAGCCCAGATGGCTTGGATGATCGATTGTTTCATCGATGAAAATAAAAACAGCCCCGCGATTTTCGGTCGCGAGGCTGTTTTGTTTTGAGTTTGGAGATCACGTTGCGTTTCAACCCGAAAATCGAATCGTAGGGGCGTCCCCCTCCCTCCCCCATGGCCGTCCGGTCGAACGTCGAACGAGTCGAACACCAAAACACGACGGGCAGATACAGGAGCCTGTCCCTACGATTCGATTTTCGACAGAGGTTTTGGGGTTCAACCTTCTCTCTCTCAGGAGCTCTTCCACGATGCACGATTCCAGAATGACGACCTTGGCCCGTTCCCTCGTCCGCTATTCCTGCCAGGTCCAGGCAGACGACAACGTCCTCGTCGAGGCGACGGACATCCCGGACGAGATGGTGGCGCTGCTCGTGCGCGAGATTCGCGAGGCGGGCGCTCGCCCCTTCGTCACCCTCAAGCACAACCGCGTGCTGCGCGAGCTCTACGCCTGCGGCACGACCGAGAGCCTGGAGCTGACGGGCCTCTTCGAGCGTGCCCGCATGGAGAACATGCAGGCCTACATCGGGCTGCGCGGCACCCTGAACCTCGCCGAGCTCTCCGACGTGCCGCCCGCGCAGATGGCGCTCTACCAGAAGCACTGGCTCAAACCGGTTCACATGGAGGTGCGCGTGCCCAAGACCCGCTGGGTCGTGTTGCGCTGGCCCTCGCCATCGATGGCGCAACAGGCAGGCAAGTCCACCGATGCGTTCGAGGACTTCTATTTCGACGTGTGCAACCTGGACTACGGTCGGATGTCGCGCGCCATGGACCCGCTCGTCGAGCTGATGGAGCGGACCGATCGCGTCCGCCTGATTGGCCCGGGCACAGACCTGCGCTTCAGCATTCGCGGCCTGCCCGCCATCAAGTGCGATGGCCGGATGAACATCCCGGATGGCGAGATCTTCACGGCGCCGGTGCGCGACTCGGTGAACGGCACCATCCGCTACAACACGGCCTCGCTCTACCAAGGGACCAGGTTCGAGGACCTGGCCTTCACTTTCAAGGACGGGAAGATCGTCGAGGCCGTTGGCAAGCCCGCCGACCGGCTCGCCCAGATCCTCGACTCGGACGAGGGCGCCCGCTACGTCGGTGAGTTCGCGATCGGCGTGAACCCGTTCATCACCGCGCCCATGCTCGACACGCTCTTCGACGAGAAGATCGCTGGTTCCATCCACTTCACGCCAGGCAACGCCTACGACGAGTGCGACAACGGCAATCGCTCGGCTGTCCACTGGGACCTCGTCCTCATCCAGACCGAGGCGATGGGTGGCGGCGAGCTCTGGTTCGACGACGTGCTCGTCCGAAAGGATGGCCGCTTCGTCCTGGACGCGCTCCAAGGCCTGAACCCCGAAAACCTCAAATCATGATGAATCATATAGGGGCGCGCTTCACCGCGTCCGCCTCACCCCAATCCCGCGAACGAGAACTCGAATGCCCCTCCTCAAGATCGAGACATCGGCCCCTTTGAACGACGACCGCCAGGTCGAGCGTGTGCTCCAAGAGAGCTCGCGCATCGTCGCCGACCTCCTCCACAAGCCCGAGCAATACGTGATGGTCGCGCTCTCCCCGGTCGCGATGCTCATGTCGGCCGCGGGTGGGCCAGCGGCCTTCTGCGATCTGCGCAGCATCGGCGGCATCGAGCCAGACGCCTGCCAGGCCCTCAGTCAGGCGCTCTGCGCGCTCCTCGAAACCACGCTGCAGATCGCGCCGGAGCGCATCTACCTGAACTTCGCCGAGTTCGACGCCGCGTCGTGGGGCTGGAACGGGACGACGTTCGGCTGAGTTTTCCCAGCGACCGTTCGCCTGACGCGCGTCGGTAGCTCCACCTTTGGAGGTCACTCATTTGGCCAAACTCGACATCCTCAAAGAGGCGCTGGAACACGGACCCGGACAGGCTCTCCAGCGCGGGGCGCTGATTCACGAGAAGACGGGCACGACGCTGCCGGTCGAGGTCGTGATGACCGAAGGGGAGCGCCTCATCGCCCTCGTCGTGTGCGCGCAGGGGGATCTGGAGCGCCTGCACCCGAACGCCAAGGTGCGCGTCGAGCTGCCGCGCGACAACGCCGTGATCTGGATCAAGGGCCAGGTCCGCGAATGCCGCGCCGAGCGCGCGCTCGAGCTCGTCGAGGTCGATATGGACTGCCTGACCGCGGAGCGCCGGGCACGGCGGATGGACGTCCGGCTCGCGTCGCGCTGCCGCATCCTCGTCGGTGGCGCGGATGGCAACGGGAGATGGGACGAGACGCGGACGCTCAACATCTCATCGGAAGGTGTGCTCGTCGTCAGCGAGAGTCGGGCAAACGTGGGCGAGCGCGTGGAGGTCGAGTTCGAGCTCGGCGGCGAGGCGCTGCGCTGCCAGGCCGAGGTGCTCCGGCGCGGCGTCAAGATCCACGGCGCTCTCTCGCGGACGAACGCGGCGCTCAAGCTCCTGGACCTGAGCCCTGCCCAGCGCGACACGATCCAACTCTTCGTGCTGCGCGAACAGGCCGCCGCGAAACTCGATCGGCGGCGCTGATGAACCTCGGTGCGATCTGCCGCTCGGCAATGGATCCCACGCCCTTGCTGATCCTCGATGTCCCTCGGGGCGATGCGTCGTCGGAGCCGCTGTGTGAGGCCATCCCTTGGCCCGCCTCGGAGGTGCTCGACGTCGAATCGATCCAGCGGCCCGCACGCGTGCTCACCGTCCTGGGCCAAGACCTGCCTGCCGCGCGCACGCTTGCGATGCGCCGCCGGGCAGCGCGCGCCTTTCGGGCATTCGAAGACGCGCAGACACAGCCGCCATCGATGTCCTCGGGCCGAGTGCGCACCGCGATGCTCCTGTGCGCTGGTCTGGGCACGCGGCTTCGGCCGCTGACCGCGCGCTTGCCCAAGCCTGCCGTGCCGTTCTTTGGCGCGCCGCTCATCCGCTACAGTCTGGCGCTGCTCCAAAACGCCGGCATCGAGCGTGTCGTCATCAACACGCACCACCTGCCCGACGTCATGGAACGGGTGGCGCGCAACGAGGCAGAGCGACTCGGCCTCACGCTCGAGGTCTCACGTGAGCCAGCGCTCCAGGACACGGCAGGAGGCCTGCGCGACGCGCGCGCGCTGATCGGTCGCGACGCGCCGTTCCTCCTCGTCAACGGCGATGCCTTCATCTCGATCGACCTGCCAGAGCTCATCGCACGCCACCGGCGTTCGGGAGCCATCGCCTCGCTCGCCGTGGTGCCGCCCGTCCCTGGCGAGAGCTTCCGCGCCATCGAGGCAGATACGTCTGGCCGCGTCGCCCGCATCCGCGGCATCGGCCCCGAGCGCGTGGGGCTGTCGCCATGGCACTTCCTCGGCGTCCACGTGCTCGAATCAGACATCTTCGACGCCATCCCTGGCAAAGGCCCGTGCGACATCAACGGCGAGGTCTATCCCAGCCTCATCGCGCGTGGCGCGCTCGTCGAGGCGCTGCCAGTCCGCGTGGGCGCCTGGGCCGATCTGGGAACGCCGCGCCGCTACATCGAAGCCTGCGAGGAGCTCCTGACCGGCCTGTGCGACCTCGCGCCGCTGGGCGCGGCCACACCCCTGAACACTGGCGCCATCTCGGGAGCGCCTGGCGCCCACTCGTTCGTGGATCGAAGTGCCGTGCTGGAGCGCGCCGTCACGCTCGATGGCGCGATCGTCGGCCCTGACGTCCATCTCGGAAGTGGCGCGCGGATTCGGCGCGCCGTCCTCCTGCCTGGCGTCCAAGTCGCCGCGGGCGCGCGCGTCGAGAATGCCCTCGTCTGGCCTTTGGGCCATCTCCCCATCGACAGGTAGTGTCGCCCGTCCCTCTTCCTCTCCCCATTTTCAGTCCAACAGAACGAGGAGCCACACCCATGCAGTCAACCAAGATCCTGTCGATGTCTCTGCTGACCTGCCTGTCGTTGTGCGCCGCGTGCAGCGAATCGAAGAGCGCTTGCTCGGCAGACCCAATGGACATCGAGCGCAAGCGGGCAGAGCTCTGCCAGAGCCGAGCGTGCGGCGACGTCGTGTTCGCCGACGCGTGTCACATGACCCACACGAAGAGCTGCGGTGGCTGCCTCTCCGCTCAGAGCTGTTCGTCCCAGGGGATCTGTGTGGAGTGCCTGGGGAAGGACCAATGTCCCAATGGCCATGTCTGCGGCGCCACGCACTCGTGCGTGAAGCACGAGGACTACTGTGAGAACACGGCCGACTGCGCTGCCAAAGGCGGCGGCATCTGCACGGGCAATCTCTGCGTTTCGGTGGATGTGAGCTGTGGGAGCGAGGCGTCGTGCGACGCGGCAAACGACGAGAGATGCATTTCGGGCACATGCAAACGCATCATTCCGCTGACGGGGTGCTCTGCCACGGGCAGCACCACGCTCGCCTCGACGGTCGTCCAAGCCATCGAGGCATTCGACGGCCCGGAGGAGATTTACGAATACAGGGCCCAGGAAGAGGATGACGTCTGGATAAGTCTCGTCCCAGAGCGCTCCTTCGATCCGGCGGTTTACGTCCTCTCTCGGCTCTCCCCATCACCGACCGTGCTGCCCGCTGGCGCCGGGGAGGCCACCGCGTCCGACGAAGAGGCGAATGGTGTCCCCGAATACCTCCTGTTCCACGTCGAGGCAGGCGCGACCTATTACATCGTCGTGACGAGTAATTCCTCGAAGCAGGATGGCCGTTATTCCGAAGGCCATTATTCCATCTGCATGGAGGCGACGCTGTCCTGCACGGAGAGCTGTGAGGAATAGGGCATGTCCTCTCCCAATCAGCGATTTTCCTGAACGGTAGAGGGGAGGGGGAGGGCTGCGCTGTTTCCTTCGGGGAAGAGCGCTTCGAACACGATCCACGCTCGCCCCTCCACCCCTCTCATCCACTTGCGGGCGAGGACCGACGCGAAGCGACGAGCGAGAGGGCGCATGTAGAAATGAAAAAGGGCGCGATCGGATCGCACCCTTTCATATCGCCCCCTTCATTACGGCCACGCTCTACGGCGTCCCGCCCCCGCCCCACCCCCCTCTGAGAGGGAGCCCTTTAGCGTGAGGGGGATGTCGGCGAAGCCGACAGGGAGGGGGCCTGGCCACGGGAATCGAGAGAAGTCGATTGCCCTGAAGACCGCGCGTCACGCGCGCTCGGCTCACTGGCCGAATTGGAGCTTGGGGCCAGCGGCGCTCTTCTGCTCGAGCAGTTGGATCTGACGCTGGGCCCGGTCGATCATCTCACGCTTCGCGTCGGGCGCGGTCGAGGTGAGGAATAGCCTGTAGTGCTCGCTGGCCTCCGCATTGTGCTGGAGCGCGAAATGCGCCTCGGCCAACCCGTAGAGAGGCAGCGCCAGCGCGGGACCGTAGCGGCGGGCTTGGGTGTAGTCGGCCAGCGCGCGCATGGGCTCGTTGCTCGCGAGCCATGCCGCGGCCCGCGCCGAATAGAGCTCGCTCACGTCTGGATGAATCACGATGGCGATGTCGTATTGGCGAACGGCGCCCGCGTAGTCGCGGTCGGCAAAGAGGACGGTGCCCTTCAGGAAGGCCGCCTTGGCGTGCGACGAGATCGGCTTGGAGGTCACCAGCTCCGTGACCGCTTCCTTCTGCCGCGCCTTGACCGGAACGTTGGCAGGCGTCGCGTCAGCCGCGGCATGACCGTCGCGCGGGATGCCGCGGGCGTCCATCTGGCGATAGGCCTCGGGCAGGCGCTCCTCGACCTGGGCGCGCAGGGCAGGGGGCGGGTTCAGCGTCAGGACGCGCTCCCAGCGCGTGGCCGCCTGAGCGAAATAATTCAGGGCCGCGTAGGCTTCGCCCAGCTCATAGAGCGCCCGCGCGTTCTGCGGGTTGGCCTGCGCGGCGTCCTGCAGCGCGAAGATCGACTCGCGCAGCTGCCCGTTGGCCCTGAGCGCGATGCCTTCGGCGAGCTTGGCGTTGCACAGGGCCTCGCGCTCTGGAGTGACGATGAGGACCGACGCCGATGCCGACGAGGTCGCCGCCGTGGCCTTCGCGTTCTCGACGGCGGGCGTCGGCGTCGGGGGCGGCGTCGTGTCTACTGGCGTCGTCTGGGCCAGCGTGGAGAGCTTGGCCTCGAGCTCGGCGATACGCTTCTTCGAGTGCTCGATCCTGTTGGCCTGGCTGGGTTCGGTCTCCAGCGTGACGAAACGCTCGTAGGCCCTCAGCGCGGCGGCCACGTTACCCAGGACGTAGTTGCTCTCGGCCAGGTGGAAGAAGCCGCCCGCGTCGTCCTGCACGGCATTCGTGTAGAGGGTGAACGTCTGGAGGACCTCCTCGTGGCGCCCGAGCCGCTTGCACGCCAGGCCACGGTTGTAGAGGGCCATCGTGTAGGAGGGATCGATCTGGAGCGCCTGGTCAAAGGAGGTGAGCGCCTCCTCCAACCTGTTGAGGCGCACCAGGGTGACGCCGCGCTGGTTCAGGGCTTCGGCAAAGGCCGGGGCCTGGCTGATGGCCGCGTCATAGGCCCGCAGCGCCGCGTCCAACTGGTTGGAGGAGGCCAGGTTGTCACCTCGCTCTTTTTCCAAGAGCGCCTGCGGCGGGATCGATGGGGTCTGCGAAAGCAGCGCGGACAGGACGAGCCATGCTGGAAACATTGCCTTCTTCTCCTGACGGTTTCGAAGGAGCCCTGTGAAGCGCAACCTGGCCTCGATGTCGTCTCGTGGGTCTTGCGCGGCGATAGGTGGGCGCGGGCTGGCGAGAGGGGCACTGGTGGACCGTCGATGGGGGACGTTGGGAGTGGCCCGATGAGAGGGCCAAAAAAACGCGCCGCCTTCTATCCACTTGCAACGCGGAATCAACTCTTCGTCTGGCGTTGGCGCGAGGGCACGGGCAGTGTCGATCTCATGGGCGATCGATCTCTATCGAAGGATCTGAACGACACGTCTTTCGTAGGCGGGCCATTCATGGCGCCCTGTTCGGTTCGAAGATTCGGAATAGAGGGCGCGATAAATCGCACCACTGCGCAATGAAAAATCCTGTGCGGATTCGGTTTTGGAACAGGTCGAATGAATTTTCCGCCCGTGAAATGCGATCGACGAAACGCAAAGAAAAAAGAGGGACGCTCTTGTCCTGTCGGGTTGCGGACATTGGGGGAGGCCTCTAAAAGCTCGCCGCTTTTTTGCCCGCCTTCTCTCTGGGGCGCTCGCGCTCGCCGCTCCTTCTCCACGACATCGACAAGAGGAACCTCCATGAAGCGTCTCGTTCTGTTCACTCTGCTCGCCCTCACGACTGCCTGCGCATCGACGACGGGCACCTCGTCCTCATCCTCCTCCGCCCTCTGCCCGCCCAGTTCGATCGGTGGCCCGGTTGGGACGCCCCTCGCCAAGCCAGCGCTGGATCTCTTTGCCGCCGCGGCGCAGCTCACCCAGCCGGGCATCACGCTGAGCATCGACCTCGACGCTCTGACCGAACGCGGCCTGCGCAAGGCGCCGATGGACCTCCAGGGCGGCTACACCCTGGTCCAGACCATCGCGCCCTTCACGCGCGAGCTGGCCATGCTCTCCTCGTCGCTGATCAAGCCGCTCTCCGAGACGCTCGTCTATGCCACCCTCCTCGACCGGAGGATCCCTGCCTCCCGCATCAAGCGCCTGGGCTTCTTCTTCCAGGGTGAGGACTTCGACGATCTGGACTTCGACGAGATCGTGAAAAAGGGCGTGCTGCTCCTCGGCTTGGACATGGGGTCGGCCGAGGCCCAGGCACTCCTGGCGGATTACGCGGCGATCGCCCGCGCGGCGCAGCCAGCGCTCGACGAAATCCTGATCGCGGAGGACGAGACGCCGGTCGCGTTCGTCCTCGCGCCCCAGGGCGACGCGCTCTGCGCCATCGATCAGGAGAGCAAGGAGGCCGTGGCCTGCCTGTTGGGCAGCGAGGGCATCTACGCCCTGGGCTCCCCGTCATTGATCGAAGTGCTCAAGGCCCGCGTCCCCGCGGCGGCGAGCGTGCCCCAGCCGCCCCACTTCGTCCGCTTCTCGATCCTGGATCCGGGCGCCCCGCGTATCGAGCTGATCGTGGACGGCAAGACCGACCTGGACGTGAGCGTCTCGATCGAGGCGCCGGACGAGGAGAGCGCCGAGCAGGTCGCGATGGCATCCACCCTCTTCCTCTCCAGCCGCGACCAGGCCAAGCGCGAGTTCGACATGGCCACGGCGCTCTCCCTCCAGAACGCCCAGCGCGCCATCGCCAGTGATGAGAAGGCCTCGGCGAGCCTCAAGGCTCTGGCCTCGGGCCTCACGCTCGAGTCGATCTACGACCCGTATGCGACGGGGCTGATCTCCCCAGATCCCCTGACGCTGACGCAGAGGGGCAACCACTTCCTCCTGAAGCTTCACCTGCCCGCCGCCTACGTGGATCACCTCATCGTCACGGGGCGGCAGGGGACGATCCTCGACGTGTTCCAGATGGCAAGTTCCCTCGAAAAGGTCGTCAAGCTCGTCTTCGATTGAGGCTCGGCGCGATCGACCCGAGGTGAAGCTCCGCTGGATCTCCCAGCGCTGTCTGCCTGTCCCGAAATGAGGGGACAGGCAGCTCTGTTTTCGTCCTTCGCCGTTCGCCCCCCGCCCCGGAATCCTGAAGGAGCGCGTGAACATGTCTGATTCGATCGTCTGTCCCAAATGTGGCTTCGAACGCGCGGCGCCAGCGGGCTGCCCTTCCTGTGGCGCCACCTTCCGCTACACCAGGCCATTCGAGGCCTCGCGGACGCCGATCGCCTCGCCGGTGCGGTCGCGCGAGATTCGGCTCGACCAGGAGGAGGGTTTACGCGCCCGCGACGCGCAGCCGCGCGGCGGCATCGCAGTCGTCGCCCCCGCGCACGCGCCACCTCCATCGCCCGCGTGGGCCAAGAACGCCGAGCCGCTGAAAAAGGTGGAGAATGTGCCCGAGCCGGCCTGGTTCCTGAGGCCGGTGCCGCCTCCTGCGGCGCCGAAGCCACCATCACCGCAGATGCCTGTGCCGCCTCCGACTCCGGCCCCGAACTCGACCCCGACTCAGCTCTCGCGACCGCCTTCACCGCCACCGGCCGCCACCGAACCGGATGGCCGCACGCACACGCCGACGTTTGGGCAGCCCGCATCTGCCGGTCGCAGCAACACGCTGGCGTTCGGACGGCCCACGTTGCCGCCCACGCCGCCACGGCGCTTACCACCGACCTCGACGGCGTCATCGACACCTCCAGTGTCGAGCGCGTCGATCGGGCCAGCGCCCTCGGTGCCACTCCGCCCGGCGATGGGCATGGCTCCGAGCGCCGCGCCCACGCGCCAAGAGATGCCCGCGGTGTCGCCGATCGCCCCGCGCGATCCATCGAGGACGACGGCGCCCGCCACGCCCGCGCCAGAGCCACTCCCAACCCCAGCGCCGATGATCGACATCGACTTCGAGCAGACGCCAACGCCGAGCGCTGCGCCCGCCGCGCCTCTCATCGCTGTCCCGACACCACAGCCAGCGCTGGGCACGCCCGCCATCGTTCGCCCCGTCGTCGCGCCGTCGTCCGCTCCGCCGCCAGCCCTGCTGCCTGTGCCAATCCACCAGGCAACTCTCGAATGCGGGGCACAGGATGCTGCCTCGCCGCCCCGTCCCGCCGTCGTCGAGAAGAGCGAGGCGAAGGCCGCAGCGACACCCGATCACAAGCTGGAGCGGAATCTCGAACGGGCCGTCGAGACGGTCGAGGAGATTCACGCCACGCCGGCCGGTCTCTTTTCGCGGAACGTGGCGCGGATCATCGACCTCGTCTGCCTCGCTGCCCTGATGGCGCTCACCCTGTCGCTGGCAGAGATCGCCACTGGTGAATCGCTCATGAGCCTGCCCCGCCTGAGGCTCTTCGCGCTGCCGCTCTGCGGGTTCCTCGGCGCGCTGACGTTCGCCTACGCGGCGCTCTTCCACGCGCTGGGCAATGGCCGCACGCCCGGCAAATGGGTGGCGGGCATCTACCTGCTCGACGCGACCGGGCAGCCGCCATCGCTCATCAGATCGGCCGTGCGCGCGCTCTGCGCCTTTGCCTCGGCCGCGCTGCTCTTCCTGGGGTTTGCCGCGGCCCTCTTCAGTCGCCGACGCCAGGCCTTTCACGACAAGTTGACGGGCACCTACGTCGTGCGCCTGCTCGACGCGAGTCGGCGTCGTCAGCCATCGCCGCGCGCCCAAACCTCCAACGCCAGTCGAGCCTGAGACAACAGACGCCATGTATGACCTCGACGACCTGCTGGAACGCACCTCGCGCACCTACGCGCTGACCATCCCCTTCCTCCCCGAGCCAACGCGGCACGAGGTGGCCATTGCCTATCTGATGATGCGCGTGGTCGATACCTTCGAGGACGCGGAGACCTGGAGCACCGCCGCGCGCTGCGAGGCGCTCGACGCCTTTGGGCGACTCATCCACTTCGAGGCCGATCCAGATTTGGCGGAAACGCAGGCGTTTGCCGCCCGGCTCGATGCCAACCCGCCCTCCTCGCACGCTGGCTACCAGGAGCTCCTGCACGAGCTGCCTGGCCTGCTCGCGGATCTCGCGACCGTGGGGCGCGCCCAACGCGATCGGATCGTCCTCTACACCCAGAAGATGATCGACGGCATGAAGGAGACGCTGCGCGTCTCGGAGCGGCGCGACGGCGCCATCGTCATCGAGTCGCTCGCCGAGCTGCGCGACTACTGCTACTTCGTCGCGGGCCTCGTCGGCGAGATGCTCACCGAGCTCATGCTCCTCGATGCCGAGCAGCTCTTGCCCGCGGCGGCGAGCTTGCGCGCCAAGGCCCGCCTGTTCGGCGAGGCGCTCCAGCTCACGAACATCCTCAAGGACAGCGGCGTTGACGCCAAGGAAGGGCGCTCGTTTCTGAAGGATGCGGCGCGGCGAAGCGAGGCGTTCGAGCTCGCGCGCAGTGACCTGCGCACGGCAGCCGAATACATCGACACGCTCCAGAAACACGGCGCCCCTGTCGGCTACCTCGGCTTCACCGCGTTCCCGGTGAAGCTCGCCATCGCCACCCTGCGCCAGGTCGAGGCCAAGGGCCCAGGCCACAAGATCAGCCGCGACGACGTTGCGCGGGCCCTGCTCGAACTGCAGTCCGCGCTCGACACCAACGCGCGGCCCGTCCCGGAGATCGATGGGATTTGACCTCGGCTTCATTCGTAGGGGCCGGTCCTCGTGTCGAATCTTGACGTGTCGGGGCGCCCCTTGGGTGCGAGCCTTGGGTCGGCCATCTTGCGTCTATCGGCAAGGTGTTCGACCGGGCACGGCAAGCCGTGCCCCTACCCAAAACGCGTCGAACCAGAGCGAGGTCGGCAGAGAATTCGACCGCCCTGCAATTCATTGAATGAGCGTCGAAGAAAGGAGCTCGCTTTCGCTGAGCGCCGCCTGCCGCGCCCTGAAGAAGGCCACGGTTTGGGCAATCCCCTCGTCGAGGCTGACCTCGGGCGCGAAGCCGAGGATCCGCTTGGCAAGAGCTGGCGTGATGACGCTTCGGCGCTGCTCGCCCGGCTTCTGGGGCTCGTGGCGCGCGGGCCGGTCTGTCCCGACGGCCCTGGCAAGCGCGGCGTAGAGCGCGTTCACGTCCGTCTCCACACCTGTGCCGACGTTGAGCGCGCCGACGTAGTCGCTCTCGAGTGCGAGCAGGTTGGCGCGGACCACGTCGCCGACGAAGACGAAGTCGCGCGTCTGCCCGCCATCGCCATAGATGACGCATTCGCGGCCGCTGAGCAGGCGCTCGCAGAAGATGGCCACCACGCCCGCCTCGCCGTGCGGGTTCTGGCGCGGCCCATAGACGTTCGCGTAGCGCAGCGCCGCGTAGGAGAGCCCGAATTGGGCGCGGTAGTAGCCTAGGTAGAGCTCGCTGCCCGCTTTGGACACGCCATAGGGAGAGCAGGGGCGCGTCGGGTGGGTTTCGTCCGCAGGGAAATGGTCCTGCTCGCCGTAGATGGCCCCGCCGGTCGAGGAGAAGACGACGCGCTTCACGCTCCCCGCGCGCACCGAGGCCTCCATCAGATTGAGCAAGCCGCCGAGGTTCACGTCCGCGTCGAAGCGCGGGTCAGCACACGAGCGACGCACGTCCATCTGTGCGGCCAGGTGGAACATGGCCTCGGGCTGCTCGTCGAGGATGAGCTCGGCTGCCTCTTTCGAGCGGATGTCCAGGACGTACAGCTTGGCCCGTGGGTCGAGGTTCTCGCGCCGCCCGCTCGACAGATCGTCTAGGACCACCACCTCGTGCCCTGCCCTCAGGGCGCCATCGACGACGTGCGAACCAATGAAGCCTGCGCCGCCGGTCACCAAAACTTTCATCATTGCCTCCTGATCCCTTCCAAACCGTCGTTGTCGCCGTCACCCTTCGATTGGCGGCGGAGAGTGCGTCGCGGTCGATTGTCCAGCCAGCGCATGATTGGGGCGATTGCCTGCCTCTACCGCTGCTTCCAACGCTTCAGCGATGGGATGGGGCGCGAGAAGAGCCATGCCTTGAACGACGACATCCCCAGCTCTTTCATTTTGTTTTTACAGAATTCCTGCATCTCTTTGGCGGTGCAATCCGCGGTGAATTTCCCGGCCTCGTAGCAATAGGAACAATACATGTCGCTCTTGGTGCCATCGGCGTTCGTCCCAGAGCCATTGGGATCTGATTTCATTGGCATTCCGCAGCTCTGACAAAACTTCTCCATGTTTCACCTCGTCATCATCGTTTTGAAATAAGAACTTATCTCTCAATTATCCCGTCGCCCCGCTCATCCGTGAAACGCCAGCCTTCGTCGCTTCGATGCTCACTTCCGTCTGGAAGATCTCGCCCCGCGCCTCGTCTGACATTCCCCATCCTTCGCGTTGCTCGGTCCTAATGGAGGGATAAGGCCTTAGGGGGCCGTGGTGCCTGGGTCAAGGAGCCACTGGGAGCAGCGCGGGGTGGCCCTTGTTTTCGATTGACTCGACGCACCCCCTCTGTGCGGACCGTGTCGATGAAATACTCGAGAGCCTCGTCTTCAAATTATTAGATCAATTCCAATACCTCTATCTCGCTGATGCGATGTCTTCTTGTAGCAGCGCCATTCATGACTCCCTGTTCGGTTCAACTATTGAGAATAGAGAGCGCGATTTATCGCGTTCATACGCGATGAAAGTTTTGTGTGAATGCGGTTTTGAAACACATCAATTCACTTTCAGCGACTCGTCATTGCGAGCGAAGCGAGGCAATCCAAGGCGCTCGTCCGTCGTCACAAACATTACGGGATTGCTTCGTCTCCGCTCCTCACAAAGAGGATGTTTTTTCCAAGTAGAGACATTTGGAAAACGACTGGCTATTCAAATATTTCGTTGACGATACCATCGCTGAAAATGGGAGTTCCGATTGGAATCGATAGAATTCGATTGCTGCCAAAATATTGAAGATTCAGCGAATCATTGAATTTATCCAATCTTCGAAAGAATCGGAGGCAATGCTCAGGCGGCAAGTGCTGCTCAAAAAAAACGCCACTCGACGCATCGAGCGGCGTGAATCGGTAGGCCACATCAGCTTCGTCTGGAATCAGGCGTGGCCCCTGCCTCAGAGGAAATCGTAGCTCATCTGGAACATCGTGCCGAAGCGCCGTCGCTTGAGTGTCGAGTCCCCTGGCTCGTGCGTGAAGGTGAACAAGGCCGCGATGCCCAACCGCAGGCTCGGCGTGTCGAGCGGGTAGAAGCGGATGCCCGGGATGAAGTCGACCTGGCCCGTGAGGTCGTCGAAGCGCACGCCATCGATCTCAAGGAGTGGCTGCACCGGGCCGAGGTTGAGGCCGAGCGTCGACCCATACAGGAAGCCCTGCTTCATCTGGCTCTGGTCAAAGGTGTCTCGATAGCCATAGCCGCCGCGCACCTGGAACGAGAGCACCTCGCCGCCGTAGCCCCAGGCGACCTGGAACCGCACGCTGTCGATGAGCTGCGGGTATTCGTCGGAGAAGGTCGCGCCGCCCATCAGGGCAAAGCGGCTGGCCGAGTCGATCGGGACCGGGATCGGGATCTTCATGTCCACCCGGATGCGGGTCGGCAGGCGCTCGCCGTCTATGAGGTTGCTGTAGGGCACGTGCAGGTCGATCCAATAGAGCGACAGATCGAACTGGCCGACGAACTGGTTGAGCCCACCATCGACGCCCTGCCCGATGAAGAACGAGCTCCCCAGGCCGATGCGCGGGTAGATGTGCTCGCCCTGGAATGGCGCGGCAAAGCGCCCGCTGAGCTGGAGTTGCTCCGCTGCCCACAGCTCGTCCGCGCTCAACGCCTCGTCGCTGTCGTCGAACGCCCAGGCGTTCGGATCCATCTGTGTCGTGGAGGTGGCCGTCGGAGCAATGGCAACGCCCGCTGTGAGGCGTGGTTGCGCGCGTCTGTCGTTCGACTCGACCGCCGTCGCCACCCTCATCCCCTCCACCCCAGAGGCCAGCGCTTCGAGTGATTCGATCGATGTCCTGCGTGCCTTCTCCTCCAGCGACGAGCGCATCTCGCGGGAGACGATCCCCGCGCCTGCCTGCGCCATGGCGCTCCCCATCCCCAGAATCCCAATGGCACCGACGAGCAGCGCCTGCCGCGTGCTCCGCCGCCAACCCCAACGCCAAGCCCGCATCCTTTGCCTCCCCCGATGGGTGCCCACCGAAATGGACACCCCCAAATCCAGACTCCCCCTTTCCGTTGAAGCTAGGGTCGCCTCGCCAGCTCGGCAATTCAGGGCAGCCCCAAAGGGGAAGGAGGTCGGGTGGACGGGTCGGTCCGAAGTCGAGGTGAGAGTCACTAGAGATGCAGACAACTATCTCGGACCACCTCGGAGGTGAGCGCCTCGACGGCTCACTCAGCAGCTCAGCGGCTCAGCGCCGACTCCAGCGCTTCGAGCGTCTCCTGGGCCTCGGCCCAGCGCGCCATGGCATCTTCGAGGGCCTGCGCGTTGCCCTCGTAGCGCTCGGTCAAGGCCCGGGCCGTCGCGAAGTCGTCGTAGAGCGCGCCGTCGGCCAGCTTGGGTTCGAGCTCGGCCTGTTCTTTTTCGAGTTCGGCAATCTCTTTTTCGCACCTGTCGCGCGCCTCTCGGAGGGGCCGGAGCTTCGCGTTCATCGCGTTGCGCGCCTCGGCCTCGCGCCGCCGCCGCTCCTTGTCCGTCTCCTTCTCCTTGCCCGCGTCGGACGAGGTCGAGGTCGAGGTCGGAGAGCGTGGCGTGGCGTCTCTACCCTGCGCTGCCGAGGCCACCTCCAGATGGTGCAGGTAGTCGCTCAGGTTGCCTGGCCAATCGACGATGCCGCCGCCCTGCACGTCCCAGACGCGCGTGGCCAGCGCGTCGATGAACGCGCGGTTGTGCGAGACGAAGAGCAGCGTGCCGCCATAGCCCTTCAGCGCCTCGATGAGCCGGTCGGCCGAGTCGATGTCCAGGTGGTTCGTCGGCTCGTCCATCAGGATCAGGTTCGAGGGGATGACGAGCAGCCGCGCCAAGGCCACGCGCGCCCGCTCGCCGCCGGACAGCACGGCGATCCTCTTGTCCACGTCGTCGCCGGTGAAGAGGAAGGCGCCGAGCACGCCGCGCACCCACGACTGCGGCCTGTCGGGAACGAGCGACCAGATCTCGTCGAGGATGGTCTTGCGCGGGTCGAGCAGCTCGGTGTGGTGCTGGGCGTAGTAGGCCATCTGCACGTTCAGGCCGCACGTCACCTCGCCGCGATCCTGCGGCAGCTCGCCCGCGACGATCTTGAGGAGCGTGGTCTTGCCAGCGCCGTTCGCGCCGATGATGGCGATGCGCTCGCCACGGCGGACCGTCTGGGTCAGGTCGCGATAGACGACGTTCGAGCCAAAGGCCTTGTCGATGCCCTGGAGCGTGAGCACGTCCTGGCCCGAGCGGGCGACCTCGGGGAAGCGGAAGGCGATGGCCGCGCGGCGTTCGAGGACCGTGAGCACCTCTTCTTTGTCGAGCTGGCGGATGCGACTCTGGACTTGGCGTGCCTTGGTCGCCTTGTAACGAAAGCGCTCGATGAAGGCCTCGGTCGCTGCGCGCTGGGCCGTCTGGCGCTTGACGCGCGCGGCGAGCTGCTCCTCCTCTTCGGTGCGCTGCTGGCGGTAGTCGTCGTAATTGCCGCTGTAGCCGCGCAGGCCCTCGGGTTCGAACGAGAGGACGCGGTCGATCTGGCGGTTGAGGAAGTCGCGATCGTGGCTGACGAGCATGAGTGCGTGCGGGCTGCGCCGCAGGAAGGCATCGAGCCAGACGAGACTCGTCAGATCGAGGTGGTTGGTGGGCTCGTCGAGCAGGAGCAGATCAGGGCCACTCAGGAGGAGGCCAGCGAGCGCCGCGCGCATCTTCCAGCCGCCCGAGAGGATCGACACGGGCCGATCGAAGGCGTCCACGCGAAACCCGAGGCCCATCAGGATGCGCTCGGCCTGATGTCGGCCATAGCGCTCCTCGAAGGCCAACAGCTCTTCGTGGACAGCGGTGAGCTGCGTGGCGAGGTCGAGTTGGAGCTCCTCGTCTTCGTCCCTGGATTCGGCGAGTGCGGACTCGAGCGCCGCCTGGCGCTGGCTCAGACGGGCACGATCCGGGACAGCGGCGAGCACTGTGTCGATGAGCGAGCCCTGCGGCATCTCCAGGATGTCCTGAGGCAGGTAGCCGACGCGCGTGCCGCGCATCGAGGTGAAGGTCCCGCTGTCGGGTTCTCTCGCGCCTGCCAGGATTTTGAGGAGCGTGGACTTGCCCGTGCCATTGGGGCCGACGAGGCCCACGCGATCGCGGGCATTCAGAGTGAATGAGGCCTCGTCGAGGATGATCTTCGGCCCAAAGGCCAGGCTGAGGTTCTGTGCGGTGATGAGACTCATGGGCGCGCGGGCCCAAGCCACAACGGACGCGGCAAGGGAAGATCTGATACGCGGCGCTGGCAGCAAAAATTCGACAAAAGCCGTAAAAAAAGTCTTGACCGGCCAGGATCACGAGACTAAAAGGCCGCCCGCTGTTGACGGCCCCTCGGGCCACCGGGCGGGTAGCTCAGTTGGTTAGAGCACTGGCCTTACAAGCCGGGGGTCACAGGTTCGAGACCTGTTCCGCCCACAGTAGAGCTGCAAAAAATTGAATATCAGGGGTGGTAGTTAAGTCGGTTATAACGTCGGCCTGTCACGCCGAAGGGCGCGGGTTCGAGTCCCGTCCACCCCGATTCTTGTAGAAGTCTTTAAGCCCTCGAAACCATTAGGTTTCGGGGGCTTTTTGCGTCTGATGAGGTCGATCAAATCCCTCCGAGAGCGACGAGAAATAGTGGACAACGCGGGGGTATTCTTTCTTGAAAACAGTTTAAGCATTTCCATTCTTTCTTAAGAATTCCTCAATAAAATTATCCGCGCGCAAAATTTATCCCTTGCCTTTTCAGGGGGTGGAGCAGAGAAGCGCCCGCCTGCTTGATCGGATGCTTGGTCGATTCGTTGATGGATTTGAATGAATTCGAGCGACTTTGAGCACCGATCAATTCACGCATTTGAATTTGGAAAGGAGAGCGAGTTTATGGTGGAAAAAGGAAAATATGTGATTGCTGGTGCAAAATCCGAAATCGGAACAGTGCTTGCCGACCATTTAATAAAGGCTGGTTGCGAACTCATCCTTATTTCTCGGTCAGAGCAAGAAAGATCATTGCCAAAAAATTGCATCGTTCTTGATAAGATGGATTTAACTAAATCCAAGTGTCTGTCGCTGGTTGGTGAAACAATATCTAAGCATTTTGATTCAAAATTTACTTTTATTCATAGTGTAGGAGACTTTTGGGAGCATAAATCATTGTGTGTTACTGGTTTTGATGAGGTAAAGAGGATTATAAATAGCCACTATGTGACCCTATTTGGAATGTTGCAGACTGTGATACCCATTATGAAAAATGTTGGCGGCGGTAAAATTGTCGCATTTAGTTGCAATTCCGTCAAATACAATTATCCAGATATGGCGGCATTTACTTCCGCCAAAGCAGCGGTTGAGTGCTTGATTAAGTGTACTGCGAACGAAGTTCTAAAACATAATATAATTGCTAACTCATTTGCCTTGCCCTCAATAAAAACCGACAAGGTCATTCAAACCAAGCCAGAACAATTCTCGGATGGTTATATGACTTTGAAAGATTTGATTGACACATTGTACAAAACAATAAATTCGATGTCTCCTTATACTACCGGCAACACTATCAGTTTGGTAAAATATAGCCATTTATTCTATCATAAAAGCTATTATGATAGAAATAAAATAGTGGGAGATGATAACAATGACTGATTTAGAAGAATATCTAAAAGAAAAAGAAAAATTAATAACTGTCTGCGCGGTAAGAGTGCCTCTTATCGTTGTAGGGTTGAGTCTTTTCATTTTATTATTTTTAAGTTTTGACTCTAGTAGTATGGTATCGATTATAAGTGGATCGTTTTCTTTGTTGGGGACAATATCTATTGGACTTTCCGGGAAAATCAAATCGCATTGTTTGACAAAGGGGTGGAAAAAGAAATTTCCTCAATATGATATTGAAGGCAAATGGAAAGATGTGACGAAGTATACAAAAGAAATATCTGATGATGGTTTTAAAGAAACACAAAAAAAATCTGATGGAATTGCAAAAATAAAACAATCTGGTTTAAGAATAGAGATAAAATCTTCACCAAGTGATGATCTGACTTGGTATTCTAATTTTGTCGAATGGAAAGGTGATGGTAGATTAATGATTTTCTATACGGTTGACTATCATGAGCCAAAACAAAGAGACCAATTCCCTGACCAGCGCATTGGTTACGAGGTAATGAGTATTGCATCACATGATCCCGCAACAAAAAAACCTAATAAAATGAAAGGTAAATTTTATCATTGCATAAAAGACGATGGAAAACCAATGTATATGGGTGATGTTGAATACACACGAGAATTATAGAGGACGCAAAAAATCTGAACGTAAAAGACAACTAAACCTGGACTGTCCCTGATTTTGCGCACACTTTATCATGAATCACTTTTCTCTAGAGGAGTCCACCATGGTGAAGAAGCACTATTCCAAGGAGTATCGTTCCGAAGTTGTGGAGCTGTGTCGAAAGAGTTCCAAATCAACGAGGCAGCTTTCAAAAGAGCTCAAGATGTGTTCAGAAGGAAATCATGCACCCCAGCCGATTCAAATTTAGATGTGCGTAAAAGCGGGGACAGTCCAACCAAAGGGGCCATTACCATGAGTTCACTCAAAATTTATGACAGGGCAGATTCACATGCGCGCAAATCTACGCATAAATTAAAGTATATATGTTACCTTTCTGCGCATAAAGTTGAGAGTCTCTACTCACAATTGAAATTGACTGGCGTTGATGTTACAAAACAGCAGGGAATTAAATCTACGGAATTGAGTGGTGAGGCTTCAGCAGAATATTTTATTCCTGGATTGATTAAAGGTGGTTTCTCTTTTGGTGGGCGAAGAAAATTTGAACAATTAAAAGAAGAAGGGCCTACGAACGACTACCAAAAGTTACGCGAGATAGTAGATTATTGCGAAAAACATCATTGTATCCAAGCGTTGAACGAATGTTTGTCGGATAATGCGTTGCCATCTAATGAACCTTTGCTCTATACATTGAGCGGTAAATTTAAGTGCGTACCGCCGTCACCTTGCGATTTTTTTTCCAAGGAAGTTAGTGAGGCTAACTCATTTCAGTGTTCTAACAAAAATAAATTGCAAACCATTGGACGGATTGCCGAATTGTCGACAAAAGTTTGCGGCTATACACTTTCTCTCGCTTGTTCGTATAAGTATTTCAGCGATATGGGAGGGCATAGAGACGCTGACTCTAACACTTGGGTAGTGGCGCCGCATTCTGGAAACCATCTTTTTTTTAGAGGTGTTATTGTCGCAACATTTGACGCTCTTTTTGTGTTAAGCGGACAAAAGGAGAAAACCATTTATGGTTCACCTATTGTACTAGTAAACAGCTTCAGTTCTGACTTGATAATATAAATTGGGGCCCCTCGTTGTCTGGGAACTCAAATCGCCCTCCCGTGAAGAAACAGACGCCAGCGAAGCCTACCGCCAGCTCCGCAATTACATGCACCAGATTCCGACACTTTTTGTCTATAACGCCTTCTGCGTGATGAGCGACCAAGCCATCACCAAGGCGGGCACCATCACCGCCAGCGAAGACTGCTTCATAGAATGGAAAACCACGGACGGCAGCTACGAAAACACACAGTTTGCCCGGTTCGACACCTTCATCGAAGGCATCTTTTGCAAAGAACGGCTCCTGGACATTCTCAAAAACTTCATTTGCTTTTCGGGAAACCAAAAAATCCTGGCTGCCTACCACCAATATTTTGCCGTCCGCCGTGCGATTCATTCGGACGCCAAATAAAAATGACCTCGCGTTTAATTCGATTCAAATTTATTTGGAAAGCGGGCGGCCACTGGGAGCCGCCCCTACGAAACCTTAAATGAAATGACGTTTTTATTTGTCGATCCGATACGAATTCCTCTTATTTAAGAGAGGGCGTTGCACGCAACGCCCCTACGCAATCAAATTCATCATTCAATTCATTTTATTTGATGGCGGGCACGGCACGCCGTGCCCTTACGAAAATTTTATAATTGGTTCCAAAATCTATTTCATTTCCCAGAAATAATTTCTTCCATTCGAGCAACGGTTGCATCGAGCAGCTTGGCTGCAGCCACGACCGCCTCGGGCGTCGTCAGATCCACGCCTGCGTCCTTGAGGAGCTCGACGGGCGGCTTGGATGATCCAGCCTTGAGCATCCCGAGATAGGCGTCGCGCGCAGCGACATCGCCGGTGGCAACCTTCTCGGCCAGCGCGATGCCCGCCGACAAGCCGAGCGCATAGGAATAGACATAATACTTGTAATAGAAATGAGGAATGTAAGCCCATTCGACCGCGTCATCGGGACCCATTGTGAAATCAGGGCCGTAATATGCCTGCACCAGATTCCCATAGATTTCATTCAAGCCTTGCGCGGTGACGGGTTTTCCAGATTCGACCAATTCATGAGCCTTTAATTCGAATTCGGCGAACATGGCCTGGCGATAGATGGTTCCTCGAATCGTCTCTGCCAATTTATTTAAAATGGAGAGCTCCTCGTCTTTGGTCTTGGCCTGCTGGAGCAAATACGTCGAGAGCAGCTTCTCATTGAACGTCGAGGCGGTCTCGGCATTGAGCATCGAGTAGCTCGCCGTCACATAAGGCTGAGCCTTCATGGCCAGATCGCTGTGCAGGGCGTGTCCCAGCTCGTGCGCGAGCGTCGAGAGCCCGTCGTGGTCGTTGAAGTAGTTCATCTTCACGAACGGGTGGACGCCATAGACGCTGCACGAGAACGCGCCGCTCTGTTTGTCCTTGTGCGGGTAGAGGTCGATCCAGCCCTGCTTCGGGTCGAGCGAGTCTTCGAGGATGCGCACGTATTCCTCGCCGAGCGGGGCGAGTGCCTTGGGCAGGATCGAGCGCGCTGCGTCGTATGGATAGGTCACTTGAGCACTGTCGATCATCGGCGTGTAGAGGTCGTAGAAGTGGAGCTGGTCGAGCCCCATGACCTTCTTGCGCAGGCTCACGTAGCGGTGCAGTGGCGCGAGGTTGGCGTTGATGGCTGAGACGAGCGAGCGGTAGACGGCCGTGTCGATGTCGTCCTTGTCGAGGTAGGCGTCGAGCGCTGTGTCGTAGCCGCGAGCGCGGGCAAAGAAGACGTTGAGGCCGATCTGACCGCCGAGCGTGGCAGCGAAGCTGTCCTGAAACTTTCGCAGCGTGCCGAAAAACTTGTCGACCGTCTCCTCGCGCACGCGACGGTCGGGCGAGGCGCGATAGACCGCATAGTTCGAGAGCGTGAGCTGGACCTGTTTGTCTTGCGCGTCGGTGATGGTGGGCCACTGGATGTCCGAGAGGAGTGCGTCGAACGTCTTCTCGTAGCCCGAGGGCAGCTCGTTCAGGTCGATCTCTGCCCAGAGGTTGTCGCCAGCGAGCGCCAGGACGCGCTCTGTCTCGGGCGATCGCACGCTCGCTTTGCGGCGAAGGATGCCGTGCAGATAGGGCGCGTAGGTGGCGAGATTGGGATTCAGCGCGATGGCCGCGTCGAGTTGGGCCTTGTCCCACGCGAGGATCTCGCCACGGATGAAGGCAGTGGCAGTCATGAAGTCGGCGAAGCGCTTGAGTGCCTCGTCGTTCATCGCGTTGAGATCGGGTGACTTCTGGTCGGTGACGAGCCGCGTCTGCGCATAGAGCGTCATCTTGTTCGCGATCAGGCGCGTGTCGAAATAGAGCGCAAGGCAGCGCGTGAGCTCGTCAGGCGATCCGAGCTTGCCCTGACAGGCCGCAAGCGCCGCGATGTTTGCCTCGACCTGTGCACTGGCCGCAGCGAACGCAGCGTCGTCCGCCAAGAGCGGGGCGAGGTTCCACTTGCTGTCCGCGGGCAATAAGGCGCGATCCATGTTGGCGTCTGGGACAAAGCTCTGTGAGGCGACGCTTGCAGTGGTGTTCGTGCTCGTCGTCGATGGGGCGAGATGGGCGTGGGCGCTGCAGCCAAACAGGACGAGCGCGGAGACGGGGAAGAGGAGCTTGGACATGGTCGGTCTTTCTAAGAACTCATCCCTCAATTGTTCCGTCGCCAAAGCTTGTCCGTGAAACGCCTTTCTTCGTTGCTTCGCGCTTCACTTCCGTCTGGAAGATCCTGCCTCGCGTCAAAGTCTGGCACGCCACGTCCTTCGCGTTGCTCGGTCCTAATGAATGGATAAGTCCTAAGGCGATGTGGTGAGAGGGAGGAAGTGCGGTCCATGGGATCATGCGGTCCATGGGATGATGCGGTGAGTTGAGCTCACTGCTCGACGGCTGGAGGCGCCGCGCTCGTCCGCGACGACTTCTCATCAGCTGCGCCTAGGGCTTGGGGGGTGGCCAGGCCTGGGAGCTGGCCACGGAAGAGCTCGGTCAGCTGGGCGCGCTCCTGAGGAGAGATCTGGTCGAGCGGGACGGCGTTCATCTTCTGGAGGAGCGTCTTCATGAGGAGGAGCTCCGTGTGCTTGGCCGTGTCGATGCGCTCGGTCAGCTCAGCCTCGTTCATCTCGAACATGATCGGCGCCGACGGATCGAGCACCTGCCCACGGATCTCTTCGCGGAGGCGCTCCGCGGCAGGGCCGTCCATGGCCGACAGGCGCGCCTGCTGGAAGAGGTCCTTGAGGTTCATGCCCGTGCCGCTCAGATCGCTGTGCGCCTTTTTGACGACGAGCAACGTGCAGGAAGTCGTCATCAGGCCGAGGAGCAGCGCGAGGATCGAGAGCGTGATGCCGCCTACGGCCAGGCCTGCGCCCGCGCCATGCCGGGTGCGCGACTTCCCGTGTGCGACGATGCTCAGGACGAGCGCGGCGATGGCGAGCAGAAGGCCACCGATCGGAACGAAGCTCAAAGGCAGGGCCATGATGGCGAGCACGAGGGCCACGATGGCCAGAGGGTTGGACGGCGGCAGTGAAGGTTGCCCGACCGAGTCCATCGAGAAGTCATAGTTCGCGTCTATTTTTTCCATGATTGGCCATCCTTCCTGCTGCTCTCTGCGCGGCCTGAGGATCTATCCCTCAATTATCCCGTCGCCGAAGCTTGTCCGTGAAATGCCAGCCGTCGTTGCTTCGCTCTTCGCTTCCGTCTGGAAGCGCCCGCCTCGCGCCAAAGTCTGGCATTCCCCGTCCTTCGCATTGCTCGGTCCTCATCGAGGGATAAGTCCTAAGGAGAGCGCTCCAACCGCGCCAGAGTGAATTTTCATTCTCGGCATGAGGGCCTGTCTTCGAAACATAAAAACCCGACGCATTGGCGTGCGTCGGGTCTCTGTTCGATTCGATGTGAGGCGCTCTCGTCTTGTTGGATTGGTGTTTGTTTATTGCGCCAAGAGGCCCGGCTTGTCGGCCATCGCGGCAGCGCCCACGCGCATGGCGGCAAAGTTGATGTTCGTGAATCCCGCCTGATTACACGAGAACATGACGCGCTTGATGGTGCTGAACGGGATGCCGTGGTGCGCTTGGATGTTGATGTCGCCCTTGAAGGCATCGCCGCCATGGAGCGCCTCGTAGCGCTTCTTGATGTCGCGCAACTTTTCTTCGAGCGCAGGGATGTTCCAATACTCGTCGCGCGCGAGGTCAGCGATTTGAACGACCTGCTCACCCTCGACCAGGATGGCCTTGGGGACGAACGGCTCGTCCTCGCCTTCGGCGGAGATCTGCACGACCGGCGATCGCTCGACCTCGGTGCCGTTCGAAGCGTTCGGCAAGGTGACGTCCTTGGACATGAAGAGGATCTCGCCGGTCGCCGAGAAGTTCTGCAGCAGGAAGATGACGATGATGATGAACATATCGACGAGCGGCGTCACGAGGAGGTCGGCCGCGACCGACTTCTTGCCCGCGATTCCGCCCGCGAAGAGCTTGCTCTTGGTGAGGCGTGGGGAAAACCGCTTTCCTGGAATGACGATGGGCATGGGGAACCTGGGGGAGAGGTGATGTGGGCCGCGAGAACGCGCGCCCTCCATCCAATCGGTTCAATCGAATCGATTCGGCGGTCGAGCTTCAGTTCGGATCCAACGCGCTGATGGCCACGTCGGGGAACAGGATCGGGTTGTTCGCAGAGTCCTTCAGGTTGCAGACATCGACGACGCGGACCAACTCCCGATAGGGAACGTCGTCCTTGCACTGCACCGTGATGTTGCGCTGCACGACCAGGCCATCGCCCTTGATCTTTCGCAGCGCGCCCACGAGCGAGTGCTCGTCGCACTTGGTCGGGTCTTCGATGACATCCTTGGGCTGCCCTCGCAGACAATAGACGTATTTCCCGTCGCTCTTCTCGATGTCGAAACTCATCTCACCCGTCGTGATGAAGAAGCCGCGCTCTGTAATCTGGAGGTTCAGCGGCAGCGTCTTGCTCTCTTCTGGCGTCGGTTCGCTCGTGCTCGGACCACCCGACTGCGTGACGGTGAGCCGGTCGATCTGATTCCACACCGCCGTCATGATGAGGAAGGTAATGAGAACGGAAAAGAGGTCGATGCAGGGGACCAGGTTGATGGCAACGTCGAGCGCCCTCTTCTTGCCCTTGCCACCGCCCCCCATGTCCATGCCGCCAGCCATGCGCGTGACTCCTTGCTCTGTTTGGTCTGGAAGAGCGTTCCCACGGTCGAAGACGCGGAGAGGGGTTGCCTCCAGCTCAGACTGAATTCAAACGGCCTTCCGAAGCGCGCCGCCGCTTGGTGAGGTCACTTCGACGGAAGAAGAGAG
>JAISIF010000088.1 GCA_031262165.1 Myxococcales bacterium | reverse complement strand
CGCAACTCCCCTACGAAGACACGCCTCGATCTTGCGTCGAAAAACAGAACCCGATTGCCCTGATGGATGGCGTGGCGCGCGCTCATCTCGCCTGCCCTTCGACGGCATATCAGGCGACCAAGCGCGCGAAGTCTTCCAGCCCACCCTCCAGAGCTTTGCCGCCTAGCCGAGCCCACAGATCCCAGGCGTCGAAGCCTCGTTCGCGGAGCGTCGCACGCTCCGTCGCTGGCGTTCCTCGGGGGAAAGGGCTCAGGGGGCGCGCGCCCACGGCCTGGGCTGCCGCGAGCGCTGCTCGCTCTCCTTGACCCCCGCGATCGACGTCGGCGACGATCGCCATTGCCGATCCCGGCCATCGGCGCGCGGCCATCTGGGCACAGCGCATCAGGCCCGAGATGCCCAGTGTCGCGATGACGCGACAGCTTCCGTCGAGCAGTCGATGGAGCGCCCAGGCCGTCGAGATGCCCTCTGCTAGGACCAGCGCGACGGGCGCCCTGCCACCATCTGGAGGGAGCTCGACCCAGGCGTTCGTGAGCCGCCCAATCGTCCGCGTCCGCCAGGTGGCGTTGCGCCGACTCCAGAACTTGAACTGGACGCCGCGCACCTCGCCTCGCTCACTTTCTCCATCGCGCGCTACCCAGAATGGCGTCCCGCTGAACAGGACACGCCGCTCCCGCAGGACATAAGTGCGCGCGGCGTAGCGAATAGCGGGACAGGGCGGGACGATCGCCCCTGTCTGTCGTCGAAACCCCAGGAGCCCTTTGCTGGCGGCATAGTCACGCACGCCACTGCCGATGCCCGTGCCATTGACGCCGCCAGTGTCGGCTTCAGACCGAGAGAACGAGCAGCGTTCTGGCGACACGCCTTCGCTGGCAATGGCATGGGCGAGCGCCTCTTTTTCCATGCGTTCGACAGTCTCTTCGGCACGCTGGGCCGTGACGGCTGGCCCCAGGAGCGAGATGGGCGACGGGCGTCGTGACAGGCCAAAGAAACCGCCTTCGCCCGTCTTGAAGCAGTGCATCAGAAAGCCGACGCCGCCGTGCGCGCTCTGAACGAACCGAACGCTGCACGAGCTGCTGCCCGGCCGATCGTCCAGACGCCGCAGCCGAATCTCTCGACCCATCGACTGTTCGGCGCGCGCAAAGGCAGTGCGCGTGCTCTCGAGATCTGAGGCAAAGCGCTCAGCCGCGCGGTGAATTTGCTCCTCTCTGGCCACGACGTTCATGGGTTCCCCCTTTCTCGATCGCGCCCATCTTGAAGCCCCCCTCTGACACCCGCCGCCCCGCCTCATTTTGAATGGAATTCCCCCTCTCCTGTGCTAGACACCCCGCCCTTTGGACGGGCGAAACGTCAAAAAGCTAAATGATTTCAATAAGTTAGCCCCTCTATTCCAGCCAAGAACGAGAGAGAACATGGCATTGTCAGGCAAAGCGCGGCGCTTCTTGCGAGGACTTGGGCACCACCTCGATCCCGTCCTCCAGGTCGGCAAAGATGGCCTTACCGAGGCGTTCATCGCGGCGGTCGAGCAAGCCCTGCTCGACCACGAGCTCATCAAGTTGAAGATCGGTGAGAACGCGCCGATGGAACGGCGAGAGCTGGCGGATGCCGTTGCCCAGACCACGCGCGCCGAGCTCGTCCAGGTCTTGGGGCGGACCTCTCTGCTCTATCGGCCCAACCCCGACGCGCCGATGATCAAGCTCCCTGACAAGGAGTCCACGGCGGCCTCCCCCAGCGCCAACGATGTCGCGAAGGTGGCGGAGCCCCCCAAGCCCAACGAGCCGTCGTCGGGCAACAAGCACACACCCGCGTTCGTGCCCAAATCGCGCATGAAGCGAGGGCCGCTCCCGCACCGCTCCTCCAAGCTCGCGCGGCGCTGACGAAGCGTTCGTTGGGTTGGGTTGGGTTGGGATAGGATGAGGTGAGCCGCCTGAGCACGCACACCGCCCTCCCTCCCTCTTCTCCCCTTTCGTTCCACCATCGCATCGATGAGAAGCGGCGCGCCGCCTGGACCCTCTGGGCTGGGACGGCTCAGCGAACGGCTCATTCGATCGACTCACCCGCAACACCGCACAACCCGCACGGATCCCGAGTTTTGGGACCGGGACGGCCCCTCGCTACGCTCTTCGAAAGACGCGCCTGGGCTCGCTCTTTTTTTGCGGAAACCCCTTACCGTTTTTCCGGAGAACCCATGCAGCCCAAGAAAAAGACGGCGATCGCCCTGCGCAAGATGAAGTCTGCCGGGGAGCGCATCGCGATGATGACCGCCTATGACGCGGCCTTTGCCCGGGCGCTCGACGAGGCGGGCCTCGATGCCCTGCTCGTCGGCGATTCTCTTGGCATGGCCGTGCGCGGAGAGCGAGACACGCTCAACGTCACACTCGATGAGATCGCCTACCACTGCCGCATGGTGGCGCGCGCCACACGCCATGCCCACGTCGTCTGCGACTTGCCGTTCCTCAGCTATCAGATCAGCGCCGAGGAGGCCGTGCGCAGTGCGGGGCTGCTCGTGGCCAAGGGTGGCGCCGAGTCCGTGAAGCTGGAGGGCGGCGCCGAATACGCCAAGGAGATCGCGCGCATCGTTCGCGCCGGTATCCCGGTCATGGGACACATTGGGCTCACGCCGCAGTCGGTGAACCTGCTCGGCGGCTATGGCGTCCAGGGGCGCGACGAGGCCACTGCCCAGAAGCTGATGAGCGATGCCCTCTCCCTCCAGGACGCTGGCTGCTACGCTCTCGTCCTCGAGATGATCCCGCACGAGCTCGCCACCCACATCACGGCCAGTCTCGAGATCCCCACGATTGGCATCGGCGCCGGGGTGGGTTGCGATGGCCAGGTCCTCGTCTGCTACGACGCTCTCGGCATGAACCCAGACTTCACCCCGCGTTTTCTCAAGCGCTACGCCGAGCTCTATGCCGAGATCGGACAGGCCGTCCGGACGTATGCGACCGAGGTCAAGAGCGGCGCCTTCCCCGACGAGGTCCACTCGTTTGCGACAAAACCAGTCCAACTCGCCCCCGCTGCATCCGCGTCTCCAGAGGCTGCCAAAGTTTATGGCGCCACCGGATCTTGATGAGCTGTAAATGAATCGATGCGCAGGGAGGGGGCTTTTTGATTGTGAGCCACTCAAAGCGGCGAAACGAGGACCGTTATGCAGGCCGCTCTGATTGGTGCGCCACCTTTGTCTAAAGGGCGTCAGCCCCATTTGCTCGCAATGACGAAATTTCGTCATTGCGAGCAAAGTGAAGCAATACAGAGATCTTTACACTATTCCTGATCTCGGCAAGAGGGATTTGTTTCTGATGGTAATTTTTTCATAGAGAGGTCTCTTCAACCGCCAACGTATACCAACTATTACAGTGCTTACAAACGACCCGTTGGGCCCCGTCAGATTTTTTTATAACTTCTGTATAGCTGCCATTGTACTTATAAAATCCTATTATCATTTTTAAAACAATGTAACACCCAGCCTCTGCCAAGTAAAGGGTTTTAAATTTACCTTTTAATCGAGTGTTTCCCGCTTTCCTGAAGTCTGCTTCTAGTTCTCTTTTGAGATTATTCTTACTATAACAATAGGGCTGAAGCATTCCATTTTCTTTTAATGTTGCCAATTCGTTCAGTTTATCGACCGCCTTATCGGAAAGAAAGGTTTTGACTTCCGAGAATATATTATAGTTAACAAGCACTCTCGGTCTTGAATCTGGGACGTCAACTCTAATCTCTTGCTTACAGGAAGGATTAGGACAAGACCCAACGCATTGATATTGATTCGGATGAAACATTACGATACTCCTTTATGAAGAATAAATTCTCGTTCACGAACCATTCGTCAGCGAGAATTTTGAATCACCGCATAAATGTCCCTTTGAAGGCCCCTATGGCCTCAAACAGACATACCTCGAACTCCCGAATCACGGAGTAATGTTAGTGCACACAGCCATCAAGAAGATCCCCGCCAAAAACGTATTTTTTTACCCCAGATGGGCCACCAAGCAATCTCAAAAATCAATGATTCTCAACCTTTCGTCATCCTAACACTAGGGCCTGTTTGAAAATCATGCGAGCCAGACTTTGATGGCAGCAAAGAGGAC
>JAISIF010000071.1 GCA_031262165.1 Myxococcales bacterium | reverse complement strand
AAAGGTTCTGTATGGCGAACTTCGGAGAGGGCTTGGGGAGGTTTTTAGGGAACTAGCGAGGCAGAAAGGATGCGAGATTAATGAAGGGCATTTAATGCCGGATCATGTGCACATTCTGAACTCGATTCCTCCGAGAGTATCTGTTTCGAGTGTGGTTGGATATATCAAAGGAAAAAGTGCAATTCATTTGGCACGAGCATACGGAGAGCGGAAACGGAATTTTTACGGGCAAGGATTCTGGGCACGTGGATATTACGTTTCAACCGAGGAAGTGGTGAGAGAATACATTCGGAGACAGGAAATCGAAGACATCCGAAGAGATCAAATGAATCTGTTTTAGGCCACCTTAAGGTGGCCACAAGACCTGCTTGGACCGCGTGAGCGGTCCAATTACAAGCCGCTTTGAGTGGCTCACATACAAAGCCCCCCGGCTTTGCCGGGGGATCATTACTTGTAGCATGAGTCGAAGAGGGGCCGACAAGTAAAAGTATAATCCCCCTCCTCCTCGCGAGATGGTTTGTTTTGATAATCGAAACTCTCCAGCCAATTGCATATTTTATTCGCCAAACGGCAGGGCCGCCTCTTCGGTGAGCAGCGCCACGAAGGCATCGAGCGTCATGAATTTCAAATCGCCGCCGCCAAAGCGCCTGGGGCTGACGCCGCCGTTTTCGACCTCGGCATCGCCGATGACACAGGTGAAAGGGATTTTCATGAGCTGCGCGTCGCGGATCTTGGCGCCGAGTTTTTCGCTGCCATCGTCGAGTTCCACTCGGAAGCCCTGCGCCTCGAGTTTGGCCTCGACCTCACGCGCGTAGGAGAGGTGGCGGTCGGCAACGGTGACGAGCCGAGCTTGGACGGGCGCGAGCCATGTCGGAAAGGCACCGCCGAAGTGCTCGATGAGGATGGCGATGAAGCGCTCGAATGAGCCGTAGATGGCACGGTGGATGACGACCGGCCTGTGCTCCGCATTGTCCGAGCCCGTGTAGTTGAGGTCGAAGCGCTCGGGGGCCAGGTAGTCGAGTTGGATGGTGCACAGCTGCCACTTGCGGCCCAAGGAGTCGGTCACATCGAAGTCGATCTTGGGGCCGTAGAACGCGCCATCGCCAGGCTTGAGCTCCCAGTCGAGCTTCGTGGCCGTGAGCGCCTCTTTGAGCGCTCCCTCGGCGCGATCCCACAACGCCTCCTCGCCCAACCGCACCTCTGGCCGCGTCGAAAACTTGGCAGTGAATGGCAATCCAACCGCGGCATAGACGCGCTGCATCATCTGAAAGATGGCGCCGACCTCCTCGGTGATCTGCGCCTGACTCAGATAGATGTGCGCATCGTCCTGCTGGAACTGGCGCACGCGCGTCAGTCCGCTGAGTGTGCCCGACGCCTCGTTGCGGTGCAGCACGTCGGTCGTGAAATAGCGCACTGGCAGCTCGCGGTAGGAGCGCTTGCCCATCCGATAGAGCAGGTGGTGCGAGGGGCAGTTCATCGGCTTGAGCGACTGCGTGCAGCGCTCTTCGAGAGGCAGGGTAGGGTCGCTCTCGGCGTCCACGACGAGGAACATGTTGTCCTTGTATTTGCCCCAGTGACCGCTCGTCTCCCAGAGCTTCTTGTTGAAGAGCAGGGGGGTGTGGACCTCGCTGTAGCCATTCTTGAGAACGAACGAGCGCATGGCCTCCTGTAGCGTGTGAACCACGAGGCTTCCCTTGGGCAACCAGAAGGCGGCACCGGGCGCGTATTCGTGGAAGGTGAATAGGCCCAGTTGCGGACCGAGGCGTCGGTGGTCGCGCTTTTTGGCCTCTTCGAGCCGATGCAGGTAGGCGTCGAGCTCCTTCTGGCTGAAGAACGCCGTGCCGTAGATGCGCTGGAGCATCGGGTTGCCCGGCTTGCCGCGCCAATACGCACCCGCCACGCTCATCAGTTTGACCACACCAATCTTGTCGGTCGAAGGCACATGTGGGCCACGGCAGAAATCGACCCAGTCGCCGTGTCGATAGAGCGTCAGCGTTTTCGCGCCCTTGGCCACGATGTCCTCGACGATCTCGACCTTGAACTTCTCACCCTTGGCTTCGAACATTTCGATGGCTTTTTCGGCATCGATCTCACTTCGCTCGAAGGCGATCTTGTGCGCGAGCTCCTCGTTCACCGCCTTCTCGATGCGATCGAGATCCTCTGGCGTGAACGGCTCGGGCCTAAAGAAGTCGTAATAAAAACCGTCCTCGACCGTGGGGCCGATGGTCACCTGGGTGCCAGGGAAGAGCTTCTGGACGACGCTGGCCATGACGTGCGCGGCGCTGTGACGGGCCAGCTCGAGTCCCTGCTGAGTCTTGTTCGTCACCACTTCGAGCGATGCGTCCTGCTCGATCGGGCAGCTCAGATCGACGAGCTCGCCATCGAGCTTGGCAGCGAGCGACACCTTGGCGAGACCTGTGCCGATCTGGGTCGAAATAAACTCGCCGATGGACATGCCTTTGGGGACTGACTTTTGTTTTCCGTCCGGCAGCGTGATCGTCACCTGATCCATTGTGTTTTCTCCGTCGAGCGCATGCAAAGCGCGCCATCTGTCTCGTCAAAAAGGCAAAAAAAAACCCCCAAGCGACTGATGCGCTCTGGGGGATTTCGTTAGGCCGGAGTGGGATTGAACCACCGACCCCTACCGTGTCAAGGTAGTGCTCTAGCCACTGAGCTACCGGCCTGTCTCCGAAAACGGCGCGGCTTTTAGAGATCCGGCGCGCCTCTGTCAAGGCGATTTTGGGAGAAATGATAGCTGGGCAGGGCGTGTCATCGATGGTGATGGGCTGTCATGATTCATCATAGAGTCATGTCGTCATCGCGTATGGGCGATTATCAATAGTCCGTGTGAATTACAGCGGTTTCAAAAAAGAATGACGCATTCCTCAAAGAGAGACAGAAGGCTCAAGTTGGTGTCAAACTTTCCTGAAACCGCTGTATGTCCAGAGAACTCGAATCATCCGCACCTTTCGCGATCAATTTTGACCAATACACTTATGAACCGCTTCCATAATCCAGATTTCTTGGCTCTTCTATAAATAGTGCGCCGAATTCATTAAAACTCGCTTGATTTATTTCGCTCGATTCCCATTCGCTATTATGCATCCGTCAAATCTCTAGAGTAGCTCAAAATATTCTCCTTTATATTAGAGAGAGGGGTTGTCTTTGCATAAATGCGATTTCTAAGACGCGCGAGTTGACGCATTTTTAGCTTTGGGACTTATCCATCGATTATCCCGTCGCCCCGCTCGTCCCTGAAACGCCAGCCCTCGTTGCTTCGCGCTTCACTTCCGTCTGGGAGCTCCCACCTCGCGCCTCATCTGGCATTCCCCCCTTCGCGTTGCTCGCTCCTAATTGAAGGATAAGTCCTTGGCTTTGACGTCGAGTCATGGCGTGTGGGGCGGCGACGCATGTGTCGCTCCTAAGAAAACGCATCGCTCCTCTAGAGAGACCCCCGCATGACGCAGCCCAAACTCCTCCTAGCCACGCCCGAGGGACTCGTTCTCGAGCACCCCACGTTGCTCGCGCCAGTGCGCTCTGGTGACGACCTGCTCTTGGCCGACGAGCCGCCCATCCCTCTGCCCGACTGTGGCGGCCGCCTGGCGCATCTGCCCGGTCACAGGCCGATCGGCTTCAACCCAAAGACGGGCCACCTCGCGCGGCTCGACAGCTTTGAGATCGATGGCCGCCGCTTCGCGCCGAACGTCGTGGCCGCGCTTCTGCCGCCTGGCTACACGCGCACCTTCCTTCCTGCCGCGGCCAAGGTCGCGCCCGACAACCTGCCGCAGTGGGCCTACACCGCGGCGGGCTGGGGAGAGAGCGGTCCCGTCGTTTTTGCCGTTCGGACAGACGAGCGCGATCACTGGAACTCGAGCCATTTCTCGACGCCAGAGCTGCAAGGCCGCGTCGATGCGCTGTGCGCGCGCCTGCCGAACAACGGCGTGGTCCGCCATCTGACGCACTGCGCGCTCGTCGAGCGCTGCTTTACGGCGCAGAACATCTTTTACGGTCGTGACGAGGGCGGGCTGCCCTCCTCCAACACCTGCAATGCGCGCTGCCTGGGCTGCATCAGTGAGCGTCGCCCAGGGGGGCCACCGTCGTCGATGAGCCGCCTCGACGATCTGCCAACGATCGAGGATCTGGCCGAGCTCGGCGCGCATCACCTCACCCACGCCACGGGCCACGCGATGGTCAGCTTTGGTCAGGGCTGCGAGGGTGAGCCATTGACGCGAGCGAGCGAGCTCGCCGAGGCCATGAGGCGGATGCGCCAGGTGACGCCGCGCGGCTCGATCAACATCAACACGAACGGCAGCCTCACCAAGGGCCTCAGCCTTCTTCTGGACCAGGGGCTCGACGCGGTTCGCTTCAGCCTCAACTCGGCCGATCCCGCCCTCTACGGCGCCTACTACGCGCCTCAGGGCTACGCGCTCGCCGACGTGCGCCGCTCCATTGGCCTGGCACGCGAGGCGGGGGCCTACATCGCGCTCAACCTCCTCTCCATGCCGGGCGTGAACGATCGACTGGGAGAGGTGGAGCGGCTGCGTGATCTCGTCGTCGAGTTCCACGTCGATCAGATCCAGACGCGCTCGCTGTGTATCGACCCGGAGCAGTATCTCGCGCTCGCCCGAGGCCGTGGCGCTGGCGGTGACCCCATCGGCGTGCGCGCGATGATCGATCTCTTGCTGGAAGAGGCGCCGTGGCTGCGCATCGGCAACTTCGCGCGCGGGCTGGATGAGCGGGCGCCCAGGAATTCATGACCGCGTTCGACGAAGCCCTTGAGCTTTTGCCCATCTGGCTGCGGTGGGGCCCGATCGCCGTTGCCTTCCTCGTCTCAGTGTTCACGGCGCTGGTGGGCGTCGGGGTGACCACCGTCCTCGGCCTTCATCCACTGCGTGGAGCGGGCGAGCTGCCGTGGTTCGAACGCGCGCGCATCGCGCAAGAGGTCCGCACTGGGCAGTGGATAGCGGGCCTCTACATCTGGATGATGGCTGTCGTCGTCTTGATCGATCTCCACTCTGGTGAGCTGACAGGCCCCCGTGGCGTCACCAGCATGGCGGTCAACATCGGCATCCTCAGCGTGTTCTTCGCCTTCCGCGTGCGCGCCGAACGCGCGCTTGGCTACCCGCGCCTCTCAGGCAGCAGCTATCTGCAGGGCTGGATCGTGTTGCTGCTCTTCTTCTGTCCGCACCTGTTGATCGCCGTCGGGCTTGCGCTGTTCTGTCCGCCTCATCTCGGAAGCGTCGCGGCCGGGCTGATGCTCATGGGGCTGATCGCGGTGGCGGCAACCCACACAGGGTTTGCCCTGGACATCGCCCGATTTTTGAGACTGGCGCGCCGCGGAGACGCACGCCTTCAACGAGCCACAGAACGCGCCTCTGAAATGCTCGGAGAATGGGTGAAGGACGTCCATGAGCTGCGCTGGCACCACGCCAACGCGTTCGTGTTTCCGCTCACCAGAAGGGTCGCGGTCACCACGGCGGCGCTCGAAGTTCTCGATGACGATGAGCTCGTCGCCGTGTTGTGCCACGAGCTCGGCCACCTCGAAGAGAGTCGTGGCGTCAGGATCGGTCGCGCGGCGCTCGTGTTCCTTCCCTTGCCCCTCGTCTGGTCCAGCTTTTTCGAGAGCTGGTTTGGAACGTGGGGTTTTCTGCTCATCGGTGCCGTCATCGTGTTCTCGATGCTGCTGGCGCCGCTGGCTTTCAACCGCCACGAGAGCCAGGCGGATGCCGTGACGGCCGAAGCCGGGAACGCGCTCCACCTCGCTCGCGCGTTGGAGAAGCTCCACATCAGCACCCTGACGCCAGCGGTCTTCGGTGGGAGGACGAGCCATGCCGACCTTTGCGATCGAATGACCGCGCTCGGCCTCGAGCCCTCCTATCCCCGCCCCGCGCCTCCTTCTCGAAAGCGTTGCTGGGGGTTGCGCATCGCTGGTGGGCTGGCCGGGATTCTGTGCCTCGCTGGGATCGAGTTCGGCCTTGCCTCTGTCGCGACAGGCGACGTCAGCTCACCGCGCGCCGTGCTCTTCGGCCTCGACGCCGATAGCCTCATCGACCTTGGCCAGGAGCGTCTCGCGGCGGGCGATCTCGCTGGAGCCAAAATCTATCTCCTCGGCGCCCGCGACTTCGGCGAGACGCCGGTCAGAGCCTTGGCCTGGCTCAGCATCATCGCGGCCAGTCAGCAGCAATGCGGTGATGCCCGGGTGCTGCTGGCGGAAGGGGAGTGTCTGGGGGAGGGCCCTGAGCACGGAGAGAACGCCCTCTTGGCTGCTCGCCGTTTAGTCTCGCGATGCGTGGACGCTCACGCGCCCGACTTCGATTCCGATGGGGTCGTCGATCTTTGATGGCGGTCGTCCGACTCACGGCGGCTCGTCCGAAGGGCTCTGCACCTCGGCACTCGACGCCGTGTCCAGCCCGGTCTGGCTGTGGCTGGTCGCCTCGCGTTGGAGCGCGATGGCCCGCTCGATCCGGGGCAGGAAGTAGCGAAAGGCCAGAGCGCCGCCGAGCGACAGGAGCCCACCGAGCATCACCGTGCGCGGTGTGCCGATGCGATCGGCGACGGCCCCAGCCATCAGCGCGCCCAGCGGCGACATCCCGAAGAACATCATCGAGTAGGCGGCCATGACGCGCCCGCGCATCTCGTCCGTGGTGAGCGTCTGCAGCAGCGTGTTGGTCGAGGCCATCTGCATCACGGCGCACGCGCCGAGGCCCGGCAGCAGGAAGAGCGAGAGCCACAGCCACTCCGACAGCGAGAAGCCGATGAGCAGGACGCCAAAGCCCAGCGCGGCCCGCGCGACCCAGCGCTCCAATCCCCGAGCGCTCCCACGTGCGGCCAGCCACAGGGCGCTCGACAGCGCGCCCACGCCATTGGCGCCGAGCAGCAGTCCCAGCGTGCCAGAGCCACTGCCGAGGATCTGATCGGCAAAGATCGGCATGAGCACGACGTAGGGCATGCCGACCAGGCTGATGAGCCCGACGAGGAGGAGGAGCGAGCGCATGGGCAGCGAGCGCGTCACGAAGGCCAGGCCTCGTCCCATCTCGCGGAGTGCCAACCGGAGGCCGCCGCCCGTTCGGTGAGCGACCGCGCGCGCCGATTCGTCGAGGCGAATGCGGGTGAGCATGATGAGGACGACGGTGAAGCTCAGCCCATTGATGATGAAGCACCAGCCCTCGCCCACCGTGGCCACGAGCAGGCCTGCCAGCGCTGGCCCCACGATGCGCGCCATGTTTACGATCGAGGAGTTGAGGGCGATGGCGTTGGGCAGGTCCCGCTTGCCGACCATCTCCACGACGAAGGCCTGGCGCGTTGGGTTGTCCACGCCGTTCGTCACGCCCATGAACAGGGCAAAGAGGAACAGGAGTTCGATCGAGATGTTCGCGGAGATCGTCAGCACGCCGAGCACGAGGGTCAGGGTCGAGAGCGCGCCGGCCGTGGCCATGAGCAGGGGTCGACGCGGGAAGCGATCGGCGAACACGCCACCAAACGGCGCGATCAGGATCAGCGGGAACTGGAGCGCGAACGTGAGCGCGCCGAGTAGCAGGGACGAGCCCGTCAGCCGATAGACCAGCCATGACTGCGCCACGGACTGGAGCCACGTCCCGATCATCGAGGCGAGCTGGCCGCTGATGAACAGGCGGTAATTGCGGTGCGCGAGCGAGCGAAAGGTCTGTTGGAGCGTCTGGGACAAGTTCATCTTTTTTTTCATTCGTCACCGGCGCGCTCGTCCTCGGTGAGCCTGCCGAGGGACGAGCGAGCGTTCGGCCTGCTGAACGGCAGGTGTGAAGGGCCGCGCACACGACGCCTTTGCGCATCGAAAGGCAATGGCCTGTGACGAGGGCACTTGGGTGGGAGGCTCGCATTCCATCCACTGCAAAGCGCCTTCTCTCGACAGCCTTCCGCGCCGCCTCCGTCTGAGAGGGAGACGTTTTGGGAAGATGCTCCCTTCATCGAGAGGGATGTCGGTGAAGCCGACAAGGCGAGCGGCATCGCTCTCACCAGAAGGCCATCTCCCTGACTCTTAGGACTCATCCCTTCATTAGGACCTTTGCACCGCGCAGGACGCAGGCCGGGGAAAGTCAGACGAGGCGCGAGGCGGGAGCTCCCAGAAGGAAGTGAAGAGCGAAGCAACGAAGGCTGGCGTTTCACGGACAAGTGGGGCGCCGGGATAATGAAGGGATAAGTCCTTGGAAAGAACCCCTTTGAATGGCCTCTGCTTCGACTAGAGTCCGCCGCCTTTTTCCGAGCCGCCCCCCCCCCATCGAGGACACCCCATGCGCATGCCATCTTCCAGCAGGCCCGCCAAAGGGCCCCGTGCCCCGCGCATCATCAAGCGCTACGCGAACCGGAAGCTCTACGACACCGAGGAGAGCGCCTACGTGACGCTGGATGAGATCGCTGACGCCATCCGAATGGGAGAGGAAGTCCGCATCATCGACAACAAAACGCAGGAAGATCTCACCTCTGTCACGCTGACGCAGATCATCTTCGAGCAGGAGAAGAAGGTGTCGCTCATGCCCATCGGCATGTTGCTCGACCTCATCCGCAGCCGTGGCGCCCAGATCAGCGACTCCCTGCAGTCGAGCGTCAAGCAGGTGACCTCCTACGCTGGAGGGCTCTACGCCAAGAAGAGCCGCACCTCGCACGCTGGGACGCCAGCGATCGCGTCGTCGAACAGCGCCGAGGCCAACAAGAAGAAGGCCTCACAGCTCCAGACCAAGGTCGATCAGTCCAAGGAGCTGCTCACGCAGATCCAAAAGTCGGTCGATGACTGGCACCGCCAGCTCGACAGCAGCGTCCAGCAGACGGTCGGTCGGCTCTCGGCGCTCCCGACACTCGCCAAGGAGATGAGCGCCCTGGAGAAGCGCATCCGGGAGCTCGAAGCTCGCCTGGAAGATCTCGATCTGGAGTGACGCCACCCGCCTCGGCGTTCGCTCAGGGCAATCGAGTCCTGGCGTTGTCGCGACCAAGGGCCGTGCGTTCGTCTTAGGACGTATCCCTTCATTATCCCGTCGCCAAAGCTCGTCCGTGAAACGCCAGCCTTCGTTGCTTCGCTCTTCACTTCCGTCTGGAAGCTCGCGCCTCGTCTGGCTTTCTCCGTCCTTCGCGTTGCTCGGTCCTCATTGAGGGGCAAGTCCTTCGGGGCGCCGCGCGCAACGCTCCGACACGACCGCTGAGAAATAGAGCTCTACGGGCTCAGACCTGTTCCACGGGCGCTGATTCGATCGCCGCCTCGGTCGCGATCTCGGCAGGCAGCACTTCTGTCGCCTGGTCCGCTTGCTCGGATCGAGCGGGAGTCGAGGTCGATCTCTCCGCCGGAAGCGATGCTTCGAGATTGGGGGCGACTCGAGGTGAGCATTGCCCAGAGGCATCGGCGGTAGCGCCATCCAGATTCGCCTGCTCCGATGATGGATTGCGATCCGAGGCAGCCTGGACTGGCGCGACGTAGCGGCCGACCGTCACCCGCGCGGTGCGGATCACCTGATCGCCGAGCGCGAACCCTGGCCGCAGCTCATCGATGACCAGCTCGTCCTCCTCGGGCCTCTCGACCGGCAGGACCTCCAGCGCTTCGGCGAGGTTCGGATCGAAGCGCGTGCCGGTGAGCGTCAGGCGTTTCACCCCCAGGGCATGGAGCCGCTTCTGAACCTCGGAGTGAATCATCCGAACGCCCTGGGCCAGCGCGCTCTCGTCACCCTGGGCCACGCCGAGCGCCCGCTCGATCTCGTCCGAGATGTCGAGGAGATCACAGGCCACCTTGCCCTGCGCCATGCCGATGGCTCGCTCCTGTTCCCTCTGGAGGCGTGCCTGGAACGCCTTCCGATCGTTGAGCTGCCCGGCATAGGCGCGGGCCAGCTCTGCAGAGCGCGCCTTTTCCCGATCGAGCGCCTCGCACAGTTCCTCGGGTGATTGCTGAAGCCGAGGGTCATTCGGTGTCATGGCCACGAGCTGCCTCCTCGCGGGCAACCTGAGCATCCGGGCCAACCAATCCAAGAGCCCCATGATGGATTCTCCTCATCGAGTTCAGAATCAATGATGGTTTGATTGTTTATCTTTTGATGCCGAACATTCATTCCAGACGAGAGGTTTCAAGTTCTTGTCATCGACGATCCTTCGACGCGCAATCCATGGGGATAAACCAGGGAAATCGAGCTCTAACCAAACAAGGCTTGAAAGGCTTTGAAGGCAGCCATTCGCTGTCGGTGCCGTTGGTTCGATTTTCTTTTTCAGGATGAAACTGGATGCTCGAACATCGGCCAAAAAAAGAACATTTAGGTTCTATTCATAGATTGTCCCGTCGCCCCGCTTCTCCGTGAAACGCCAGCCCTCGTTGCTTCGATGGTCACTTCCTTCTGGAAGCTCTCGCCTCGCGCCGAAGTCTGGCTTTCCCCGGCCTTCGCGGTGCAAAGGTCCTAATCGATGTCGATGGATAGGTCCTTGGAACTCGATTGCCCTGGGGGATGAATCCCCTCGTCTAGAAAAATAGCTAATAATTCTGATGAACTCTCAAAAGACAAACACGCCGGAAGATCCGAATTCGATGAATCTCCCGGCGCATTTTTGATGTTCACCACATTGAATTTTATCGAGGATCAAATTCTTAGAAGGGGATGTCCTCGTCTGGGCTGCTGCTGCCGGACGAGGCGCTGGCATCAGAGGCAAACTCTGGGGGCGGCGGTCCGAAATCATTGCCGTCCGGCATGGGGCGCGGATCGCCTGCGCCATCGCGGCCACCCAGGAACTGCACCTGATTCGCGACGATCTCGGTGACGTAGCGCTTCTGGTTGTCCTTGGGATCGACCCACTCCCGCGTCTGGAGTCGGCCTTCGACGTAAACCGAGCGGCCCTTCTTTAGATATTGCCCGCAGTTGGCGGCCTGCTTTCCCCAGACGACGATGCGGTGCCATTCGGTCTTTTCCTGGGGCTGACCGGTGTTCTTGTCGGTCCAGCGCTCGCTCGTCGCCACGCTGAAGTTGGCCACGGGCTGACCCGACGCCGTGTAGCGCACCTCGGGATCGCGCCCGAGGTTGCCGACGATGATGACTTTGTTGACGCTTGCCATGAGAGAGATCCTTTCGATTCGAGGGATGGATCCGGCGGGTGAAAAGGGGGCGCTCCATAGCAAAGGCCTGTGACGAAGTGGCGGCGATTTTGAGGTCTGCCCCACCGAGGCGATTCCCTTGGACCGGGTCTCTTTTCAGAGCCGATCGAGTCGAGTTTGGTCGCTCGTCGATCCCTTCGCACCGTTGAGCCGACAGCTCGCCTCGGCGCGATCCGTCACTGCGAGCGAAGCGAAGCAATCCAGGGCGAAGGCAAGGCGTGGCGGTCAAGATGGGCCGAATGAATTTCGCCGCTCGAAAGCGCCGTGCTAAAGGCGCCCGGTCGTTCGCCGCATCCCCTCGCCCAACCTCATCCACATCCATCCCCCTCACCTCAGGAGTTCCCCATGAGCAAGAAGTCCGCGAAGGTTCCAGAAGAGCAGAGCGATGCGTCGTCCGCAGAGGCCTCGGGTGCCCAGCTGCTCAGGGCCGTCGAGCGCATCCTCGACACGCCCGACCAGATCGAACTCCAGGTCGAGGAGAGCATCCAGGAGATCCGGCAGAAGCTGCCCAGCGACGTCCCGGGCATCCAAATCCGCGCGCTGGCCGAGAAGAAGCTCATCGCCCGCTACGCGAACCGCGCGGCCCTGGCCGGTGGCGCCGCCTCGCTCCCGGCGATCATCCCCGGCATTGGGACCGCGACCGCTTTCGTCGGTGGTGGGCTCGTGGACATGACCTTTTGCCTCAAATACGAGATCGAAATGGTGCTCTCCCTCGCCTCCTTGAGGGGCTTCGACATCCACGATCCACGCGAGCGGCAGCTGGCCTATTACCTGGCCGCCGCGCACACCTACGAATCGACGCCCGGCAGCGTGCCCATCGCCGACTTCCTGAAGATCGAGGTGGACGCCGTCTGGCACTACACGCCGCGCCAGCTCGGCAAGATCGTCGCGATCCTCTTCGTGAAGCTGGCCATCCTCTTCTCGGGCAAAGGCCTCCTGCGCGCCGTCCCGCTCATGGGAGCCCTGGTCTCTGGCGGCGTCAACAAGGCGCTCGCCCACAAGCTCGGCAATTCCGTCGTCAAGATGCTCGACCTCAGGCCGGAGAAGAGCGCTGCACCAGCCGACTCAGAGGATGCTGAAGACGTCGCCTGAGCTCAGGAAAACAATTAAAGCAATCCATCATCGAATGATTCAACAGACACCCTGCTGGAGAAATGAATTCGGCAGGGTGTTTTGTGTTTTATCAAAAAAATTCGTTCATTTGCTTCGGTTCGAAAATCGTCGATTGATTTTCCATGCATCAAATTTTCTCGTCGAAGAAAATCGCCAATAAATTGATTCGTCGCTGCGTGCCTCACGACATCGATCCGCCGTTGCACTCAAAGCGAAGCGATTCCGAGAGAATATCGAGATCGAACGTCAATGAATTGATTCGTCGCCGCGTTCCTCGCAGTGACGATGTATTGTCGGATGATTGATTTTTGAGAGGTTCTCTTCAATGAAGCGCTCAATCATTCCGCTGTCCGCGTTGCGATGGCCAGGTTCGAGAGCCCTTTGGACTTGGCGAGCTCCATGACTTGGACCACGCGACCGTGCGGCACGCCCCGGTCGGCCTGGAGGATGAGCGTCGTCGTGCCCGAGACGTGCGTGGCGTCATCGAACATGGCGCTCAGCTCGTCGTCGCTCAGCTCTCTGCCACCGCTGATCGCGCGACCGTCCTCGAGGATAGCCACCACGAGGTCATGGCTCGCGCCGATCTGCTCTGCCGCGCGGCCATCGCCCGGCAGATCGACCTGGACACCTTCCTGACCACCGGCATCCACCAATGCCGAGCTCGTCACCATGAAGATGACGAGGAGCACCAGGAAGATGTCGGTCAGCGGCGTGATGTTGATCTCGGCCACGACGCCGTCATCGAGGCCGTCGCCGCCCTGGCTCGAATCCGGGATCTTGCCCATCGACATGGCTCACGCCTCCTTGGTGTCCTGACGCTCGGGGATCGGCTCTGATCCCGCGCCCACTTCCACGACCACCGCCGCTCCTACCGCCGCGGCCTCGGGCGGAACCTCGGCGAGGAGCTCGCAGAACTCTTCGGTGAGCAGCCGTAGCTCAGCGGCGACGCGCCCAATTTTGGCCTGAAAGAAGTTGTAGAAGACGACCGCCTCGATGGCCACGAAGATGCCCGACGCGGTGGCCACGAGCGCCTGAGAGATGCCGCTCGCCACGACCGCGAAGCCGCCCGCGCCCGACGCGGCCATCGCCGAAAAGGCGCTCATGATCCCGACCACTGTCCCGAACAGGCCGACGAAGGGCGAGATGGTCCCGATGGTCCCGAGCGCCCAGAGGCGACGCTTGAGCAGGAGCACGAGGCTGGCGCGCTCTCGTTCGACCGTTGCTTCGAAGGCTTTGCCCTTGCGCTGCTGGTGGCGCGCGAACCCGGCCAGGTAGATCTCGGCGGCGAGCGCCTGGCTGCGGCTGGCCAGGAGGCGGGCCTGCGCGACGTCGCCGCGCAAGAGCTCGCGGCTGATGGCCTCGTGCAGCGACCTGGCGTCTGGGACGATGCGCCACATCGCGATGAGCCGCTCGATGGCGAGCGCGATGGCGACGACGGAGCACAGCGCGATGAAGATGAGCGTTCCGCCTCCGTGGAGCACGAGGTCGATGAGTTCTTCCTGATTCATGGTCGAGGACACCGTTCGAGGTTTGGGAGCGGCCGATGTGGGGTCTTGAAAATCGATTCAATCTCAAACGCAGTGCAAGCGACACGGCTCGAAGCGCCAATGGACGTGCTAGCTGCGAACGGAGCGGCCTCGGGGCGCATTCCCTGGCACGTCTGACATGGCCAGAGAGGTATCGCGCGCAACGCCCCGCGATTCATTCGACGACATCGACGCGATGAATTGAAAACAGCCCCGCGATTCGATCCGTGAGGCTGCCTCCATTTTCGTTCGATGAGATCGATACGATTGATTCTCCATTCAAATCTTCAATCGGGCGATTTTTCGGAGCCGACCCCTCTCAGGATTCCGTGGATGGCCATTTGGGAAATGGCAAACGCCCGATCGAGGAGGCGCCCGGAGCTCATCTCCATCAGCCAGAGCGACGTGTTGGCGTGCCAGAGCCCGAGGATGAAGGAGGCCATCTCGTCGCGTGTCCATTGGACCGGCGTGTCGTTCAGGACGTGGCCGAGCCACGCGACAATCACCTCGCGAAGTTCCTGAACTCGCGTGCAGCGCTGTTGGCAGAGAAACTCCGGGCGATCGTGCATCTCGATGACGAGCAGGGCCAGGCCTCGCCGCCGATCCGAGAAGTCGAAGACGCGCTGCATCAGGAAGTCAAAGCTCTGCTCAATTGTATAGCCCTTGGGCGGCAGCTTGGAGAAGGTATCGAGGAGCTCTTGGCTGAGCTGTTCGAAGAGGGCTTCGACGATGGCCTCCTTGCTCCTGAAATAACTGTAGAGCGTCGGGACCGTGTAGCCAGCTTGCGCGGCAATGTCCTGGAGGCGGGCGCCCGAGATCCCCTTTTCCTGAAAGATGGTCGCGGCGGCGTCCAGAATACCCAGACGCGTCCGCGATTGTCTGTGTTCGCGGCGCTCCTCTTTTCCCAAAAGCCCCTCATGGTTGGCATTCATAGGTCGACCCAATCATGCTGTTTTCCGTTGCGTCCACTCATGGCCTCGATCGTCGTTCCCAAGAAAACGGGAGAGCCCTCTCGTGTGATGGAGAATGTGCGAAGGGGAACGATGAAACGCGCCCCTGAAATCGAATCCCATGTCGTTCAGTCCGATATTTTCCAGACAAAGGGATTCATGCCCTCGTCCGTCGTCGCCCCCCCTCGCCCTCATTGGAGATGAAGTCTCTCGTCTCACGCCCGGCGTTCGAGGACGTTCAGCGCGATCATGGCATAGACGAACGCCTGGACCTCGAGCGGCGGCCGATCTGCCAGAGAGATCAGATCGGCCACGGTCCGCGTGCCATCGGCCTTGGGCAACAGCTGCGCTTCCCACGGCTCCAGCTCCAGCTCGCTGAGCGCGTAAGTCGGTTGAAGCGACGGGATGACGCGCTCTTCGAGCGTCAGCAGGCGTCGCAATCGCTCTGGTTTGTAGAGGCGCCGGATCGATCGAAGGATCAGGTTGGCCGGGTGGAAGTCGATCTCCAGCGGGTGGGGCGGAGTGCTGTCCCGGAAGGTCATCTCGTAGGCGCCGTCCTCCCAACAGAAGGCGCTGTAGACGATGCTTTTGACCTGCTGGCCCATGAAGTAGAGCCGCTCGCTCTCGGACAGCAGCCCCGCCTGGACGAGGTGGTCGCCCACGCGGTCGTCATCGCCGAGGGCGAGCCGAACCATCTCGGAGAGCTGGGCCTCGGAGAGCTTGCCGACACGCACGAGGAAGGGACCAAAGCGATCCGAGATCAGGTTGGAGTCGGCAAAGACCGGCCTGCCCTGCCTGAAGAAGATGGTCTTCCGCGCCCGCCCGCGCGTCAGGGTCAGCGCGCCCGTCTGCCGTGACTGGTGGTAGGCGCTGATGAGCTGCGGCAGGTTGCCCTTGAGCGCGCCGTGCTCCACGCCATCGACCGCAGGGCCCGCGTTCAAGTTCGCGTTCACGGCTGTGACAGCGGCGGCAGTCCCCTCCTGGGCCGACCGCGCAGAGGGGATCGGCGGCTGGAGCACGAGCGTCGTGGCGCCGTTCGTGCCGTTCGAAAAGAGCGAGCGGCCATCGCAGAAGCGGACGATGCCAGAGAGCTCCATTGGTTCGAGGGGGCGTTCCTCCTCACAGGCCTCCTCGCCTCCGGTGCGCATTGGAGCGCTGTAGGGATCGGGCAGCGTTGGGAGCGGCACCAGTCGCCGGACCGCCGCGACGAGCGCCCAGGCGTCGAAGGGTTTTTCGAAGTAGTCCGTCACACCGTATTTCTGGCGCGCCAGGTGGGCTTGGCGCGGCCCCTTGAACACGCCCGTGAGGAAGACGATGGGCAGGTTCGGGAACACGCGCCGCAGCGAGTCGGCCAGCTGGTAGCCCGTCATGTCGGGCAGCAGGAGATCGATGATGGCCAGCGCAGGCGCGCGCTCCTGGGCAACGCGGAGCGCCTCTTTGCCACGATCCGCTGGCATGGCATCGAAGCCCGCGTCGCGGATCAGGTGCGCCAAGAGCTTGAGCAGCTCGGGCGTGTCATCGACGATCAGGACGGCTGGTCGGGTCATCATGGGGCGCGCAATCTGGGGTGGCGAAAGAATATCTAACCAATTGAAATCATTGAACTTTTTCTCTTTGTCCGACCCAGAGGGCGTGGAACGCCTCTACGCAACGGACCCCGCGAGGCACGAGTCCACTTTCATCCCAGGCCAAGGAAGACGGGCGCGGCGAGCGCGGCGTGCCTCCGCCAGGGCAAGGTCAGGTGGACATCTTCTCCTGCTCCTTGCGGACGAGCTCGAGCCACGCGTCGAACTCCGGTGAATCGACGCGCATGAGCATGAGCGTGACGGTCAGCGGCGCGCTGCCATCGAGGAGCTGGAATTTTCGCTCTTGGCCATGCGCCAGCGTGAGCTCGGTGACCTGCGGCGCCTTGCTGACCCCTGACAGGAGGAGCCCGAACTGGATGCTGTAGTCGTTGCCCAGCCGCGTGGGCAGCAGCTCGACGGCGAGACGCGTGTGCTCGGGCGCCACGGGATCGACGAGCTTCATGGAGAGGCGATGGTCCGTCTCGCCCAGGAGGTGAGGCTTGGCCACGAGCTGGCCTTCCGTCTCGATTCGCAGGGCAAAGAAGAGCTTTTCGATGGCGGGGTCTTCTGTCCTGCCGAAGAGCCCAGTACACGCCGCACAGACGGCCAGCAGGGTGGCCAGAAAGAACGGCAGGGCTATTTTGTAAGGAGCGGACAAAGTTGACACCTTCAGGAGAATAGGAACACCCGGCCCTAAAAAAGCGCGGCCTTTTAGTGAAAAACAAAATGATTGTCAAAATGTCTGAGTGAATCGACGAGGGCGAGTGAATTCTCCCGAAGATCGACGATCGATACGTTTGCCGCAGGGGCGTTGCATAAAGCCCATCGTGTTCGCGTCGATTAATAGAATCCCCCGGCAAAAACGGGGGATTTGTGTGTGTGCCGCTCAAAGCAACTAATGGGTGGAACGCTAACGTGGTCCACTCAGGTTATCTGCCACATTATAGGTAGCCTACAGCAGGCTTAACGAAGGTTGGCGTTTCAAGGACGAGCGGGGCAACGGAATAATAGAGGAATAAATCTTTGATTGCGCCACTCTAATATCTTCCGTTTACTGTCTCCGTGTATATTCTTTAATCGACTCTTCGTTTCAGTCTACGGTTGAAACGCAATGTCCGCGTGCCCAGAAATTTTCTCCTTTATAATTGCGTTTTCGTTCTCCGAGTTTCAGTGCCACATACACCGCATTCTTTTCTTTGATATATCCGACAACTTTAGAACCAGAGTTCTTTGGCTGAGTTTTAGGGCTTATCCCTTCATTAGGACCTTTGCGCCGCGAAGGACGAGGAATGTCAGTCGAGGCGCGAGGCGGGAACTTCCAGACGGAAGTGAAGCGCGAAGCAACGAAGACTGGCGTTTCATGGACGAGTGGGGCGATGGGATAATGAAGGGATAAGTCCTTAATCAATATATACAGGAGATCGAGTATTGAATGCCCTTCTTCTATTTCCCAGAAATTTTCGCCCAACCTTTTTCGAAGTTCGACATACAATGCCTTCTTGAGATGCTTCGGAATGAATACCACGTGGTATTTGAATTTCCAATTCGAGTGGTTTTAAGACTTCTACATCGTCCATGAATATCCTTTCATTTCGTGTGCTGAGCGGCTCACAAAAGAGTCTTCATGGACGACTTAGCGATAGGTCGAACCTTTTCGCGCCTCCGGCAAAGAATGATGGATTATTGGGAATGAAGTTTCTCGTCCTCTTTCCGTTCTGCAATCACGGCGCGCCTCGGTCGACCGTTGTGTGTCGGCGCCGCAGAATCAGGGCAGGGAGGAACAGCACACCCAGCAGGCCGGGTATGGTGGCCGCGCTCGAAGAACAGCCAGACGCTGCTGGCGCTTGCTGGCCGATGTCCGGGTCGAACACGCTCTCGTCGAGGCAGTCGGGCGCTCGATCCTCGACGATGAAGATGCTGCCCGTCGCGTCGAGGACGCAGCGCTCTGCCATCACCTCGATGGGGAAGGGGCTGGAAACGAGCGTGTAGTCGCGCAAGAAGCGACCGCCCGGCTCGTAGAGCTTCCCATTGACGGTGAGCGTCACCTCGAGCTCGCCCGTCCGCGTCGGCGGCGGCAGGTATCTGACGCCCATGCTGTTCGTCGTGGTGAAGTCGCTCGTCTTGAAGTCGACACCCACGCCCTTGAACTTGAGGGACTTGCGGAGGTCGTCTGCTTCGATGTGCCAGCCAGGCACTGGCGTCGAATCGTAGAGGGTCAGATCGAGCGTCTGACCAACCAGGAGCCCGCCGTAGTGGAGCCCGTCCTCGATGACGCGCGCAGCCTCGATGATCGGCTGAATTTCGAGCGTGTCCGAGATGACCTCGATCGGCGCGCTTTCTTCGAGGCAACCACCTGCGCCATCGAGCGCCGCGCAGCAGCTCGCCTTGACGCGGACGCGGTAGAGGGCGCCTGGCTTGAGCGCGGCCGTGAGGTTCCGCGCCTGGCTCGCCACCTCTTGAAAGGCGGCGCTGTCGTCGAGAGGCTGGCCCGAGGCCGGGCTCGGATCGATCACGCCCTCGGCGGGATCGAAGTCGTATTCGAGCGAAGAGGCGACCGCGCCTGCGGGGCAGCTCACTTCGAGCTCGACGGGCACCTCGGCGAAGTGCAGCGGCCGCCGGTCCTGCGTCGTCTGTTCGAACTCACCATTCCAGGGGCCCAGCTTGGCCGTCACTTGAGGCGCCGCTGCCTGAGCGCTGATGGGAAGGGTCAGGGAGAGGGCGAATAGGGCAGCGACGACCGAACGATGGCGGGTCATGAGGGGACCTCGAAGGAGAGGTTATCGATGGATTTGTTGGGGCAACGTCCCTGTGGCCCGCCCGTCGTGCAGGCTTGTGTGTCTATCGAGCGACAGCAGGGCGGCCAGGAGGGGCCGCCCTGACAGAGCATCGACGAACGTCAGAATCAGGCAGGAGATCACGTCCCCGCGATCTGCACGCCCTCGAACACCAGCGTGGGCACGCGGCTCGAAGAGAAGGCGAACGGGTCGTTGCCCACGGCGACGAGGTGGTTCCAGAATTCGAGGTGGTTGCCGGAGAGGTTCATCTCCGCGAACGGCTCGGCCAATTCGCCGCCCTTGATCAGGAACCCCTGGATGCCGAGCGAGAAGTCGCCAGTCGTCCCGTTGGAGTTGCCGCCCAGGAAACCCGTCACGAGCAGGCCATCGCCGATCTGCTTGAGCAGCGCTGGCTGATCCTTGTCGCCGAGCTTGAACGTGAGGTTGCTCGACCGGCCCGAGGTGGGCGTGCGGCCCAGTTTCAGGCCGTAATAGTTGTCGATGTAGAAGCTTCGCAGCACGCCCGCCTCGAAGATGGAACGCGGCTTTGCGGCAATGCCTTCACCATCGAACAGGCGCGAGCCGAGCCCCCGGACGATGAATGGATCGTCCACGACGTCGAGCAGATCGCTCCCGATGCGCTGGCCTTCCTTGCCCTCGAACATCGATCGCTTCTGTTGGAGCGCTGCTCCAGACAGTGGTCCCATCAGACGACCGAGCAGACTTCCTGCAGCGCGCGGATCGATGGCCAGCGTGCGCTTGCCAGAGGTGCCCTTGGTCGCGCCGATGCGTCCGAGCGCGCGCTTGGCCGCGCTGCGTCCGATCAGCGCCACGTCCGGCAGGTCGGAGAGATGGTGGGCGCCCGCGTAGTCGTAGTCCTCGGGACGGCGGCCATCGGGATCGCGCACGCTCACCTCGGCGCTCGGCCAGAACGAGGTCTCGCGCACCACGCCTTCGAAGCCGTTGGACGTGACGCGCGCCATCTCGCTGTGGCTGTCCGAGAAGTCGGTCGTCACAGAGACGATGCGCTCGCGCCCCTCGACCTCGCGCGCGGCGGCCTCGATCTTCTGCGTGAACGCGCGGCGCTGCTCGGCGGTCAGCGTGTCGTAGACTGGGTCTTCGAGCTCCAGATCGATCGCGGCGCGGCCCTCGTAGAGCTTGGGGTCGGGGAGGCGTCGGAAGGGGTCGGGGGCGAGCGAGCGTGCCATGTCGATGGCCTGGCCACAGATCTTCTCGATCGTCGCGGGCAAGAGATCGCTCGTGCTCACTGCGGCGTAGCGGCCATCGGCATAGACCTCGATGGCCAAGCCCTGGGTCGTGGCCTCAGAGATCTTCTCGAGGTTGCCGTCGCGCCAGCCGACCTTGACCTCGCGCACCGTGGCTACGCTTGCGGCAGCGTCCTGCGCGCCCTTCTGCTGCGCGAGCTGGACGGCGTGGCGGGCAGTTTCCAAAATGGATGATTTCTTCATGGGATGGGCTCCTGTCGAAACGAATCGCCAGAGACAGAGATTGGGAGGGGGTCAGGCCAAAGGCGGCTCGTTCAGCCCTGACCGCCGACCGTGAGCGAGGCCACACGAACGGTGGGCATTCCCTGAGAAACGGGCGCGCCCTGGCCATCCTTGCCGCACGTCCACCGGCCCTCGTCGATGAGGAGATCGTTGCCGACCATGTCGATGTTGGCGAGCACGCGCGGGCCATTGCCGATGAGGTTCACGTCCTTGATGGGCTGCGTCAGTTTGCCGTCCTCGATGAGGAAGCCGTTCTTCACGTAGAAGGTGAAGTCGCCTGCGCCGATCTGGACCTGGCCGTTCGTGAAGGTCTCGCAGAGGATGCCCTTCTTGACCGACGCGATGATCTCCTCGCGCTCGTGCGGCCCGTTCTCCATGTAGGTCGCGCGCATTCGCGGGATGGGAGCATAGGCGTAGCTCTCGCGGCGGCCATTGCCCGTTGGTTTCACGCCGTAGTGACGTGCGGAGATCTCATCGTGCAGGAAGGTTTTGAGCACGCCCTTGTCGACGAGGACGGTCTTCTCGGTCGGGTTGCCCTCGTCATCCACGTTGAGTGCGCCTCGCGATCCCGGGATGGTGCCGTCGTCCACGATGGTGATGAGGGACGGGGCGATGCTCTGGCCGATTTTGTCTGCGTAGATGGAGATGCCCTTGCGGTTGAAGTCGGCCTCCATGCCGTGGCCAATGGCCTCGTGCAGCAGGATACCGGACGAGCCCGCCGTGAGGACGACCGGCATCTCGCCTGCGGGCGGCTGGATGGCGTCGAACAGGATCAGCGTCCGCTGCACAGCGCGATCGACCACGCGATCGAGCGCCGCTGGCGAATAGAGCTCGATGCCTGCGCGGCCTGCCAGGCTGTAGCTGTTCGACTCGCGCCGACCATTCTGCTCGGCGATGCACGAGAGCGCGAGCGAGGTCATGGGCTGGAAGTCCTCGACCACGCGGCCATCGCTGCGCGCCACGAGGATGACGCCCGACTCGTCGGCCAAACTGACGCTGACCTTCTGGATGCGCGGGTCAGCGGCGAGCGCGCGGGCATTGAGCTGGTTGAGGATGGGCAATTTTTGGCTGAGTGCCACGTCCTCCCAGCGCGTCTGAACCTCATAGCGACTCTTGTCCACGAACGAGGTGCGCTGGATGGGGATGTTGCCAATGCTCGCCTTGGCCGTGGCAATGGCAGCGGCGGTCAGGGCCGCGCGCTCGATCGACTCTGGCGAGAAATCTTCGGTGAAGGCGTAGCCAGTCTGGTCGCCCTTCACGGCGCGCACGCCCATGCCGAGCGAGATGGAGGCATAGGCGCGGTTGACCTCGCCATCCTCTAGGCCGAGCTGGTTCACGACGCGGTGCTGAAAGAAGAGGTCGGCGAAGTCGGCGCCCTTGGACATGGCGGCGGCCAGGCCCCTCTGGATCAACGACTCATCGACACCAAAACGCTCGAAGTATCCCATCGAAGCTCCACCACCTTTCGTTGCGTCGGCTGGCGCGTGCGCGCAGCCCAGGAGTGCGTCGCTCATCGCCACCGCGGCGAGGGACGCGGCGCCATAGCCGAGGAACTTGCGGCGCGAAATGCGGTTGTCGTTTGCCATCGAGTGCTCCTTGAAAAAGTGGACGGTGGTTCTGGTGATGCTTCGAGAACGCGCGGAGTGTGTGTGGAAATTCGGGGTGACGAAGGCCCTTGTTGGGGGTGCTCTTTCGCGGGTGCCTCAGACAGATGCGCAGCTGCGTAGCTGCATGGAGGCGGACTTTGGCGCGTCATCCCAAATCGATTTTTCCGATGAACTCGCCACGGCGCGACACGCCTTTCTCGAAACGCGCCCCGAAGCTTCGAGAGTTCACCCCGTGAGCTTGCGATACTTGATGCGCCTGGGGATCTCGGCCTCGGCGCCCAGTCGGCGTCGCTTGTCGGCCTCGTAGTCCTGGTAGTTGCCCTCGAACCAGACCGCGCGGCTCTCGCCCTCGAACGCGAGGATGTGCGTGGCAATGCGATCGAGGAACCAGCGGTCGTGGCTGATGATGACCGCACAGCCCGGGAAATCGACGATGCCCTCTTCGAGCGCGCGCAGCGTGTCCACGTCGAGATCGTTCGTCGGCTCGTCGAGGAGCAGCACGTTGCCCGCGGCCTTCAGCGTCCTGGCCAGGTGCAGGCGATTGCGCTCACCGCCCGACAGGCCCTTCACCTTCTTCTGTTGATCGGCGCCCTTGAATCCGAACGCACCGCACCAGGCCCGCGCGTTCACCTCGGCGCGGCCGACCCTGATGAAGTCGTCGCCCTGCGAGATGGCCTGGTAGATCGTCTCCTCGGGTTCGAGGTCGCTGCGGCTTTGATCGACGTAGGAGAGCTTGACCGTGGGGCCAAGGGTGAGCGTGCCCGTGTCTGGCGATTCGAGCCCCATGAACATGCGGAACAGCGTGGTCTTGCCAGCGCCGTTTGGACCGATGACGCCGACGATGCCGCCAGGAGGGAGTCGAAAGTCGAGGTTCTCGAACAGCAGCTTGTCGCCAAAACCTTTGGAGATCCCCTTGGCGATGATCACGTCGTCGCCCAGCCGAGGCCCGGTCGGGATGGAGAGCTCGGCGGTGGCCTCGCGCTTCTCGTTCGTCTCGGCGAGCAGATTTTCGTAGGCAGACAGGCGCGCCTTGCTCTTGGCCTGGCGTGCGCGCGGCGCCATCCGCACCCATTCGAGCTCTCGGGCGAGTGTGCGCTGGCGAGCAGATTCGGCTTTCTCTTCGAGCTCCAGGCGCTTTCGCTTCTGCTCCAGCCAGCTCGAGTAGTTGCCCTTGAACGGGTAGCCCTCGCCGCGATCGAGCTCGAGGATCCACTCGGCGATGTTGTCGAGGAAATAGCGATCGTGCGTGATGGCGATGACCGTGCCCGGGTAGGTTTGCAGGTGGTGTTCGAGCCATGCGACCGACTCGGCGTCGAGGTGGTTGGTTGGCTCGTCGAGCAGGAGCAGGTCTGGTTTTTCGAGGAGCAGCTTGCACAGGGCCACGCGCCGCTTCTCGCCGCCCGAGAGCTTGGTGACGTCGGCATCGCCCGGTGGGCAGCGCAGCGCGTCCATGGCCTGCTCGATGGTGCGGTCGATCTCCCAGCCGCCCGTGGCGTCGATGTGGTCCTGGACCTTGGCGAGCTCGTCGCAGAGCGTGGCCATCTCGTCGGGATCGAGGTCGGGATCGCAGAGCTTGGCGTTGATCTCGTTGAAGCGATCGAGGCTCGCCTTCACCGGCTTCACGCCCTCCATCACGTTGCCGAACACGTCCTTGGTCGGGTCGAGCTCTGGCTCCTGTGGCAGGTAGCCGATGCTGACGCCATCGGCAGGCGCGGCGTGGCCAAAGAAGTCGGTGTCGAGCCCGGCCATGATGCGCAAAAGCGAGCTTTTGCCCGCGCCGTTGCCACCGATGACGCCGATCTTGGCGCCAAAGAAAAAGCACAGGGAGAGATCCTTGAGGACCTCCTTGGCCGGTGGGTGCACGCGGCGCAGGTTCTGGGTCGTGTAGATGTAGTTTCCGTCGCTCTTGGCGGCCATGTGTGGGCTCCTGCGGTGGGTTCCTGATGAAGTGCCTGCCCAGCGTGTTCGCAGCGGGCATGAAGAAGGGCGGCCACTGGGGACCGCCCCTAGAGAGGGTTCGATGATGAAGGTGGCGGGACGAGCGGCAAAGTCGTCTCTACTCGCCGATGCACAGCTTGACGCTGCTGTTGCCCACGTAGTCGCAGGCAGTCGCGCCAACCGGGCAATCGTCGATGCTGGCGCAGTAGAGGTCGAACGTCGTCTCGAAGGGCAGCTCGTTCAGGCACCAGGTCCGCGTCCCATCGACTTCGGCAAAGCGGCCAGAGAGCGTTCCCTTGAAGGCACCTCGCCAACCGAGCTCGACCTCGGCGATGTTCAGCGTGGCCTCGATGGGCCGGAAATACTCATTGGTGCCCAAATCGAGATTCGAGGTGTTGAGCTCGATGCACAGCTCACAGTCGTTCGGATCGAGGTCCACGCCTTCGATGGGGTAGGTGCCAGGCGCGAGTGCAAGGGTCTGATCGCCCGGCAACCAGTAGGTCATCATGAGTGCGTCGGCGCGCCAGATGGAGTTGGGGTCGCTGGGCTGCCCACCTTCGAACCAGACCTTTTCCTGGAGGTATTGAAAGAAGTTGGGCCCGCCCTGGGGAGGGTTCAGGAAGAGTTCCGCGTATTGCTGTCCCTGGTTCGATTGGTTCTCGGGCGCGAACCCCATCAGGTCGCAGTCCGCTGGGTCGGGATCTTCACCGGCGTCTGGCGCCTCGCTCGCGTCTGGCCCATCCTCGCCATTGCCCGCGTCCGGCTCGATGGGTTCTGGGACGATAGGAGAGGACAAGCACTTCGCTCCCTGACAATCCGCGCTTTCTCCGCAGGCGAGCGGGGATGCTGCGAGGGCGAGGAGGGCGACGAACAGGGGCAGGGCTTTCAGGGTCGATGCGGGCATGGCGGCTCCCAACGAGGTTGAGGGGCGAGAAAATGACGAAGCCGCCGCGAACGACGCGACGGCTGCTCGCGAGAGAGGTTCTTTCGCCCCGAGGCCATCAAGGCGCGTTGGCCAACCCGCAGGCGATCTGGCCTTCGGGCGTGTCGAGTCCATCGCATGAGCACGTGTCGATCTTCGACTCGCAGTAGTCCTCTTGGGAAGAGGTGATGTCGAGGTTCGACGATTCGCTCTCGGCGCGGGTGCGGCAGGTATCGACTTCTGAGGCAACACGCTCACAGCCGCAGACTTTCTTGGCGAGCGTGAGGCACTTGTTCTCACAGGCCAGCAAGGCGAGCGGCAGGACGAGGCAGGCAAGGGGGCGGAGGTTCATGGGCGGCGCCTTCTAGCGGGGAGGTCTTGGGGTCGCAAGGCGTCGAAATGAGCCGTTTCCTGAGCGACCGCGCCCCAACGAGAGGCCAGCCCGAAAAGTTCCCGGCCTTTGCCAAGCCCTTTCGCGACAAATGTCCGCTTCTCAACGATTTGAAAACGTCATCGATTCAATGGTTTTCGCTCGCGTTTTCCGAACCTGCCGACAGCCTCGTCTTCGACGAGCGGTCGCAAGGAGCCCCCATGTCTGACTCGTCATTGGCCTGCATGATTGGGCCAGCCGTCCTCATCCTCTTCATCATGGCGTTCCGCGTGAGGGCGAAGATCGGGCGCCTCAAAGACCACCTCGAGACTTCGACAAAGCGGTGGACGGCGAGCTGTTCGGAATTCGAGGCCCGCATCGAGGCCTTGGAAAAGGCGCTGATGCTGGCCCAGCAGGCAAAGGCGAGTGAGGCCGCTCCGGTCGCCCAGTCCGAGGTCTCGACGGAGGTCCAGACCGAGGCCGAGCCGATCGTGACCTCGATCGATCAGCCGACCGAACCGCTCGTCTCGAGCGTCGCTGCCGAGCCCAAGCTCGAATCGCCGCTCGAAACAGAAGCTCCCATCGCGGCCGCGGTAGCGTCGCGGATCGAGTCAGCCGAACCCGTGATCACGACCGTCGTGGTGGTCCCAGCTTCTGTCGAAGCCGAAGCCGCGGTCGCGGTCGAAGGGGCATCGTCCTCGAAACCGCCGCCCCAACGCTCGATGCAGATCCAGCCGTTCCAAGAGCCGGGAGCACTCGCGCCGATCGAGCGGCACATCGTTCGAGATGAGCCGACCAAGAACGACGCCGAAGCTGAATCTGAAGGCAAAACGATTCCCCTGCCGCGCGAGGGCATGGGGCCAGACGTGCTCGACCGAGTGCTCCTTTGGCTCAAGCGTTGGTTCACCGAGGGGAACGTGCCCGTGAAGATCGGGATGCTCGTCCTCTTCGCAGGCGTCGCGGGCCTCTTGAAGCTCGCCGCCGACGAGGGCTGGCTCGACGCCTACGCGCCCATTTGGCTGCGCCTGAGCGTGCTCGCCGCTGCGGCATTCGGCGGGCTCGTGTTCGGCTGGCGCAAGCGCGAGAGCCACCGCTCCTTCGCGCTCAGCGTCCAGGGCGGAATGATCGGCCTGCTGCTGTTCATCACCTTCGCGGCCGTCAAGCTCTATGACTTGCTTCCCGTGGAGGCGGCCTTCTGCCTGAGTGTGGCGCTCGTGGCCGTCGCCGCCATGCTGTCCGTGGCGCAGGACGCCCTGGCGCTGGCGATCTTCGCGCTCCTCGCCGGGTTCCTCGCGCCCATCTGGCTCTCGAGCGGCGGCGGTCAGCACGTGGTTTTGTTCGCCTACTACGTGCTCCTCAACGTCGGCATTCTGGCCATCGCGTGGAAGCGGGCTTGGCGCAGCCTCAATCTGCTCGGGTTCTTCTTCACGTTCACCATCGGGATGGCGTGGGGCATCCGCGATTACGAGTGGTCCAAGTTTGCCTCGGTCCAGCCCTTCCTCGCGATCTTCTTCCTGTTCTACCTGGCCATCCCGCTGCTCTACGCCTGGCGGGTATCGGCCCAGAAGCACCGCGCCATCGACGGCATTCTGGTGTTCGGCCTGCCAGTGTGGGCCTTCGCGCTGGAGGCCTGCATCGTCGATGGCCGCGCGCTCACCTTGAGCTTCTGCGCGCTGGGCATTGGCCTGCTCTACGCGGCGCTGGCGTGGGTCCTGCGTCGCCGCGAGGGCTTCGAGCTGCTCGGCAAATCCTACGCGCACCTCGCGGTGGCCTTTGGGACGTTGGCGATCCCGCTGGGCTTCGACGTGCGCGTGACGACATGCCTGTTCGCGCTCGAAGGCGTCGCGCTCGTGTGGCTGGGGCTGCGCCAAAAGAAGCGCCTGCCGCAGGTCTCGGGCACCCTGCTCCAGCTCGCCTCGCTCACGGCCTACTTCTTGGCGGACTGGGGCGTGGCAGGTGCTGCGGGGAGGGCCATCGCCAATGGCCGCTTCTCGAGCGCGTTCATCCTGTGCGCCTGCGCGTTCGCGATCGCTTGGCTCTATCGGGCGTGCCGGTCGAACGGCAGGGCCACGGCGTTCTATCTCCTGGGGCTCGGCTGGTGGCTGCTCGCGGCTGTCAACGAGATCGTCGCGTTCGTGAATCAACCCGTTGGAGCGCTGCTCGCGTTCGCCGCGCTGACATCGTGGATCGCGGTAGCGGTCGATTGGCGCTGGCCAGCCAAGGCGCTGAACCTGACGGTTTTCCTCACCCCGATCGCCGCCGTCATCGCCTTCCCCTTTGGTTGGTATGACCTGACGCCGGATTGGCCCATCCTGAACCTCGAGTTCGGAGCGGCACTGCTCCTGAGCGGAGTCGCGCTCGCGAGCGCCTGGCGACATCAGTCGCGTCAGTCGAACAAGTGGGCCACGGCGTTCTATCTCTTGGGGCTCGCTTGGTGGCTGGGCACGGGCATCAGCGAGCTCGACACCTACCTGCCGCGCCCCTGGATGACTGGCGCGATGCTCTGCTTTGGCGCGCTGACGTCGTGGATGGTGTTCGCGGTCGATCGCCGACGGCCTGCCAAGGCGCTGAGCCTGACGCTCCTGCTCCTGCCGGGTCTCCTCCTCTTCGGCGTTGCGAGACACTGGATCGAAGCGCTGGTGGAGCAGGACGGGCTGCACCTCGAACTCGCGGGCGGCCTGCTCTTGAGCGCCGTCACGTTCGCGAGCGCTTGGCAGCATCGGGCGCGGCAATCCAAGGCCATGGCCACGGCGCTGTATCTCGTGGGGATCGGCTGGTGGCTGAGCATCGGCATCCATGAGATCGCCATGTTCGTGGAGAGCGACGCGGGCTTTGCCAGCGCGCTGATCGCGTTCGTCGCGCTGACGGCGTGGATGGCCGCCGAAGTAGAACAGCGCCGACCGGCCAAGGCGCTGAGCGTGACCGCCAGCCTCGCCCTCGTGGTCCCCGCGCTGATCGCGATCTTCCTCATCGTGGCTCGCGTGCGCCTCTCACTCGGTTGGAACGCGCTCGCGTGGGGCGCCTTTGCCGTCCTCGGCGCGCGCACGCTCCTGTGCCTGCGGCCGAGGGGAGACGGCGCTGCGCAGCTTGCGCGGTTCGCCTGGTGGCCCTCGTGGGCGCTGATCCTGTCGCTCTTGGCCTATTGGTTCGGCGACCATTTGGCCGAGAGCTGGCGCCTCGGGCTCGTCGCGCTACCAACGCTGGCGCTCACGGTGCTCGGCATCTGGCAGTGGCGTTGGCTGGCGAAGCCCATGGGCGAGCACTTCGATCGCCTGCGCACGCCCCTGATGCTGACCTGCTGGTCGGCCATGGGGCTGGGCTGGATCGTCGCGCTGTTCGCGTCTGGCTCGATGGCGCCGCTCCCCTGGCTGCCGCTCGTCAACCCGATGGAGCTGTTGCAGTTCACGGCGCTGGCGCTCTTCCTGTTCTGGCTTCGGAAGGACGAGGGCGCTGCGTCCGTGCGAGTGGACCACCGCCACAACGTCTTCGTGGCCCTGCTCGACATCGCGTTCGTGACGGCGGTCGCGCTGCGCTGCGTCCATCACTGGGCCGACGACGTGGCGTGGGATCTCGAAGGGCTCTGGAAAAGCAGCGTGGCGCAGATGAGCCTGACCATCGTCTGGAGCGTCTGGGGGGCGCTGAAGTGGGTTTTGGGGTCACGCCGAAAGGACCGAGGTCAGTGGACATTGGGCGCGATCCTCGCCGCCGCAGTGGTGGTGAAGCTCCTCCTGGTGGACCGCCACCACCTCAGCACCGTGGCTGGCGTGGTCTCATTCATCCTCGTTGGCCTGCTCTTCATCGCTGTGGGCTACGTGGCGCCCAGACCAATGGCTGTGACCGAGCCGCCCGACAGGCCAAAGGCATCGGATGAGATGGGGGAGCTGAAGGAGGCCGATATCGATCGGGAAACATCGAATTGATTGAATCGATCGACTTCCAAGATCTCATTCACATCTCGAGTGACCGCTCTCCGAATTTGAACTCGCTTGCCTCGGGCGCTATCGGGCCGCGCCTTCGAACGGCCTGGGCCTCTTGGATGGGGCCCGCGCGCCCTCACGACATCCTCCTGACATCCGCGACATTGCCTCGTTCTCGACACGTCGCCCGTGCCCTCCCTCCGCCGCCGCGAACGCGCGCCGCGCTCCTCCCTTCCCAATGACCGCTGCCTCTCATTCCGACCTCGACGACGCCTCCGCCGCATCGAGCGACGCCTCCGCCGCAGTCGACGACGCCTCGGCCAGCGCCGCTCCCTCTCCCGATTCGACACCCCTGCCCTCGCGAGACCGAGACAGCGATCGCCCGCCCTCGAAGCCCTTGCCCGGCGGACGGTTCGAGGCCCTCTTCGAAGGACTCTCGCTTCCCAAGCTCGCCGCGCTCCTCCTCATCGGCCTCGCGCTCCGGCTCGCGCTCTTTCCCCGCGCCTTCATCGGTCTGCCGAGCTTCGGCGCGCTTCTCTGGGGCCTCTTCGCCGACCTCGGCTTTGCCCTCTGCCTGGCGCCGCCGCCCCTCGCCACCCAGCGCCCGTGGGCCGTCTGGATTCAGCGCGTGGCCACGGCCCTCTTCTTTGCCGCGTTCACCTTCTGGAGCTGCTTCGAGTTCTTCTATTTCGACGAGTTCGCCACGCGCGCCGACCAGGTGGTCCTCGACTACGTCTTCTATACGGGCGAGGTGACCGGGAACGTCTTCGAGACCTATCCCGTGGTGCTCATCGTCACCCTCTGCGCCGTGTTTGGAGCGCTCCTCGCCGCCCTATTCGCCTGGCTGGGATCGGGCACGACGGGCACGAAGGGCGCCCGCCCCTCTCGACGCCTCGCCTGGTTCACGATGGGCGTCCTCTTCTTCGTCGCCTCGGCCGCCCTCGATCCACCCTTCGACGATCGCCCGACGCGGGAGATTGCGCAGAATGGCCTCACGAGCCTGACGCGCGCCGCGTTCACGGGCGAACTCGACTACGCGAGCCACTACTCGACGATCCCCAATTCGCTGCCGACCCTGCGCGACTTCCTTTCGAAGGAGCCAGGCTTCGTCGGCTTCACGGGCGAGGGCGGCATTCGGCGACGCATCGCGACCGAGCGTCCTGAGCAGCGGCTGAACCTCGTCCTCGTGCTCGCCGAGAGCCTTGGCCGCGAGCTGACGGGCCTGGGGCGCGCTCCCACCAACGAGCCCTCGTTCACGCCGCACCTCGACGCGCTCGTCGCCGAATCTCTGCTCTTCGATCGCTTCTACGCGACCGGCACTCGGACGGCCCGCGCCCTCGAAGGCGCCCTCGCCTCGTTTCCCCCGGTGCCGGGCAACGCCATCGTCCGCCTGCGCCGTCAGCGGCCGCTCGACTCCATCGCCCGCGTCCTGACCCCGCGCGGCTATGAGGCGCGCTTCGTCTATGGCGGCGATCTCGGCTTCGACAACATGGCCGCCTTCCTCGAGGTCACCGGCTTTTCGGGCGCGGACGAGGACGCGGGGCGCGATCTTCCAAACGCCTTTTCGACGGCGTGGGGCGCGGCCGACGAGTTCGTCTTCGATCGCGCGCTCACCGATCTGCGCGCCGCCCGATCGAGTGGTCGTCCGCTCTTCCTGACGATCCTCACCGTGAGCAACCACCGACCATTCCTCTTCCCCGAGGGCAGGGTCGAGGGCGCCGTGCAGCGCACCCGCGAAGGCGCCACGCGCTACGCCGACTTTGCGCTGGGCCGCTTCTTCGACGCGCTCCGTGCCGAGGGCTTTCAGCGCGACACGATCGTGGCCGTCGTCGGCGACCACGGGCCGCGCTCCTACACGCGCGAGCGGATGCCCGCCGACGCACACCGCGTCCCCTTCCTCGTCTGGGGTCCCGAAGGCGTCGTCACCCCAGGCGTTCGGCGCGATGTCGTCGGCTCGACCCTCGATGTCACGCCGACGTTGCTCGGCCTCTTGGGCGGCACCTACACCTCGAGCTTCTTCGGTCGTGACCTCGCCCGCGTCACCGACGGCGGCCTGGCACCGCTCCAGGACAAGCAGGACGTCGGCGTCCGACTGCCAAACGGTCTCGTCATCCTCGGATTCAACGAGGGCAACCGCTTCGAGGCGCTCGACGCAAACGACGCGATCCTCGAGGGCGACCTCGGTGAAGAAGCACCGCGCGCCCGAGACCTCGCCATCTCCCTCTTCCAGACGGCCTACGAGCTCTACGTGAGCGATCGATTGGCAACGCAAAATGCAGAAGCGATCCCCCGTGACCGCCCGTCGGTCGCCAAATGAATTAAATTGAATCGAATTCAAATCGATTGAACGCGAGATCAATTTCATTTGGCATTTGAACGAATGGTGTAGGGGCGTTGCGTGCAACGTCCGTCTGCCAAATGAATGAAAATATTCTAAATATTTATTTCGTAAATGCTGATGCGCATTCTCTGAAATCTATCGAGCAAGTCATGAAATAATGATTGTTTGTAAGTATATCGATGTCACCTTGATATATTATAATATCTATAATGATTTTAATCCGGTGCGCCGTCCCGATTGCGGGTGATGAAACACAAAGGCCGATACGCTTGCCTCGGGCTGCATCATCCAGTTCTCCGTCAGGCTGATGCCGATGGCGCTGGGTTCGAGCAGATCGAACAGCGGCTCTTGGAGTTTGAGATCTGGGCAGGCGCGATAGCCGGGCGAGAAGCGACCTCCGCGATAGTTGCCCGCAAGGATCGCACGTCTGCTCGTCGCATCTGGTTTGGAGATGGCTGGCTCCAATCCCCACTCACTGCGGATGCGGGCGTGCGTCCACTCGGCAGCGGCTTCGGCCATTGCGAGCGCGAGCGTCTGGACGAGGTGGGATTTGAGGAGCTCACCGTTTGCGCAAAGCTCTTCGGACAGTGCAGCAACGCCTTGGCCAGCCGTCACGGCAAACAGCGCGATCGAGTCCTCACGCGTGGACACGAAGTCGGCGAGGCAGCGGTCAGAGGAAGAGACTTCGAAGCGCGGGAAGTCGAGTTCGCCAGAATCGAGGCGGATCTTGTCGCCGCAGCGTTGAGCTCGGACAAAGCGATAGACGGCCTTGGCCCTGATCCCTCGCGCCTCGAAGAGTCGTTGGACGGCTTCGATTTCGCGTCGGACAGATCGCGCTTTGTCGTCGAGATCCGTCTCGGTCATCGCGTCGATGCGGCTGAGGAAATCACCGCGCAAGCCGAGGTGATGGCCATAGAGCATGGTCGGGTTGAGCCACTTGCAGATCTCGTCGGGCTTAAGCTCCACCAGATGGCGCTCGAAGTCGGGCGGGGTCGGAAGTTCGCTCAGCGCTTCGATTGCGGAACAGAGCACTCGCGTCGGGCCACGGCTGGCCACTTCGATGTTCGTGTCCAGCGATTCGTTTGCGCAAGGCATGGCATGCCGCGCCTCGACATCGTCCGTTTTCACGATCTTCTGCGCCAGAGTGAGCCCGTGCATGGCGTCGCGTGCGTAGAGGGCGGAGCCCGCGTAGGCTGGCTGAAGTCGCCGATCCACGAAGCCCTGTGAGAGCGCTGCGCCGCCGACCATCAGGGGACAGCGCACGCCTGCTGCATCGAGCGCACGAGCGGTGTCGAGCATCTGGAGCGCGGACTTCACGAGCAGGCCAGACAGGCCGATCACGTCGGGCTGGTGTTCGAGCGCCGCAGTCACGATGGCCGCGTCCTCCACCTTGATGCCGAGATCGATGACCTCGAAGCCGTTGCTCGAAAAGAGCATCGACACGAGGTTCTTGCCGATGTCGTGGACATCGCCTTTGACCGTCGCGAGCAGCAGGCGGCCGCGCCGGGTCGAGGTCGCGTCAGCGCCGAGTTTCGACTCGAGATGCGTCATGGCAGCCTTCATGACCTCGGCGCTCTGGAGCACCTCCACGACGATGCGCTCGCCTGCCTTGAAGCGTTGACCCACCTCGTCCATGCCAGCCATCAGCGGGCCATTCACGAGCGCCATCGGCATTGCGCCCTGCTGGATCGCCGCGTCCAGCGCGTCGATGAGCCAATCCTTGGTGCCTTGGGCAACGCAGCGGGTGATGCGCGCTTCGGGGGTGAGGCTCTCGACGATCTTGGCACTCTTGTTGGTCGCCGGTGACTGCTCTCGAACGAGCGCGACGAGATCGACGATGCGCTGCTTCCAGGTCTGAAAGCCATCTGGATCGTGGCGGTCGATGTCGAGCAGTTCGGTGGCAGCTTCGACGATCGCGGCTGGTCCCTGGCTCAGGTCGAGGTGAATCCGCGCTGGGTTGGCAATGGCCAGATCGAGTCCTGCCTGAGCGCACGATTGGAAGAAGTGGGCGGCCACGATGGCGCGCGCCTCGACCGGCAGGCCAAAGCTCACGTTCGAGATGCCCAGGGCCGTTCGGATGCCAGGGAACTGGCGCTTGATCTCGGCGATTGCCTTGGTTGTTTCGCGTGCTGCGCCCAGGTAGGCGGGATCGGCAGAGGCGCACGGAAACACGAGCGCGTCGACATAGAGGTCAGCTCGATCGAACCCGATCGCTTCGAGCAGGCCAATGGCGCGCGCGGCGATCTCGAGTTTGCGGTCGACATCGATGGCCATGCCCGACTCGTCGATGAGTCCAACGACGAGCGCTGCGCCGAACTGCTTGGCCACGCGCGCCATTTCGAGGAAGCGCGCCTCGCCCGCTTCGAGGTTGGCCGAGTTCACGATCGCCTTGCCCTGACAGTGTTCGAGCGCACGGGCAACTGCCTGAGCGTTCGTCGAATCGATCATCAGAGGCGATCGGGTGCGCGGCGCCAGGCAAGCGAACAAACGTTCCATGTCGTGCGCTTCATCGCGATCGGCCTGCTGAACGGCCACATCGAGAAGGTGTGCGCCCTCGCTGAGTTGGCGCCTGGCAAAGTCAGCAGCAGCCTCGAAGTCGTTGGCGCTGATGAGCTCGCGAAAGGCTTTGTAGCCAAGCGCATTGGAGCGCTCACCAGCGATGATCGGGCGCGTGGTGTCGTCGATTTCGACCACGTCGATGCCGGTGAGGAACGAAGCGCGCGATGGGATCGATGGCCGATGATGGGCCGAATGCGGTGTGAAGCGATCTAGACGATTGCTGAGTGCGCGGATGTGCTCCGGGCTCGTGCCGCAACAGCCACCGACGAGGTTGAGCGCGCCCTGGCCACAGATCGCCTCGATGGCGTGCGCAAAAGATTCAGGTGACTGTGCGTAGCCGCCCGTCTCGTCGGGCAACCCAGCGTTCGGCATCAGGCCGATACGTGTTTTGGTCGCAAGAGCGAGCGCTGACAGGTGTGGTGCCAGGCCTTCCACGCCAGCGCCGCAGTTGAGGCCGACGTAGAGTAGGTCGAACGGCGCGAGGGTGTGGGCGAGTGCTGCCGCCGACTGGCCAGCGAGCATCTGGCCAGAGGCTTCGAGCGTGGCACTGACTGCAATGGGGATGCGCGCAAAGCCCTGCTCGAACAAGCGATGGATGGCGACGAGCGCGGCCTTGAGGTTCAGCGTGTCCTGGCACGTCTCGACGAGGAAGTAGTCGATGCCTCCCTCGTGAAGTCCAATGGCCTGTTCAGTGTAGTGGCCGACGAGCTCTTCGAAGCCGAGGGTCCGGGCGATCGAGAGGGCACACGTGGTCGGCCCCATCGAACCAGCGACAAAGCGGGGGCGCTGTGTCGTCGAGAATCGATCTGCTGCTGCCCGCGCGACCTGGGCACCGATGTGACTGATCTTACGGGCCTGTTCGGCCAGTCCATATTCGGCGAGCACGAGCGGCGTGGCACCGAACGTGTTGGTCTCGACGATGTCCGCGCCTGCCTCGAAGTAGCGCGCGTGGATCTCGGCGATGAGGTCGGGCCGCGTGAGCAGGAGCGCCTCGTTGCAGCCCTCGCGTGCGCTTCCGCCAAAGTCATCGGCAGTCAGCTCGAGCCGTTGCAGGCAGGTGCCCATGGCGCCATCGATGAGGAGCACGCGTTGGTCGAACAGGGAGAGCAGGGCAGCGGTGGAAGTGGAGCGGGGCATCAGAAAAGTTCTCCCTCTCCTGGCCTCGCGGCCCGGGAAAGAAAGGGGGGGAAGGGGCGACTTCACGCGCGTGGGTGGGCTTTGTCGTAGGCCTTGCGCACCTGGGTGCGATCGACGTGCGTGTAGATTTGGGTGGTCGAGATATCGGCGTGGCCCAGCATGGACTGGACTGCGCGCAGATCGGCGCCGTGTTCGAGCAGGTGGGTCGCGAAGCTGTGGCGCAGCTTGTGGGGCGAGAGCGGTTTGGCGATGCCCGCGGCAAGCGCACATCGACGGATGATTTTCCAGATGGCCTGGCGCGTGAGCGCCGTTCCGCGTGGCCCGAGGAAGATGGCCGTCGAGGTGTCGGCCTTTGGCAGGAGCGCGCGTCCGCCGTCGAGCCAGTTGCGCAGCGCGTCGATGGCGAGGTCACCGAGCGGAACAAGCCGCTCCTTGCTGCCCTTGCCCCGTGCGATGAGGAAGCCGTCGCGCAGGTTCACGTCCTGCGTCGAGAGGCCGCACAGCTCGGAGACGCGCAAGCCAGAGGCGTAGAGCACTTCGAGGATGGCGCGATCGCGCTGGCCGGTCGGCGTCGAGAGATCTGGGAGCGCGAGCAGCGCGTCGACCTCTTCCAGAGACAGGAACATGGGCAGGTTGCGCCGCACGCGCGGCGTCTCGACGTTCTCGGTCGGATCGATCTTCGAGTAGCGCTCGCGCAGCAGGAACCGGTGGAAGCCGCGCACCGCGGCGAGGTGGCGCGCCATGGATCGCTGCGTGAGCCCGCGCTCGTGCAACTGCGTCAGGTGGCGCTCCACGTCCTGTGGCTGGATGGCCTCGATCCCGCCATCGCTGTCGCCATCGACACCCGCTGCCTCCAGCGCGTCCAGGTAGTCGCGCAGGTCGTGGGCATAGGCCTCCAGCGTGTTGGTCGAGAGGCCGCGTTCGGTCTTGAGGAAGTCCAGAAACAGGTCGAGCAGGGGATCGAGCCGCATGGAGGTCAGGGCTCCATCGCCATCGGCGGCGGTGGCGGCCCGCGCAGGGAGCGGGCTGGCGGCACGATCTCCTGTTCGAACTTCTGGGCCTGTTCCGGGCTCAAGATCTGGTTCACGGCATTTTGAAGTGACTCGCGCTGTGCCTCCAACAGCTGGCGTCGCTCGTGCGGCTCCATGCGGCCTTCACCGCTCCACATGGCCTGCATGTTTTCCTGCATCGTCCGCATGTTCTCCTCGAGCACGCGCCGGAGATCATCGGCCTGCCCCGAGGACAGGCCCTGCTCCACGGCGAAGCGATCCAGGCGCTCCAACCGATCGGCGTTCATGCGTTCCTGATGCTGGCGAAAGCGTGTGGCCAGTATCTCGTGCTGTGCGGAGGCGACGGCGGACTTGAATTGCTCGCGCCCCTCGGAAGACGTCGAGGGGTTCGTCGAGAGCAGGCGGTCCACGTCGCGGCGCAGGGCCGAAATCTGAGTGGAGAGCGTGCGTGTGTCAGCGCCGCTCATCGAGGAGGGGGCGGGGGCGAGGGCAGATCGCGCCGCACCTGGCATGGCGCCACGATCGTCGGCGCGTGCCTCGAGCTGCGCGAACGACGACTCCAGCGCGTCCAATCGATCCCGGATCGAGTGGATGTCCCTGGCACTCACCTCGCCACGCGACGAGGCTGGCGGACCAGAGGGGCCTGCCATGAAGGCGACGATGAGGGCAGTGGCGGCCAAGACGACGGCAATCCACGAGAGCGCTTGTGACATGGGGAGGCCTCCTTGGTTTTGTGACGAGAGATGAAAGGCAGATGTGGCGGGGGGCTGGAGAACGGCAATGAGTGCGCGATGATTTCGAGAGGCAAGGCGGCAGCGCCGTGCGGGCGCGCGAGCCCATGACCCTGCTCAGTTTCGGTGGACGGTTTTGTTAAGGACTTATCCCTTCATTATCCCGTCGCCCCAGTTGTCTGTGAAAAGCCAGTCTTCGTTGCTTCGCTCTTCACTTCCGTCTGGAAGCTCTCGCCTCGACTGACATTCCCCGTATAGAGGTGAACATGGCTCGCATCAAAACTTGGGAAGTCTCTGATGAATTCTGGGCCCAAGCAGAATCTTTGATTTCAAACTTCAAGGGAATGGTTCAATCGTTTTTAGAAATTGATTCCTCACTATGAAAAGACAGACGCATTATATATTTCTTTATATGAATTGGCGGCAGCGATGATTGCTTTCGATAAGGCCATTGCTATTCACGGGTAATCCCTTGGGACTTAGGACCTATCCCTTAATTATCCCGTCACCTCGCTCGTCCGTGAAAAGCCAGCCTTCGTTGCTTCGCTCTTCACTTCCCTCTGGAAGCTCCCGCCTCGTGCCTCTTCTGGCTTTCCCCGTCCTTCGGGTTGCTCGGTCCTAATCGATGGATGCGTCCTGATTTACCGGCTTGCGGCGTGTCCCTCCTCCAAACGCAGCCCTCCAGCGCGAAATCACCAGACCCCGCTTGCCCCGCTGTTCCCTCGCCCCCCCCCCTTCCTTGACGCTTCCTCGAAGCCCGCTGTATGGCGCGCGCCCCTCGCTCCCAGAGGGCTTTTTCATTCGAGAAATCGAATCTGCAGACATTCATCAGACCGAACGGAACCTTTGCCGATGAGCACCGAATCCACATCACCCCAGACGCCCCCATCCTCTGAAGAGTCGCTCAAAGAGCAGGAGATCTTTCAGGCGCGCCTCAAGAAGGCCGAACAGCTGCGCGCGCTCGGGTCCAACCCTTACGCCAATGGCTTCGTGACCGACGCGACCGTGGCGGACATCGAGGCGAAACTCAGTGCGCTTTCGACCTCGGCAGAAGTCGAGGAGAAAAGCGGCACCTACGCCATCGCGGGCCGCGTCATGGCCAACCGCTCGTTTGGCAAGGCCGCCTTCCTCAGGCTCAAGGATCGCAGCGGCAGTCTCCAGATCTGGATCAAGCGCGACATCCTCGGGGAGGCAGCCTTCGAGCGCTACAAGCTGCTCGACATGGGCGACATCGTCGGTGTCCAAGGCCGCTGCACGCGCACCAAGACCGGAGAGCTCTCGCTCGTGGCCGAGCACTTCGAGCTACTGACCAAGGCGCTGCGCCCCCTGCCCGAAAAATTCCATGGCCTCACCGACATCGAGACACGCTGCCGCCAGCGCTACCTCGATCTCATCGTGACGCCGGGCGTGAAGGAGACGTTCCTCAAGCGCTCCAAGATGGTGCGGGCCATCCAGCGCTTCCTCGATGCGCGCGACTTCGTGGAGGTCGAGACGCCCACGCTGCACAAGCCCGAGGAGGCCGGTGGTGCCACGGCGCGACCGTTCCAGACGCATCACAACGCGCTCGGCCTCGACCTGAAGCTGCGCATCGCCACCGAGCTGCACCTCAAGCGGCTCGTCGTGGGAGGCATCGAACGTGTCTATGAGATTGGTCGACTTTGGCGCAACGAGGGCATCGACCGGCGCCACAACCCAGAGTTCACGACCATCGAGTTCTACTGGGCGCATGCGACCTACCTCGACCTGATGGCGCTGACCGAATCGCTGTTCGAGACCGTGGCGCGCGAGGTGACGGGCGATTCGAAGGTGACCTACCAGGGCACGCCCATCGACTTCACGGCTCCCTACCCACGCGTGTCGATGGTCGATGCCGTGGCAGAGAAGCTCTCTCTCACGCGCGAACAGGCGCTCTCGGGCGAGGGACTGCGCGAGGCCATCGAGCGCGCGGCGCACGCAGCCAAGGCCTCGGAGGACAAGGCGAGCAAGGAGGCGATAGGCCTGCTGTTCAAGGCGATAGGTCAGAAGACGGCTGGGGAGATGATCGCGACAGTCTTCGAGGCATTGGGGGAACCGGCGCTCGACCCAAGCAAGCCGACCTTCGTGACCGACTTCCCGATCGAGGTCTCGCCGCTCGCGCGCCGCAGCGACACCGACCCACGCGTCACCGACCGCTTCGAGCTCTACGCAGCTGGGATGGAGCTCGCCAATGCCTTCTCCGAGCTCAACGACCCCATCGACCAGCGCAAGCGATTCGAACACCAGATGGAGCTCAAGCGCACGGGCGACGACGAGGCCATGCCATTCGACGAGGACTTTGTCCGCGCGCTCGAACACGGGATGCCGCCGACAGCGGGCGAAGGCATCGGCATCGATCGGCTCGCCATGCTGCTCACCGATTCGGCATCGATCCGAGACGTCATTCTGTTTCCATTGCTCAGGCCGAACCTGGGGTGAGTGAAACGATAGCGTTTTGAATTGATATTCATGGATCGACGAAATGACGGCAGAGAAATGGGATTAAGAATCTTGTGCAGGGGCGCAGCAAGCTGCCCCCTGCGATTCCATTGACGCGTCCGAATCGAATTGTAGAGGCGTCCGGCCGGAGTGATCGTCAACTTCAATTCGAATTGCTCTGAAATGAGCAATTCGTCGCTCCTTCATCCCCTCGCTTCCCTTCGACCCTCCCCCATCAAATGAGAGAGGGCTTTTTTGTGCTGCGCATTCTCTCTTCCCAGGCCCGCTTGCGGGAATCGAATTCGATTTGCACAAAAAAACAGGGGCACGGCGACCAGTATGCCGAGCCCCTGTTTCATTTCAGCTTCTGAGAATTCCTCAGAAACTGCCCGTCAGCGTGAGCTGGAGGCGGCGTCCATAGTTCGGGATGGTCAAGAGATAGCCGTCGTCACTCGCGGGCATCATCGCGCGATCGTCCAGGAGGTTCTTGACACCGACGAAGTAGCGCAGACGACCGTCTTTGAAGGCGCCCGATAGCCCCACGTTGAGCCAGAAGGAGTCACCGGTCTTGAAGAGTGTATTCTCGTCGACCACCCCATCCTCATCGATGTCCGGCACCGTCAGGCGGGCGCTGTTATAGATGGATTCGATCGAGAGGACGGCCATCGTCGAATACAGCGGGACCATCGCTTTCAATGAGATCATGTGGTTGGGCATATTCGCTTCGATAGTCTCGGGGTTTTCAATATCCTTGGGAAGCGTCAGGTGCTGGAAGGAATAGCTCAATTGCAGCATTGAGAGAATGCCTGGCTTCCAGCGAAACCCGAGCTCGGCCCCTTCGACGCGCAGCGTTTTTTCCATGTTCGCATATTGGAATAACTCCTCGGTAGATTGGATGGTGGCCGAGCATGGATACACCTCACAGCCATCATCCGCTGTGACGGTCATGATCTTGTCCTCGCTTTTGCGCATAGAGACCAGCCGATTGATCCAGTTGATGTAGCCAGAGGCAATGAAGCGCAATTCTTCGGTGAGCTCCTGAGTGTGTTCCAACTCCAGAGAATAGATCTGTTCGGGTTTGGTGAGACGGTATGGGTTGGGGATCTGAGTCGCACCGTCAAAGAAATAGAGCTCATAGACGGATGGCTCGCGGAATGCCGTCGAGCCGAGGAGCTTGGTGACACCGCCCTGAATGATGTCATGGAGGATGAACGCCATGCGGGCACTCCAGGCAATCCTGAGATGGGATTCATCCATATTCTTGTCGTCATCTTTTAGGAGCGTCTCCCGATCAGGCCCTTCCAGCCAAACCTGCTGCAAGAATGTCTGGCAGCTGCCATCCCCATTCGTCATCAGACACTCCGTCGGGCTGTATTGATAGAGGTCGATACGGCCTCCCGCATGAATGGTCAGATGCCGCCCCAGGCGGATTTCATCGGAGAGGCTTCCCGAGAATATGTCGCGCTTTGTCTTGATCATCAGATCATCCCAACGCTCAATCATGCCGGGGAGACCTGATGGTGATGATAAGAGCGAATCCTGGAATGCCTTCAATTGGTTGGGATCTTTCAATCCATCCAAGAGTTCCTGGGGAAAGACGGGGTAAATCTCCTGCATCCATTGTTCGGTGTCTTCGTGTTTGTATTCGATCGCGATTGTCAGTCGCTGTCTGAGGAATTCTGGAGTGCGGTAGCGAAGCTCACCGCCAGCCCACCACGACGAGGCTTCCTCATCATAGGGGTCGACATCATAAAAATAGGTAGCGTTGTAATTCATGACATCGAAATAGAAGCGCGCTGAGAAATCTCCCTGCTTCATTTTCTTGTCAAACCTGCCCTCGATAAAGCCACGCAGGTCATTGACGAAGGCACCGGGCCTATTGATGGCTGTCGTGTAATTGCCCGTTCCGAGATCTTTCTTTCGGCTGTTGACGTAACCCTGCAGGGTGAAGTCCCCCAGGCGCACGCGGGCATCGGCGTGGTAGGCGCGTTCACCGTCCTGGTTTTCGAGGTTGGTGAGCTTGGTGTCCGCAGGCAGCTCCTGCAGCGGTCGGAGCTGACGCGCTTCGTCGAACGACATGTTCGACTCGTTCAGCGAGCGGTAAGCGCCACCACTGACGATGATGTCGAAGTTTTTGCTCGTGTAGGCGCCGGTGGCGCGGCCAGAGACTGTCTGCGAGGTGCCAGCCGAACCCGTCACTTCGGCATTGCGATCGCCCAGGTTGGAGCGCGTGACGATGTTGATGGCACCGAACACAGCGGACGAACCATAGATGGCGGACACGGGGCCTCGGATGACTTCGATGCGCTCCACGTCGGCCAGGTCGATGCTGAAGTCGCGGCCGATGTAGGCCTGACCCGTATAGGCGTCGTTGAGCGCGTGGCCGTTGTAGAGGATGAGGATTCGGGAGTTGTAGCCGCCCGGCGGGGAGATACCGCGCATGCCGATCGACTCATACATGCGGTCATTCGAGAAATAGAGGCCGCGCACGGCGCGCAGGGCCTCTGGCAGCGTCGAATAGCCAAAGGCCTGGATCTCGTCGGACGAGATGACCGTCACAGAAGCAGGCGCCTCGGAGGTCGTCGTCTCGCTCTTGGTGGCGGCGGTGGTGATCTCGGCGGCGAAGCGCAGCTCGGCATGGAGAGGAGAGGTGTCGTTCTCTTTGATGACGACCTCCTGCTCGAAGGGCTGCATGCCCCGCATCGTCACGCGGATCTTGTGGGTGCCGACGGGCAGCGTGTGGACGACGTTGGGCGTGATGCCGATGGCGAGGTCGTTCACGGAGACGAGGGCACCGTCGCGGTTGGCGGTCACATGGAGCGCGCCCATGACGGGCGGGAGCGCCTGGAGGTCGACCGTCAAGGTGGTGCGCGCGTCCGGGGTGATCGCGACAGGCAGCTGCATCGAGTAATGGCCCTCGGCCGCGATGCTGAGGATGTGATTGCCGGGCGCCATCACTTTCTCACAGGGCAGCGTGCACAGGAGCTCGTCGTCGGCCCCCGTGTTCAGGTGGACTTTGGCCCCCTCCGGCGAACCGTCGAGCACGAGCGTGCCAGTGATGAACTCGAGATCGCTCTCCAGGCGAGCCTGCGTGCCGAGCACCAGGTTGACCTGCTGGGTGACCTCGCGGTGGCCAGGCAGGGCGAGGATGACGGTCGTTTTCCCTGGATCGATGGCCAGGGTCTTGGGCGTCACGCCGAGCGAACCCAGATTTTTGCGGTCGATGTAGATCTCCGCGCCGGGCGGTGTCGTTTCGATGCGCAGCGTGGCCATGCGGGGCGCGAGGCGCTGGATGCTATCCTCGGCGATCTTGCGGGCGGCTGGGTCGCTCACCTCGGCCAGGTATTCGTCGTAATAGCGGAATGCCTCATTGAACTTCCTCAACTGCTCATAGCAGCGGGCGATGTTGATGAGGGTCGAGGCGTTTCGAACGAGGCGATTCGAGTGGAAGAACTCGACGAGCGCCTCCTCGTATTCGCGGATCTTGTAAAAGGCGACGCCGCGCTGGAAGCGCAGCTCTGCCTCGTCAGAGGTGTTGTCCGCCAGAGCGACGGGGATGTTGACGAGCTCGGCGGACGCAAAAGCGAGCGCGAGGGTCAGGGAGAAGAAAATCCGACCAAACCGCGAGAGCATTGAAGGACCTCTTGGGAGCGGGTGAAGGAGAGAGGGCTCGTTGTGGAGTCCCCCTCTCAGAGGGAGGTGGCGCACCGCTTTGAGGGGGCGGCCTTTGGAGACTGCATCTTGAGCGCTCGATTGCCCTGAGGAAGGCTTGCCAGTGAGTGGGAGAGAAGTCCTCTCCTCCAGTGGTCAGCCAGACCGAGGCGACACGACGCGCCTCATCGCGCGGACATTTCTGTGCCCCTCGAACGGAGCCACAGCGCCTGACCAGACCCTCATCGGTCGAGGGCGATGTCGAGCGGGCCGTTCTGGGAAGGCGGCGCGGCGGTATCGGCAGGCGCGGCGGTATCGGCAGCCTTGGGCCTGGACGATCTGCCGGACCTGGGGGGGCGAGGCGGCGGCGTTTCTCGAACCTTCGCGAGCACCACGTGCACGCTGCCGTCTTTGGCCAACGCGATGGAGGAGCTCGCCGTCTTGTGTCCAGGCAGCTCCAGCGACAGGTCGAGCTCGGCGACCTCTGCCTTGGGGCGGTCGATCTCCAGGGGCGTCTTTCCGAGGAAGGCGCCCTTCGAATAGACCATCGCGCCGGGCGGCGCGCTCTCGATGACCAGATGCACGCGCTGGGGCTGGACAATCACAGGTGGTGGTGGCGCAGCAGGCTCGGGCGGAGGCAGCTCCGCGAGCACCACGCGCACGCTGCCGTCCCTGGCCAACGCGATGGAGGAGCTCGCCGTCTTGTGTCCAGGCAGCTCCAGCGACAGGTCGAGCTCGGCGCCCTCTGCCTTGAGGCGGTCGATCTCCAGGGGCGTCTTTCCGAGGAAGGCACCCTTCGAATAGACCATCGCGCCAGGCGGCGCGCTCTCGATGACCAGATGCACGCGCTGGGGCTGGACGATCACAGGTGGTGGTGGCGGCCCTGGTGGGAGGCTGGCTGGCGCACCGCGCTCGGACGATAGGACGAAGAACCCTCCGGCGCCCAGGAGCCCCACGAGCAGGACGATCACGCCGACGAGGAGGCCCGTGTTCTTCTTGGGTGGCAGAGGTTGCGCCTCGCCAGCGGGAGGCTCTCCGGCCAAGACGGCCTCTGTCACCGACAGCGAGGTGCCAGAGGTATTGGCCATGAGGCTTCTGCTCATCGAGCGGAGCGCGCTCGGCGTCTGGCTCAGCCCGCCGCTGCCGAGCATCGTCCTGGCGCCCGAATGTGGCGAACCATTGGCAACGCTCACCGAAGAGCGACCCGTCGTCTGTGATGGCGTGCGCTCGATCACTGGGAAGGAGGCCCCTGAAGCGCGTTCCTCGGCGAGGCGCTCCGCGTAGAGCTCCTTCATGAAGGCCGCCAGGTGCGCGGAGGTTCCGAGCTGACGCTCGGAGATCATCCACTCTTCCAGCGCCATCCGAAAGGCCTGCGCGTCTTCATAGCGATCGTCGCGGTCGCGCGCGAGCGCCTTGAGAAGGATGCCTTCGAGGATTGGGTCGATGTTGGGATTGATCGACGAAGGCGCGGGGATCTCGCCGAGAGTCACCGCCTGGAGCGTGGCCACCTCTGTCTCGCGCTTGAACAGGCGCACCGAGGTCAGCATCTCGTAGAGCACGACACCCAGCGCGAAGAGGTCTGAGCGGTGGTCGATGTCCTTGCCGACGATCTGCTCAGGGCTCATGTAGGCGTATTTGCCTTTGATGGTCCCCGTGCTCGTGTGTGAGACGCGGCTGGAGGCCTTGGCCACGCCAAAGTCGATGAGCTTCACGCCACCGTCGTAGCTGATGAGGATGTTCTGCGGCGACACGTCGCGGTGGATCAGGCAGAGCGGGTTGCCATTGGCGTCGAGCGCCTTGTGCGCGTTGTCGAGGCCAGCGGCGGCGTCCGCGGCGATGCGCGCGGCCAAGGCCAGCGGCACTGGCTTGTTTTTGATGCGCGACTGCTTCCAGAGGCGGACGATGTCGTCGCCGCGGATGTATTCCATGGCGATGAAGTAGGTGCCCTCGACCTCACCGAGATCATAGATCTGGCCGATGTTCGGGTGGTCTAGGCGCGCCGCGATGCGCGCCTCGTCCAGGAACATCGTGGTGAACTCGGCGTCCTCTGCCAAATGAGGGAGGAGGACCTTGACGACCAGGAGCTTCTCGAAACCCTCGAGCCCTGCCTGTCGGGCGAGATAGACCTCACCCATGCCACCCGCGGCGATCCGTTTCAGAAGCTCGTAACGTCCAAAAGATACACCCATCGTTCACTGCCCTCTTTAGACTGACGGTCTAAATGTATTTTCATTTTCAAAATTTTTAATTCTCAACCAAGATGTTATTCGGTGTCAAGGAGGAAATATTGAGAAAATGATAAAAAATTGACAGATTTCAGAAAAGATTGGTCTGAATTCGAGGATCCTTTTTTCAATATAAAGAGGATATTCATGGACAATGTAGAAGCGTCGAGCCGCTTCACTATATGGACCAGACAAATAGCCGATTTGAGTGGTTCACAACCAAATTCCCCAGCCTCGCCAAGGAATTCTATTGCTGCGAGCGAAGCGGCGCCATCCAGGACGGTTGCCTCTGCCGTCGATGCTTTCCCTGGATGGCTTCGTCGCCTCGCTCCTCGCGACGACGATGGATTTTTCGGATGGATTTTCCGAATAGCCCCTGTCGTCAAATGGATTGGTTGATTCAGGTTCGAACCAATCGGAATGAAATGTATTGATTTCAAATGATGCAATTCATTTCACAAAAGTGACGACGTCATTCTCGAAGACGACCTTCATTTGGAAATCTTGGTATCGCCAATACGTCCAGACGTCGGCGGCGATGTCTGGTGTCACATCGTCCGGCGGATACCCCAGCGCGTAGAGGACGCCCCAGCGAGTCATCCCGACCTTTGCCTTCCCCTGCTGGATGCCGAGCTTGTCGATGTCGTTGAGCGTCCGTGTCTCGCAGCGCGGGGCAAAGAAGTGGAAGAGATGGTCGTAGCGGTCCTCGCGGATGCGGTCGCTGAAGCGCCAGACGTATTCCATCTCACCCGCGCGGAAGGTCATCTCCTCCCCGTCGATCCCGAGCAGCAGGACCTCCGTGCACCTGGGGAGGATGTTCTGCGGCTGATAGTTGAGCGCGCTGATCTCCCCCTGCGGCGTGTGGTGTAGGTTGGTCCGCAGCACCAGCCAGCGCCCCGGCTGAAAGGAGAGTTCCCTCGGATCGCCTTGGCCCGAAAGCGAGGCACATGCGCTCGCGACGGAGATCGCCAGGCAGCACAGGAGCGGCGCCAAGGCGACTCTGGGGAAGGTCGGCGTCATGGAACGACGCGCGGCGCGATGGGGAATCCGCGCCGGTGGAACAGGGGTTTGTCTCCAGTGATCCGAGAGGCCCAATTTGACACCTCCAGCAGCGGCCACTAATCTGCTCCGCTTTTTTCAGCGCATCGAGCGCCTGTTTTTCTGCCCCCTCCCAATCCGCGTCTCTCCTGAAGCGCACGAGGGGGCATTTTCATGCGAGGTGAATACACATGCATCTGCGAAATTTCATCTTTACCTCAGAGTCCGTCACCGAAGGCCATCCAGACAAAGTCGCCGACCAGATCTCGGACGCGATCCTGGACGCGATCCTGCGTCAAGACAAGTTTGGTCGCGTGGCCGTCGAGACGCTCGTCAAGACGGGCTTCGCCGTCGTGGCGGGCGAGGTGACGACCGAGGCCTACGTCGACATCTCCGAGATCGTCCGCAAGACGGTCTGTGACATCGGCTACACGAGCAGCGCGCTCGGTTTCGACGGCAACACGTGTGGCGTGCTTTCGGCCATCGAGAAGCAATCGCCCGACATCGCGATGGGCGTCGATGTCAGCGCGCATCGCGAACAGGGCGCCGGTGACCAGGGCATGATGTTCGGCTTCGCGTGCGACGACACGCCAGAGCTGATGCCAGCGCCCATCGGCTTCGCGCACGCGCTCACGCAGCGCCTGTCCAAGGTCCGCAAGGCAGGCGCGCTGCCGTGGCTGCGGCCCGACGGCAAGAGTCAGGTGACGGTCCAATACGAGGGCGGTCGCCCCACGCGCATCGACACGGTCGTCATCTCCACGCAGCACGAACCCGACGTCACGCACGCCCAGATCGAAGAGGCGGTCCGCGCCGAGGTCATCGCCCCGGCCCTGCCAGTCCAGCTCATGGACGCCGACACCAAGATCTTCGTGAACCCGACGGGCCGGTTCGTCATCGGCGGTCCCGTGGGCGACTCGGGTGTGACGGGCCGGAAGATCATCGTGGATACCTATGGAGGCATGGGCCGCCACGGCGGCGGCGCCTTCTCCGGGAAGGACCCATCCAAGGTCGATCGCTCGGCGGCCTACATGGCGCGCTATATCGCCAAGAACGTCGTGGCCGCTGGGCTGGCCCGGCGCTGCGAGGTCCAGCTCGCCTACGCCATCGGCCTGGCCGCGCCGGTCAGCGTCATGGTGGACACGTTCGGCACCGGGAACGTCGAGGATGCGCGCATCGTGCGGGCCATCCTCCATGTCTTTGGGCTCAAGCCGCGCGAGATCATCGAGCACCTGCGCCTGCTGCGCCCCATCTTCCAGAAGACGACAAACTACGGTCACTTTGGCCGCTGCGAACCCGAGTTCGTCTGGGAGTGGACCGACAAGGTCGAGGCGCTGCGCGACGCGGTCGGTCTGAAGCCCAAGGGGTGATCTTCAGAGCAGCCCCTCTCCCATGAATGGGAGAGGGAAGGTGGCAAGGCCAATCCCTCACGGCACAAGTCGACTCCCGCCAGATCCCTCCCCCCCCCTTGCCTGCCTGCGGGAGAGGGGGCCACGAAGTGCCGGGAGAGGGTTTGCGGCGTGATGTCGATAGGGGTTTTCCCATGCGAGGCTTTCCGATGCGTGTCCTCATCACCGGAGCCAACGGCTTCATCGGCAGCGCGCTGACCCACCGCATGTTCCAGCGCGGCGACGCGGTCCGCGTGCTCCTGCGCCCAGGCGCGGACACCTCGCTCCTCGCCGGGCTGCCCCTCGCCCCGGCGGCTGCCGTCAATGACGACGCCGAACACGTCTGTGCCTTCGAAGGCGAGCTCCTCCGGGCTGGTTCGTTCGACGCGGCACTGCGTGACGTGGACGTGGTCGTCCACCTGGCAGGTCTGAGGCGATCGCCCTCGCGCCAGGAGCTCTTTGCCGTGAACGCCGAGGGCACGCGCGCCGTGTGCGAGGCCATGGTCCGCTGCGCGCCGAACGCGCGCCTCGTCCTGTGCAGCTCGCTGACGGCGATGGGGCCTTCGCGCGACTTCCCGAACGAGCGCGCGCCCCTGAAGCCAGCCGACTGGTATGGCGAGTCCAAGGCCCTGGCCGAAGAGATCGCGCTGAGCTTCGCCGACCGCCTGCACGTCGGCATCGCGCGGCCCTCGCGCATCGTGGGGCCGGGCGATCGCGAGAACCTCTTCTTCTTCCGGCTGGTCGAGCGCGGGCTCAGGTTCACGATCGGTGGCGCGCCGCGCCCCATGTCCACCCTCGACGTGGACGACCTGACCGACGGCCTGTGCCGCCTGGCCGAGCGCGACGGCCCTTCGGGCGAGATCTTCTGTCTGTCGCGCGACACGACCACGCAGGAAGCGCTGATCGAGGAGATCGCCCGCCAGATGGGCTGCCGCACCTTCCGCGTCCACCTGCCCGAGCGACTGCTCAAAGTCGTGGCCGCGGGTGCCGACGCGGTGACTCGGCTCACGGGCCGCAGGCTCCCGATCAACCGCAAGCTCGCGCAGCAGCTCCTCGCGCCAGGCTGGACGTGCAGCATCGTCAAGGCGCGCGAACGGCTCGGCTTCGATCCGAAGATCCCGCTCGCCGAATCCGTGGCGCGCTCGCTCGACTGGTATCGCGCCAAGGCCTGGCTCAAGAGCGCGGCCTCGGATGACTCGGGCTCGGCGAGCACGCCGAGGCCCTCCATCTCCTCCTCTCCCTCCTCCTGATACCTCACCACCTCTTGCCCCCCCTCCACGAAGGATCCCCACACCATGTCCCTCTCCGCCAATGGCCCCGAAGCCCGTGAAACGTTGATGCTCTCGCTCGAAGAGGCCTTTGAACGGGACGATAACGAAAAAGCCCTGACGCTCTCCAACGAGCTCATCTCGCTCTTTCCCGACGACACCGAGTGCCTGTGCATGCATGCCGCGGCGCTGAGCATGGCCGACGAGCTGGACGAGGCGCTCGAATTCTGCGGCAAGGCGCTCGACACCCATCCCGACGCGCTCGATCTGATCCAGACCGCCGTGGAGCTCCTGCTCCAGTTGTCAGAGGAGTCGCCCGAGGCGCTGGAGGAGGCCGCCGATCGGCTCGAGCACGGCTGCGAAGTGGGCGAGGAGAGGCTCGCGCAGCTCAGCGCGGCGTCCGATGGATCCGAGGCAGCGCTGGAGGCGATCGAGGCCCTCAAGGAGGGGCTCAGCGCGCTCTACCTGCTCGCGACCGATGCGTTCCGGCTGCTCGACGAGCCCCACCGCTCGCTCGCCGCCGCACAGAGGGCGCAGGCGCTCTTCCCCGAGGATCCCGATCTGCGCGCCTGCCTGGCCTCGGCGCTGTTCGAGCTGTGCCGCTTCGACGAGGCGCGGGCCGAGCTGGAGGCGGTGCTTCGAGAGACCCCGGACAATGCCTGGGCCATGTTCAACTACGCGATCCTCCTCGATCACCTGGGGCGCAGTGAAGAGGCCGACGCGCTCATCTTGAAGGCACACGCGCTCGATCCCGAGGTGTGTCCTGCGCAGCAGAAGATGTCGGCCAAGTCGTTCGAGAAGGTGGTCGAGCGTGCCATGAAAGCGCTCCCCGACAAGGTGCGCGACTACCTCGGAAACGTCGCCATCATCGTCGAGGCGTTGCCCGCTGCCGAGGAGCTCCTGCAGAGCGAGCCACCGCTCTCGCCCAACTGCCTGGGCATGTTCCGCGGCACGCCCGGCCCCCAGCAGTCCGTCTCGGATCCGTGGAGCACGTTCCCGAGCGCCATCGTCCTGTTCCAGCGCAACCTCGAGCGCTCTGCGCGCGATCGCGACGAGCTCGTCACGGAGATCGGCATCACGCTGCTCCACGAGGTCGGCCACTTCCTGGGATTGGACGAGGACGACGTGGCCGCGCTCGGACTTGCTTGAGTCTGAGTCTGAATCTGAGCCTGAGCCCCTGAGTCAGATGTCCAGATGTCGCCGCCCGTCGCTCGACTCGATGTGGATTCGTCGCGGCGAGCGCGCGTGGTGACGGCGCTCGACCCCACGCGCCCGCTCTCTCCACACACGCCATGACACTCTCGACGATCTGGCACCGACTCAGGCTGAAGGCAGCCTGGCCCATCCTCCTGCCCGCGCTGGCCCTGGTGCTCCTCTTCCCCTACCTGCCCGCGCTGCGCAGCCCCAATGAGCTGTGCCGCCTGCGCCAGACCCAGGCCCTCGTCGAGAGCGGGCGATTCGAGATCACCGACGCCCTGCGCACGCATGGCTGGGTCGGCGATCTCTCGTGCGTGGCCATCCGTCGGGACGAGCACGGTGACGTCGCCGAACGCCGCGCCTGCCCCTCGGTCCGGGGTGATGCCCGCTTCGGCGAGCGCCACTACTACCCGTCCAAAGCGCCGCTCCTGTCCGTGGCGGCCGTCCCGATCTACGCGGCGCTCCGGGCGATGCGCGATCCCGTCCCAGAGACGCTGCTCGTCTTCTTCGCGCGGCTCTTCTGCACCATCCTGCCGAGCGTCCTGATCCTCATCCCGCTGCGCCGCTTTTTGCGCGAGCGCCTGCGCGCGGCGACCTCACCGACATCGCCATCACCATCACCATCGCCATCGCCATCGCTATCGACGGCGTCGATCTCGCCGACGACAGCGCAGCAGGCGCCTTCGGATCGCCTCGCCGATGCCCTGACAGCGGCGTTTGCGCTCGGCACGTTGGCCTTCAGCTACGCCGCGCTCTTCATGAGCCACGCGCTGACCGGTGTCCTGGGCCTGGCCACGTTCCTCGCGCTCTGCCGGGCCACGCGCTCGGACGCGCCCGACCGTTGGCACCTGTGCGCCGGCCTCTTCGCTGGCCTGACCGTGGCCTCGGAATACACGGGCGCGCTCGCGCTGGTCCCTCTCGCGCTCTACGCCCTGGCCACGGCGCCCAAGGGCCCATGGCCCAAGCTCCGCACCTGCCTGTTCGGCATCCTCGGTGTGCTGCCGAGCGCACTGCTGCTCGCGCTCTACCATTGGAAGGCGTTCGGCCACCCGCTCACCACCGGCTACCTGTTCCTCAACGACGCGGCCTACCAGGGCTGGCACGTCGGCGGGTTCCTCGGCGTGCGCCTGCCCGACGCGCGTGCCTTCGCGCTCTCCTTCTTCTCGCCCCTGCGCGGCCTGTTCACGCTCTCGCCGTTCCTGCTCCTCGCCCTGCCCGGTCTCGCGCTCGGCCTCGCCACCAAGGCGCGCCGTGCCGCCCTGGGCCCCGAGCTCTGGCTGAGCCTCGCGCTCCTGCTCGCCTACGCCTACTTCACGAGCAGCTTCACCTACGACTCGTGGGGCTGGACGACCGGGCCGCGCCACCTGACGCCGCTCGTCCCATTTCTCCTGCTCCCCATTGGCGTGACGCTCTGGACCTGGCGGGAGCGCCCCTGGCTGACCGGCATCTGCGTCGGGCTCGTCGCGCTCTCGATGCTCTCCACGGGCGTCATGACCCTGCTCAACTACATCCCCGATTCGCTGACGAACGCCCTGCATCAGGTCGCCTGGCCGCTCCTCTTCGAGGGCTATCTGCCCCACTCGCCGCTCTCGCTGCTCGGCGTGCCCAACCCCTGGGCCGCGCTGCCCGGCTTGCTCGCCATCTGCCTCGCCCTTGGCCTGACCGCCTGGAGCTTGCTGCCCAGCGCGCCCAAGGCGCGCGCCCGATCGCTCAACGTCGCGCTCGTCGTGCTCCTCGCCCTCACCATCGTTCAGGCCACGATCCGTCCGAGCCAGCCGCGCGCCTTCGAGCGAGACGAGAAGACCTTGCGCTTCCTCAAGGAGCGCTATGCGCCGCGGCCCTTCGCCGCGTCGGTGATCGAATGATTCTCAATGGAGGAAACGCCTCTTCTTTTGATTCAACAGCGCATCGACGACGTGCAGCGCGTTCTCTGGGCGCAGCGGCTTGTCGATACAGCCGTCCGCCTCGACGAGCGATGCCTCCCAAGCGAAGCCAAATTTTGAAATGACGGCCACAGGCACTTGCGCGCTCAAAGGGCGCGCCCGGAGCGCCTTCAACAGATTGAATCCATTGAGCCCGGAGACATTCAGGACGAGCAGCACGAGCGAGGGCATCTCCCGCTCGATCTCCTCCAATCCCGCGATGCCATCGGCCGCCTGCCGGACCGAATAACCCGCAACCTGCAAGAGCTCCGACAGATGGCTTCTGAATTCCTCGTCGTCATCGACGATGAGGATGTCCCATCGATTCGATGGCGAGCTCGGAGGCGCGCGGCTGTCTTTGCGGGATTTCATGATGTGATTGATTGTGTAAGAAAATGTTTTCAGAAAATAAAAATCGAACGCGGCATCGGCCAGTCGAGAAAATCAGAAAAAATGGGGGAGAGCCTCGTCATTGCGAGGAGCAAAGCGACGAGGCAATCCATTGGTATTGGTAATTAGTATTTGTCTTTGCGACGATGACCGGCAGACATGGAATGCTTCGTTTCGATCGCAATGGCGGATCGATACATTCTCGGTAGGCGCGTCGTCATGACGAGGCGCAAAAGCGACGCGGCACGCCATTGACGATCAGTCTCGATAAACAAACTGGATTTCTTTGCTTCGATCGCAATGACGGCGCATTCGAAAGGAAGTTTGTCGTCTTCCTGATGACGCGGAATGCGCCTGAACGTCATTGAATCAATCGATTCGGCGCTCGAGCTCTGCCAGCTCGCGCTCGAATCCGCCGTTCAAAATGGGAAAGCGGCACCACGAGCGCGGTGAGAGGTTGGCGTCGTCCAAGTGGAAGCCGGGCGCGCCGCGCTCGCGCTTCCATTGGCTGCACGCGAACATTCGGAAAAAGCGCGTCACCCAGAGGGCGAGTTGGGCCGGGGCGAGATCTGGATGCGCGCGGCGCAGAGCCTCGAACGATTCCACGGGTGAGCGGTGCGCGTGGATGGCGAGGCGCTCGATCTCGTCGAGCACGAGATAGGGCATCAAATCGCGCTCGTCCGTCTGGCTCGCCTCCGTGGGCCTGAGCTCTGCCGTGGGTGCCTGGACATTGATGAGCGCCAGCTCTGGGATGGGGCGCACGCCCGCTGGGCCGCCCTTCTCCAGCCACACGAGCCAGTGGCGCAGCCACGCCTTGTCGATGCCGACGATGGGCGCGAGGCCGCCGCACGTGTCGCCGTCCATCGTGGCGTAGCCCACGGCCGCTTCGGATCGGTTGCTCGTCGTCAGGAGCAGGGCGTTCTGCGCGTTGGCGATCATCCAGATACCTGGCACGCGGGTGCGGGCTTGGATGTTTTGGAGCGTGAGATCGTCGCGCTGCCAGTCGAAGGATCGTCCGAGCGCGCCTTCGATCGCGGCGCGATAGCTCGCGACCATGGGCTCGATGTCGAGTTCGAGGTGGCGGCTGCCCACGGCGCTGGCAACGGCGCTCGCTGCCGCACGCGTGATCTGCGAGCTGTTGCGCGTGGCCTGGTAAGCCGTGGTCAGCAGGCACGGCATGACCTCGCGGAGCGCGGTGTCGAGATCCACGTCGTCATCGACACGCGGCAGCCCGAGCGCCTTGGTGAAGCCCACGCTGCCGAGCTCCTCGATGGCGAAGCGCGCCATCAGCATCACGAGCACGGCGATGGAGGCCGAGTCAGCGCCGCCGCTCAACGACAGCACGAAGCCTCGCAGACGGCTCTTGCGCAGGTAGTCGAACAGGCCGAGCGCGACGGCGCGCGGGAATTCCTCTTCCTTGGAGGCAAAAGGATCGGGGAGGCACGCCATCGATTGGGATGTCTCGGCAAGCGCGAGCGCCGTGGGCAAAAACGAGAAGCGTGGCGAGCGGGCGAGCACCTGGCCGCCGTGAACGACGAGCGCGCCACCGGCGTGGATCGAGGTCCCGGCCTCGTTGCCCAGGAGGTTCGAGGAGGCGATGGCAACAGGGCGCGCCTCTGTCCGCGCGCAGAGCAGCGCCTCGAACCGGGCCTGTTCGCCAAACGAAAAGGCGCGCGCATTGACGTTCAGGACGAGGTCGATGCCGTTCGGGACAGGAATCTCGAAAAGGTCATCGCAGCCCACGCGAAGCGCGAGCTTCAAGCCATCCACCTCGAAAGTTGGATCGCCCAGCGGCAACACGACGCCATCGATCTCGATGGAACAGGGCGAATGGGGCGTCCACGGCGTGAACCAGCGCGCCTCGTAGCAGAGCCGATCGCGGGAGAGCGCCTGTTTGGCCGCAAAGCCCAGGAGCGAGCCATCGTGGATGAGGGCTGCCGCGTCGAAGAGCTGGCCTTGGACGCTGAGCGGCAAGCCAATGGCGACGGTCAGACCCGAGGTGTCGGGCAAGAGCTCGCGGAGCGCGGCGAGCGCGGCGTCAGCGACGAAGGGTGAAAAAAAGACGTCCTCACAGCCAGCGCCGCTCAGGGCGAGCTCGGGCAGGCAGACGACGCGCGCACCCGCGTCCCGCGCCTGGGTCAGCGCGAGGCGGGCATTGTGGAGGTTGCCCGTCCAGTCGAGGGGCGTGGTGCGCAGGGCAACGGCGGCGAGGTTCAGAGGGTGAGTGGAGGGCATCGGCCTTCTTTCGTCCTTTCACAAAAACAAACACCACCTCGCCCTAGGGCGAGCGAGTTCCATTCTTCAGCGGTCTCGGAGGGGCGTTGCGCGGAACGAACGCCCGTCGTGTTTGTGTCGAGCGACGCAGCGCAAGACGTAGCGTGCGTGGTGCGTCAAACGCGCAGCGCTGTCTGACGGCAATCGCCAAAGCTCGACCGCTCTACGGCGCCATCCACATCATCTCCCGAGGATCGGCCAGGCCTTCTCCGAGCGCCTCTTCCACGGGCTCTTTGCCTTCGACGAAGGGCAGCCTGATCGATTTCTCCCTGGGCGCGCCAGGCGCGGCGAGCTTGCCCGTGGCGGGGTCGATGTTCTTCATCACGATGCGCACGCCGGGCTTGGGCAGGTCGAATTCGGCCTGGGGCCGCGTGTTCAGCGCGCGCTTCATGTAATCGACCCAGATCGGCAGGCTCGCGCGACCGCCCGTCTCGTATCTGCCGAGCGGGTGATCGTAGCGGTCGTAGCCCATCCACACGCCGGTCACGAGGTCTTCGGTGAAGCCCATGAACCAGGTATCGAACGAGTCGTTCGTCGTGCCGGTCTTTCCCGCCGCGGGCTTGCGCAGCGCGCCCGCTGGGCCGCCCGTTCCTGAGCGCACCACCTCGCGCATGAGCCAGTCGATGAGGAAGGCCGTCTCACGGCTCATCACGCGCTCGGGCTCGTCGAACATCTGGGCAAAGCCTGCCGCGACCCGATCCTCGAACCGCGCGAAGTCGTCGGCCACGTCCGTGTGATCTTCGAGCGTGCGACCAAATCTATCCTCGACCTTGCGCAGGAACTTGGGTGTGAACTTGAGCCCACCGCGGTTCATCGTCGCGTAGACGCTCGTCAGCTCGTGGAGCTGCACGCAGCTGCCACCGAGAGCCATCGACAGATCCTCGTTGAGCTTCGTCGTGATGCCCAAGCGGCGCACCCACTCGACGGCCGACTCGAGCCCGACGGCGTGCAGCGTCTTCACGGCCGGGATGTTCATCGACATCTTGAGCGCCTGCACGAGCAGCACGTCGCCCTGGAACTCGGAGCCGAAGTTCTCTGGCTTCCAGCGCAGCGAGGTCGAGGGGTCGTCGAACACGACGGGCGCGTCCACGAGCACCTGGTTCACCTGCCATTCGAGCAGCTCGAGCGCCGCCGAATAGACGAGCGGCTTGAACGCGCTGCCGGGTTGGCGGCAGGCCTGGAACGCGCGGTTGAACTCCGAGGCGTCGAAGTCGTAGCCGCCGATCATGGCTTCGACGTAGCTCGTCTTGGGATCGACCGACATGAGCGCGCCCTGGAGTGTCGGCGCCTGCTCCAGCGAGACGAGCACTGCGTCCAGCGGGAGCTTCCTGAACGTCTTTTTCTCGAGCTCGCTGCTGACGAACTCCTTCGTGAAATCGTCGCGAGAGCGCGCCCGGACGATGATCGCGTCACCCTCTTTGAGGGCCTTGGAGATCGCGTCGATGAGCGCGTTCGGGTGGCGCTTCTCTGGGTTGGGCTCGCGCGCCCAGCGCATGGCGAGGAGCGGGAGCAGGGCCTTTTGGCCACCCACGTCGATCGTCGCGATTTGACGAGCCGCGTCGATCCTCTCGACGAAGCCGACGTAGTAGTGGCCCGGCGTCAGCTTTTCATCGCCGAGGCGCCGCGCGATGTCCTTGCTGAAGCCTTCGCGCTCCTTGGGCGTGGCCAGGTGGGCGAGCGGCCCGGGGAAGCCCTGGCGCTTGTCCACGCGGATCAGGCCTTCGAGCATGGCCTGCTGTGCCGAGAACTGGCGCTCGGCGTTCATCGTCATCGTGATCTTCAGACCGTCCTTGAGCAGCCGCTCGTTGCCGTAGCGGTTCACGACGTCGCGCCGGATCTGCTCGGAGAAGAAGGGCGACTTGAGGCGGAAGACGTCCTCGACAGGGAAGACGCGGATCTCCTCGGCGTTGGCCGCGTCGCGCTCGGCCTGCGAGATCATGCCCTCGGCCAGCATCCGGCCCAGCACGTAGGTGCGCCGCTCGCGCGCCTTCTTGGGGTAGCGGAACGGCGAGGTAGCGCTCGGCGCCTTGGGCAGCACCGCGAGCAGCGCGCTCTCGGCCAGCGTCAGCTCCTCCACGTCCTTGCGGAAGTAGTTCTCGGCCGCGGCCTGCACGCCATAGGCGTGGTGCCCCAGGTAGATGTTGTTCAGATACAGGTAGAGGATCTGCTCCTTCGTGAGCGCCCGTTCCAGGCGCAGGGCCAGGATGAGCTCGCGAATCTTGCGGCGGACGGTCTTCTCGGTGGCGCGCGCGTGGGCCGCGGCGCGCAGTTTGGCGTGGGCCTTGAGCGCTGCGGCGCGGACCGCGTCCTGATCCGCCATCCTCTCTTCGCCGAGCATCCGAACGACTTCGGCGCGCACGTCCATGTCGGTGATCTTGCTGAGTTCGACCGAGACGAGGACGGCCTTGGCCGCCTGTTGCGACAGCGTGGAGCCGCCCTGGATGCGCTCGCGGACGACGTAGGTCTTGTAGGCCGCGCGGAGCGTGCCCTTCAGGTCGAAGCCCGGGTGATCGAAGAAGCGCTGATCCTCTGCCGCGACGAACGCCTGGATGAGCTTCTTGGGGATGCGCTCGTAGGGCACGACGCGGCGCCGCTCGTCGTAGAACTCACCGCACAGCGCGGCGTCGGCACTCCAGAGCTCCGAGAGGATGGGCGGCCGGTAGTCGTCCACCGAGGGTAACTCCGGCAATCCCGGCGAATACGTCTGGTAGGCCCAGACGACCACGCCGACGCCCACGACCACGCCGAGCGCGCAGCCCAGGCACAGCAGCGTCAGGAGCTTTCGGAAGAAGCCGCCCGGCTTCTCGTGCAGGACGAGGCGAGTCTTTGGAAGCGAGGGAGCCGAGGAGGCCGGGGCTGGTGTGAGGTTTTCCTGAAGGTCTTCGGACATGCGAGGGCACTTTCGAGGCTGCGCGTCGGCGCGAAAACACGGAGATCGAGTTCAGCTGAGTTCGACCCGGAACGATGCGATTTTGCGGGGGCACGGCGTGCTGCGCCCTGACACATCCCTTTCGACAATCAGGAGCGAACAACGCGAAGGCCGGGGAATGCCAGACGAGGCGCGATGCGGGCGCTTCCAGACGGAAGTGAAGAGCGAAGCAACGAAGGCTGACGCTTCACGGACGAGCGGGACGATGGGCTAATCGAGGGATGAGTCCTCAGAACAAAGGACGCCCTGGGGGGGGGAGGGACACGTCGAATGACTTGGCGCGGGGAGGAAGGCGTCGGACGAGCAGGACGGGGTCACTTCTTCTTGGCCTTCTTCTGCGCCTCCAGGCGCGCCTTGGCATCCTTGGCCGCGCTGCTCTTGGGGTAGCCGTTGACGACCTCTTCGAGGGCCATCGTCACCTCGCGCGACATCTTGAGCGCCGCGAAGCAGTCGGCAGAGCGCAGGAGCGCCTCCGGGGCCCAGGGGCTGTCCGTGAAGGCCTTGGGCATGTCTGGCTGGATGAAGACGCCGAACTCGGACAGGGCGGCCCTGTGGTTCTTCTCGGCCAGGTGGCTCATCCCGACCTCGTAGTAGACGCGGGCGGCGAGCGCGTGCTTGGGCCACTTGCCGAGGAATTCGTCGGCGAGCTTGCGGCCCGCGGCAGGCTGGCTCTTGAGCTTCTGTACGACGGCGTCGGCAAAGGCCTGGCGATCGGCCTTGTCGATCGGCTTCTCCGCGGGCTTGACCACGGCTGGCACGGGCGTGGCGGTGGCCACCGTCGAAGGCACTGATGAGGTCGGTGGTGTTGTCGGCGCAGGTATCGATGTCGAGGCTGCCTCCGGCGACTCAGGGCTTGCCGCGACAGCTGGAGACGTGGCGAGCGGCGGCTGAGCGCGCAGCTGCGACAGCGCCTCTTCGAGCCGCACCATCCGATAGGTCTGCTCTTCGAGCTGACCTCGCAGCGTGGCGACGAGGATCTGCATCTCCTCCATCTGGACGCCGGTGTCGGCGTTGGAGCGGCGCGAGGCGGCCTCGAGCTTGCTCAGCGCCTCCTGGATGATGGGGAGCTGGGCTTCGAGCTGTTCGCGCTGGGCCAGGAGCGAAGCCTCCAACGCGGCCTTGTCAGTCTCCAGCTGGACGACCCTGGCTTCGAGCATCTTGCCGCGCTCGGCGGGATAGACGCAGCCAGCGGCTGACAGGGCAAAGGCGAGGGGAAAGGCGAGCTTGTTCATGATGTCTCGGGAAAGGAACGGCGTCGTGGCGGATGCCTGGAGCTGCTGCCAAAAAGCGGCGGTTCATAGCGCCATCGAGACAGAGCTCAAGGAACTCAAACGATTTTCTCTGCCGCGTCGGAAGAGGTCGGCCCCTGTCCGCGGCCATCTGAATCGACGAGGGCCACGATTTCCTTCCCGCTTCCTCCCTGTCTCGAGCGTGGGCGCGGGAGGCGTTCGGAAGAAGAAGTCGTTGGCGGGAGGCATGGTTCCCGTTGGGCGCTTCCACTGCGTGACGCACTTTCGGATGCGCTCGAAGAGGGGGTCGCGCCACAGCGTGGTGCGCTGGTGCATGAACGTGAAGTCGAGGGCTCTGGTCGAGGAGAGGCGCGCCGTGAAAGCCATCCCCCCCCACCTCGCCCTCGATCACCAGCGTTGGGTTGGCCGGTCGCGCCTGCGCATAGGGCCTTCAGATCCATCTGGATCTCGGTCGGCCGAATCGGATGGCTCTCTGGAATGACGAACAGAAGAGCGCGGGTCGAGGGGGCCCAGGCATGGGTGACGCCGCGAGCTCACGCGCCTGCGCTTCTTCCTGATTCGCCAGGCGCAACCAGACGACGAGGCCGACGAGCGTGATCGCGCCGACGGCGTCGAGGGCAATCGATTCGTTCATCGCGAGGCGGCGCTCTCTTGGGAGAGGAGATTGGCGTCACGGCAACGAAGGCCTCCCGAGCGCCGACTCGACTCAGCGGCGCTCGCGGACCATCCGATAGCTGACGCTCACCCGGGCGCCTGTCGGTGATTCGGGAAAGTGCCAGCTGCCGATTCTGGCCTGGAAGCACTCGACGAGCGTCTCGCTCTGGATCGTAGAGGAGATCGGTCCGAACTCGACCTTCATGACGTTGCCCTCGGGCGCGATGTCGAAGCGGACGGGCAGCTTGCCCGCGAGGTAGGGCTGATTCTGAAGCGCCTCTTCATAACAATGGCGGATCTCTCCCATGTTTTGGGCGAGGATCTTGCGGATGGACGGCCATCCGAGCGAACCATCGATCGTCGCCCCGTGATCCTCGAGCGTCACGGTTTTCTTGCAGCGCCACTCGCCGTTTGGTCCGCGGCAGCCATCGCCACCCTGGCGTGTCGCCTGTTTCGCGCGGATGGGTTCACGCCAGACGAGCCGATGACTGACGCTCGCCCTGCCACCGCCCGGCACCTTGGGGAACTTCCAGGCGCCGACCTCACGCTGGAGGCAGGTCATGAAGTTGAGCGCGTCCGTGGCCTTGGCCGCGCGCCACGACTCGGTCTGGAAGTGACGCCAGGCAGCGCCGCCCTTGCGCGGTTTGGCGGGGTGCGCTTTCGAGGGGGCGCGGAACCCGAGCGTCAGTGTCTCCTTCAGGACGCGGCCGTCTGGCGCGAGCTCGAACTGGAGCGGGATGGCCTCGCCCTCGCGAAACGCGATGCCAGCGCCAGGGCATCTCTTGAGGAGTCGGGCCGCCTTTGCGGCGACGACCTCGCGGAAGGCCGCCCCGTTCGGTACGGAGGCGATCTCCAAGAGATCGGCGTGGAGCTCGTCGCGCGCACGGCCGAGGATGGCGTTGGAGAAGATCCCGAAGTCGCTGGTGATGGGGTTGAAGGAGGCTGGCTCCACATCCGACGCCTTGAACGTCAGTCTCAGGTGAATCGACGTGGCGAGCCTGTCCTGCGGCAAAGGGAAACGCCACGTGCGCGCGGCTGTCCCGAGGCACGTGCTCAGCGCCGAGAGCTGCTCGGCGGCCGGGAGCGTCGGGAACGCGGCGTTGACCTGGCGCACGATGCCGTTGCGATCCAGGGCGAGCCACAGCTCCAGGGGCAGGCGCTTGCCATGGATGAGATGTGACGGGATGCGCCAGCTGCAAGCGTGGAACTGGCCGAGGTTTGCGTCGATGACCTCCTGCACCTGCGCGCGCGAGAACGCCTCGACCTTTCGCTCGAACGCCATCTCGAAGGGCTCCTGCTCGTCCACCGCTTGGCGTGGCTGATCGCTGAACCTGCGCTCCGAGAGGCCGAAGCGCCACCCTGTGTCGGACGTCTGCCACTTGGCGATGCGGTCGCGGACGCAGTTGGCGAAGCGCTCGGGTAAGCCCTCGTCCAGGAGCGTGTGCGTGATCGCCCCGCTGGGCGATCTGGTGCTCTGGACAATCACATTTTTTACGTCGCGGTCGAGCTCGGGGAAGACCAGACGCTCCCGCTCGTAGCAGTAGTCGATCTCGCGCCATCGCTCCGGGGCAGAGGCCTCCCACGCGTTGCGGCGCAGCACCGATCGGGCGACCTCCTCCTCCCAGCTCATGTTCCCGCCTCGCCGCATTGGCGAGCCCGCGCGCGCTGGCTCTCGAGCGAGGGCCGGGGGAGCGCTGTCCGAGCCGCCTGCCTCCTGGTCCACGTGCTGGAGCGCGTCAGCAGAGGGAGGCTCGGCAGTCTGACGGAACTGGAACGTGTAGCGCTGGTGCTCGACCTGTCGCTTGGGCTTGGCAGCAGGGAAATCATCCTCGGCGGTGAGTGCCCAGCTCGCCACACGGCCCTGGAGGCAAAGGTCGAGGAGCGGGCTCTGGAGCGTGGTTCCCTCGTCGAGCACGTCGATCCCGGAGAGCTTCGTCGAGTTGGGCAGGCGCTTGGAGATCAGCGCGACGTTGCCCTCACCCACCGAGGGGTCGAGCTGACGCGCCCAGGCATAGCAGCGGCGCAGGCCGTCGAGGTCGAGCTCGATCCAGGGGAAGAGCGCCTCTGGCGAAGCCGCCGCGCCCGTGTCGTCAATCAAGGTGACGCTGAGTCCATCGCGGTGCGCGATTTCGTCGAGCTGCTTGTATTGCCCGGCGTCCGAAGGCCGCGACCGTGGCTTGGGGTTGGGCTTGGGGTTGGGCGCGGTCAGGGGCAGGGGCACGGGCTGGCTCACCGGTGACGCGACCGATGGCGGTGGGCTCGCCTCCTCTGGACGGCGCGAGCGGAAGCTGAGGATCTGCTCTCTGCTCGGGTCGTGGGAATAGGCGTCCAGCGGCAGCGCCTTCCAACGGCGCGCGCGCTTCCGAATACATTTGAGGAGCGGCGCGCTCGTCAGGCTGGAGGAGGCCTCTTGGATCTCGAAGTTGACGATCCGACGAGAGTGGAGATCCACCTGGAACGTCGTCGTGACGTCCCCATCGCCCAGCGCGCGATCTTTGTGGCGCGCGGCCGCGAAGCACAGGCGCAAGCCGTCGAGCTCAGTCTGCCCCAGGGCATTGCTGGACAGGGAGACGCTCAGGTTTTCGCGATCGGCGAGTTCTTTGAGCTCGGGCGTCCAATCCTTTGGGCTCACTCCAGAGCCCGTCTGGCGCAACCAGAAGACGAGGGTGAAGAGGGCGATGAGGCCGATGAGATAGGGGAAGAGGGGCTTGTTCATCGCGACGACTCGCTTTCACTGGAGGCGCGCGCGTCGAGCTGCTCTTCAGCCTCGTCCCAGCGCAACAGGTGGCTGACGCTCGCCTTCGCGTCGATTGTTGGGAGCGCCGGGAATTTCCAGGCGCCGACCTCACGCTGGACGCAGGCCAGATGCGCGTCGAGCGCTTCTGCTGAAGCGTCGAGCCCACGCACCGCCACCGTCTCCTTCGAGACGCTCCCATCCGGCGAGATCTCGAACAGGAGCGTGGCCTCTGCCGTTGGGTGAGGCGAGAGACCTTCCATGCGGCACACCTCGGAGAGGCGCGGCGCGGCGGCCTCCACGAGCGCTCGGAAGGGCGCGGGGTCCACCAGCGAGACATTTTTCTCGACGAAGGCGTGAACGGTGAACTCTGCGTTCTGCTTGGCGTTGCGCTGTGTGGTGCGCTTGCTCGGCCATTCGTCAGTCGTGGCGGCGCCGTAGAACACGAACGTCAACACGAGCAGCGCGTCGCGATCGGCGGCAGGGGCGGGAAACTTCCATCGATTGACAGCTGCCGCCACGCACGCCCTCAAGGGGAGGAGCCAAGCCGTGTTCGAGCCCAGGCTGACGAGATCGGCGCGCCGCAGCGTGCCCTCGCGATCCAGCGTGAGATTGGCGTGGACATTGACGGCGCTCTCCTTTGTCGATCTGGCCTGGGGCTGCGCGATGGCCTTCTCGGCGCAGTGGAAGATCGACTTCATCTGTGGGTCGAGGACGGCCTGGATCTGTTCTTCCGTGAACACAGCGGGGAACGCCGCGGGCGTCACGCTGAACGAGAAGGGATCGGGTGGGGGGGCGGGTGGCTTCGAGGCGGGTTTTGCGGGCGGCTTGGGTGTCCAGGACGGCGCGGGCGGTTTGGGTCTCCATGACGTCTTCTCGGCGACATTCGAGCGGTGCCAGAGGACGAGCGCCACGAGCAGGACGAGGCCAAAGGCGAAGAAGAGGGGCTGGCGGATCATTCGGAGGGCTCCTTCCAGAGAGGTCGCTCACGCGTGGCGCGGTGCGGTGAGGAGAGCGGGGATTCGGTGCTCGCGACCGATAGGGGCAGGTGGCGTTCGAGCTCGCGCGGCGCGTCAACGAAAACAGGCGGCAGCCACGTGGCCACCGCCTGTCATGAGGGTGTCATCGGATGTCGTGACGTCGGTGCCGCTCAGTCACCGGAGGACTTGAAGACGAACGGATAGGTGACGATGACCTTTCCGCCGCCCTTGGGCTCGGGGAATCTCCAGTTGCGGATGCGGACCGTCACACAGTCGGAGAGGGCCGCGTCTCTGAGTGTGGTGCCCGTGGCCGTCTTGGCGTCCGTCACATTGCCCTTGGGCGCGATCTCGAAGCGAATGACCAGCTTGCCTGCGAGATCCGGCTTCTTCTGGAGCTCCTTCTCGTAGCAGTAGCGGATCTGCCCCATGTTTCTCTGGATGACCTGGCGGATGAGCTCCTTGTCGAGCGACCCCTGGATCGACGAGCCGTCGTCCGAGATCTCCACGCCCGTCGATTTTTTCCCGCCCAGGTTGCCGAGCCCCTTGCCATACCCAGCGAGCCCACCGCCGCGGCCCTTGGTGCCGATGCCGCCGATGCCGATGGTGTTGCCCGCGCCGCCACCGCCGACGCCCGTGCCGCGCGTCCCCAGGCCACCGAAGCCGCCCGCGTCGCCCACCTGTGGGCCATGCATGTTGCCGATCGCGCCCTTGATGTCGCCCCCCAGGCCACCCTGACCAAAGATGGTCGCGAGGCCGCCACCGCCGCCGCCACCGAGCACGCTCACGAGGCCGCCCGAGTGCTTCACGAGATCCTTCGCGTTGATGTCGATGGCCTTGGGCGCGCTGCGTTTGGTCTTGTTCTCGGCCATGTCCTTCTTGCCCATCTTGCCTTCGTCATTCTTGTGCTTCTCAGCCTGCTCGCCCGGCTGGGGCTGCTCCTCTTCCTTCTTGTTGAGCTTGTCGAGCAGGGGATTCTTCTGAGGCTTCTCCGCCTCCTGGAGGATGGCTCGAACGATCTTGAGCTGCTTCTCGCCGATGTCGTCCGCGATGATGTCGGCCTCGGTGTGGGTCGAGGCGGCCACCATGAAGAGGCCAACCATGAAGCCGAGCAGGACGAGTAGGATGAGGAAGCGGTAGTCGAGGCTCTGGAAGAAGGGCACCACGATGGGGCGCGGCTGCTCCTCGAACGAAAACTCGGCGCGGATGCCACCGAGGTCCACCCAGGCAAAGTCCGTCTCCCTTAGATCGCAGGTGGCGTTGGGGGTGAGCTGGACGGGGAGGTTGCTGTCCTGGCGATAGAGGGCTCCCGCCATCTGGGGACCGAGCTGGATCGTGAAACCGCTGCCATTGCCCGGCCCGACCAGCTGGTGTTCGTCTGGTTGGGAGAGCTTGAAGTCGCAGCGCCACGAGTTGCCGACATAGACGGGGCGGGGGCTGGCGAACTGCGAGGATTGCAGGAGGGCATCACCCCAGTAGTAGCGGATGTGCAGGCCCAGGCGGCCCTTGCGGTTGGCCGCTGGACGGCGCGGCTGGGGCTGCATCGGAATGTAGGAATCGAACGCCTTGGGGGCGAACCTGCCGAGCCTGCGCGTCTGGAACAGCTCGTCTTCCTCGGCGCCTGGGGCTTCGATGCTCGCGGCCTGCGCGGCGTCGGCCACGGCCAGGGCCTGCTGCGCTGGCGTCGGCGGCATCTGGTCGAAGGCCTGCTGCGGGATGGGGGGCATGTCCCCGATGTCGGCGCCGGGGATCGGCGGCATCGACATGGAGGCATCTGGCTCCGGGGCAGCGGTCATGTCGGCCGTGGTGTCGATCGGAGCAGCAGCGTCCGAGGCGGCAACGGCAGGGGCCTGCGTCACTGCCTGCGCGACCGAGCCGTCCTCGACGATGATGCGCGTCGAGCCGACCCGGATCTCGTCACCGAAATGGACCTGGCCCTTGTTGACGCGCTTCCCGTTCAGAAACGTCCCTTCGATGCTCCCCATGTCCACGATCGAGATCTGCTCGGCGCTTTCGACATTGAGGACGGCGTGGATGCGCGAGACCTTCTCGTCATCGATGAAGAGGTGGGCGCTCTGGAGGCGACCGATCTTGATGATCTCGCGATCGAACTCCCGCGTTTGAAGGAGCGCGTCGCCCTTGTGGATTTGCAGTCTGAGAGGGATGGCCATGTGTCCTCCCGAGGCGTGGGATGAGGTGGCTTGCGAAAGATGACTCAAACGAAAGCGCAGGCGCTGAAGGATCCTTCAGACCTGCGCTCATGCGGCGCTTCGATGGGAGGCGCGCTCAGAGGTCGCTCACCGACTGGAGTACCTCGTCTTTGAAGTCGTCTCTCACACGGATCAGGCTGATGTGATCGATCTTGCGGCGCGCTTCGATGTATTCGCCGTCGGGCTTGGTGAGGTCACCCGTCACCGTGTCTTCATCGAAGGAGATCTCTTGGGCTGCCT
>JAISIF010000062.1 GCA_031262165.1 Myxococcales bacterium | reverse complement strand
TGGGTGACAACGGGATGTTCACGCCCAGGGCGATCATGCCGTTCCAGCCGAACTCGGTGTCTTCTCCCAGGCTGTCGCGGTGACCGCCGCCGCTTCCGTAGCCCGCCTCGTAGGAGAGGTTCAGGCCCGTGACGCCCGCACCGACCATGACGTAGCCGAGGCGGATGGGATACCAGGTCAGGGTGGCGTCCCCCGAGAAGAAGAGCGTGCTCAAGGAGTCGCAGTAGAGATCGTTGTAAGAGCAGCCGTAGCTCCAGGGCTGGATCGCGAGGGAGGCATCGACGCCGAGCATGAACGAGGGCGCCACGCGGAACTTGGCCTCGAGCATGAAGTGCGGGCCCTGGACTTCACTCTCACCGTAGTAGTTCGTCGAGAGGTTGTTGAAGGAGGAGGACCAGCCAACGCCGAGGCCGACTTGGACCGGGCTGAGCCCTGGAGCTTTGGCGTTGGCAGTGAGGGGGAGCAGGAGCGTGAGCGCCGCGATCGGGAGCAGGAGCGACATGTTTTTCATGTGAGACCTCTCTGGGATTGGGGGGATGGGGTGAGTGGAAATGCCTATGCGACTGGCTTGAACGACAAGGAGCTTCTCGAAAGTCAAGCCGCGCTTTCCCGAATCAGAGAGGAATCGCGCGGCCTGCAGTTGGGATTGTTTCACCTGTCATACCGAGGACCGATTCAGGACTTATCCCTCGATTATCCCCTCGCCCCGCTCGTCCTTGAAACGCCGACCTTCGTTGCTTCGCTCTTCACTTCCGTCTGGAAGCTCCCACCGCGTGCCTCGTCTGGCATTCCCCCTCCTTCGCGTTGCTCGGTCCTAATCGATGGATGAGTCCTCGATGTGAGGCGCGAAGCGACGAGGCCATCCGACGAGCAATCTCGACGAATGAAGACGAATGAAATGGAGTGCCTCGCTTCGCTCCAAGTGACCGCAGCTCGTGGGCAGATTTCGAACCTCCGAGCACCCTGGAACGCCGACTTTGCCCGAATGATTTGCCGAGGCGGGCGTGTTAGGGGCCCTCGTTTTTTTGAAAGAGCCCGTTGCTTCGGAGCCTTCGGTTCGCGGTTCGGTATCTGGATCGGAGCGCTCCGGCGTCTGATGAGTCGAGTGTCGAGTGAGGTCTCCCCGATGTCGCGTCTGTTTCGTGTCCTGCTCCTTGTCCTGCCTCTGTCGTCGTGGGCTGGATGTGCGTCCACCCCCAACACCACTTCCTCGACCGCGCGCGGCAAGGAGACCGATCTGATGCGCGTCGAGCGGCTCATCCGCGACAAGCAGCTGGTCGAGGCCATGGGCGCCGCGCGCCAGCTCCTCGCGCGCGAGCCAGACTCGAGCGACGCGATGCGCCTGTTCGTCGAGGCCGCGTTCCGAGGTGGCCAGATCATCCCCGCGCTCGACGAGCTCTCGGCCAAGATCGCCGTGGAGCCGGGCCGCGCCAACCTGCACTACGGCAAGGGCATCGGCCTCTACGCGCAGTCTGCCGCTCAGGAAACGTCGGCGCTGGAGCACCTGAACCAGGCCGCACAGCTCTCGCCCTACGTGGCCGAATACTTCTTTCGGATCGGGCTGATTCACCTCGACGCGGAACGCTTCGAGGAGGCGATGACCGCGCTCGCCAGGGCGCGCGATCTCGACCGCGATCAGTCGCGCCACCACATCTCGCTGGCGCAGGCGCAGGCGCGTACCGGCGATCGCCAGGGCGCGCTCGACTCGCTCCGGGCCGTGCTGGACCTCTCGCCCCGTGGGACCGATCTCGAGGTGGCGCAGCAGGTCATCTCCAAGCTCAACATGCCCTTCCGCGAGATCCCCAAGATCGTCGCCGAGGAGTTCGAACGCGGCCTGAACTACATGCAGCACGACGCGCCGCAGCAGGCCATGGTGACGTTCCAGGAGATCCTCCAGAAGTTCCCGGATCTGGCCGCGGTGCATGCGGCGCTCGGCCTTTGCTTCCAGCGCATCGACGACGCGAGCCGCGCCATGGAGGAATTTCGCTACGCCATCGAACTGTCGCCCAAGGATCCCCTCAACCACCTGTATCTGGCGAACCTCTACTTCTCCAAAGAGCGCTACGACCGGGCCACGGCGAGCTACCGCACAGTGATCGAGCAGGATCCGCTCAACGTCCACGCCTACGAGCGCCTGGGCCAGATGGCCGTGCAGGTTTCTGATTTCGCGACCGCGGCGATGTGGCTCAAGCGTCTCATCACGCTCCGGCCCAAGGATCTGATGGCGCGCCTCTCGTATGGCGCGGTGCTCGGCAACCAGGAGAAGTTCGCCGAGGCCGAGGCCGTCTTTCAGAAGCTCCTGGACGAGGATGGCAAGAACGTCGAGGTGCTGATGCGCTTGGGTTTGCTCTACTGGGAGCGCCGCAAGCGCGAGGAATTCAACCCCGAGAACGCGCGCAGACTGGCGGAGAAGGCAGCTGGCTATTTCGAGAAGGTCCTCGATCTCCAGCCTCAGAACGTGATGGCGGCCAGAATGCTCCAGGATCTGAGCAAGCAGCGGTGAGCGGGCGGCGCGTGGCGTGGAGGGACCGAATGGACGCAGTGGACCAAATTGGACACCGCGGGACCGTCGGGGCGGTCCTTCTCCCTCCGGCGCTTCGCGTCACCTCCTTCTGAGAGGGATGCTTTTGGTGAAGGGCCCCTCAACGGGGGGATGTCGGCAGAGCCGACAGGAGGAGATGCGCTGGAATCGCGCGCCTCGTTCCTCCGCTCTCACCGCCGCGCGACCTCTTTTTCCAGTTCGGGGATCGTCATCTGCGCAGCGACGGGGCGTCCGTGGGGGCAGCGCGTGTTGAAATCGACGGCGTCGAGCGCGTCGAGCAGCGCGCGCAGCTCTTTGAGGTCGAGCGCCTGGTGCGCACGCACGGCCGAGTGACAGGCCATCGTGGCAAGCGCGTGCTCCATGGCCTCGTCGAATGCGCGCCCCTTGCCGACCTGGAAGAGCTCCCCGGCCAGATCGATGAGCATCGCCTTGTGATCGCAGCCCACGAGCTCGACCGGCACAGCCTTGAGCGCGATCGCACTGCCACCGAAGGGCTCGATCTCGAAGCCAGCCTCGCGCAGCGCGTCGGCGTTGTCGGCCAGGATGTTGGCCTCGGCGGGCGGCAGCTCCAGGGTCATCGGGATCAGGAAGGGCTGGAGTTTGGGCTTCTTGGCGCGAAATGCCTCGCGCAGCGCGTGGAAGCGCACGCGCTCGTGGGCTGCGTGCTGATCGATCACCACGAGCCTGGGGCCAGGCGCCTCACAGACCACGTAGGTCGCGGCGAACTGCCCGATGATTCTCAGCGAGCTGAAGAAGCCTGTCGTCGCATCGCTCGGCTCAGCGCTCGCTGGCTCATCCCCAACGACCGACTGGCTCGGCGCCGAGATGGGCGAGAGAACGACGCCTGGCCGAGGTCGGAACGACAGCGGGATCGAGGCATAGCTGTGGCGGGGCAGAGGCTCGCTCGACGACGAGTGCGCGCGTCCCCAGATCGCCTCGTAGGTCGGGCGCTCCTCGCCGAGTGAAGGGGATGGCGGCAGTTGGCTCGATGGCATCTTGGACGATTCGGCGTCGAGCCATGGTGAGGTGCGCAATGCCTCCTGGACCGCGCGATAGACGCAGCCTGTGACGGCCTGCGCGTCGGCGAAGCGCACTTCCAGCTTTTGCGGGTGGACGTTGATGTCCACCTCGTCGAGCGGCAGGTCGATGAAGAGCACGGCGGCTGGGTTTCGACCGGGCATGGTGACGTCGGCATAGGCGCGCTGGATCACGGCCACGAGGCTTCGGTCGCGGATGAAGCGCCCATTCACGAACGTGTAGATGCCGCGCGAGGTGGAGAGCGTGTGATCGGGCGAGGTGATGTGCCCGCGGACCTGGATGTTGCCGCGCGTCAGCTCGACGGGCACGAGGTGTGGATACGCGTCGGCACCCAGGGCGAGGGCCACGCGCTCACGGATGTCGCGCTTGATGGCGGGCGATGAGAACACCTCGCGTCCATTGCTGGTGAGGCGGAAAGCGATCTCGGGGCGGGCCAGGGCCAGGCGCGTGACGGTCTCGATGAGGTGGGTCGCCTCGGTGCTCGGTCGCTTCAAGAACTTTCGGCGCGCGGGCGTGTTGAAGAACAGATCCGAGACCTCGATGCGCGTGCCTGGTGGCGCGCCCACCTCGTCGAACGAGACGAGCTTGCCTGCCTCGACCAAAAGGCGCGTGCCGAGCTGATTTGGCTTGGCCGATGGTGGTGACACAGCTCGCTCGCTCTCCCACGCGGCCTGGACGCGGGCTGCCTCTGGGTTGGGGCAAGTGGTCAGATAGAAGCGCGAGACGGACGCGATGGCTGGGATGGCCTCCCCTCGAAACCCGAGTGTCCCAATCTGTTTGAGGTCAGGCTCCTGCCGAAGTTTGCTCGTCGCGTGTCGCTCCAAGCAGGCGCGGGCATCGTCTGGTGACATGCCGCAGCCATCGTCCGTGATCACGATGCGGCGCATGCCACCTTCGAGGATGTCGATGGTGATGGCGCGCGCGCCAGCGTCGATGGCGTTCTCGCACAGCTCCTTGGCAACAGAGGCAGGGCGCTCGACGACTTCACCTGCGGCAATCTGATCGATGAGGGTTTCAGAGAGGCGTTGGACGAGAGGCATGGGCAATTCGAAAAGAGGGAAGTGTTTTTAGACGGCTGTTCAAGAGTGTTTGGACACACGTCTAAAAATATGGAGGTTCAAAGGGAGGCGGCGTCATCAGCCACGAGAGGGCTTCGATACGTGCCCGCTGCCCTATCGCTTCGCATCGGCCCGCTCCTGTTCACGGGCGATGGATTTCGATGCGCTGTTTCATCTGGGCAAGGGCACATCGAACGATTCGAGTGCTCTTCCATGAGGTCGTTGCGCCCCATGTCCCTACCTATTTTCCGGAAATGACGAAAAGGGACAAAGCGAAGGGCAGGCAGCTCTGCCCGCGACCGAAACGAGACGCGCCATGAGCACATCACTCCCCTCTTCAAACGCCTTTGCTCGGCTCCACCCCGAGATTAGCGCTGGATCTGGAAGCAGAACTGGACCGGCTTGCGCGACATCCAGGAGGCAGCCGCCCTGCGCATCGTCGAGGGCGACCGCGACGTCGTGATCCTGGCGGCCGACACGTCGATCGGAAAGACCGAGGCGGCGATGGTGCCCATCCTCTCTCTCGCGTCGCGGCAGGTGAGGTGAGGTGATCGGATCGATCCGCCCCCCCTCTATGTCCGGCCGATCGAGGCGCTCATCAACGATCGGATCGCGCGCCTCGAAGAGCTCTGTGAGTGGCGCGATATCCCGGTCAACAAATGGCACGGCGTTCTCTGGGCGACTGGCAAAAAACGGCTGCGCGACAACCCAGCGGGCGTGCTGCTCATCACGCCCGAGTCGATCGAAGCGCTCTTCCTCCCTCGGGCAGACCCGGGTTCGGCGGTGAGACAGGCGGACAGACGCACGAGCGCTTACGCCAGCAAACGCGAGCGCTCCTATCGAGCGCGCGGGGACTGGTGCTCCTCGAACGCAAGGCGCGCGTCCAGTTTGCCAGCCTCCAGCTTCACGAGATCTCCATCGAGCCCAACCCCGATGGAAATGGTTCGGCGATCGTGCCGACGCTCGGATGTCTTGGGATCGAGATGGAGCTTTCTGGGCCGAACCTGATGATTGCGGTGCTGTCGATCGCCAAAGCCCGACGCGCGCTCGGCCAGCTCGGGCGCGGATTCCCTTCGGCCGAAGCACTCGCGGCACTGGTCAAGAGCCAGCACCGCCCCGAGCCACTCATGGCAAGGGGTATGGCGCACGCTGGCTCGACGTAGCCGCTGACCAGGCGCTCACCCGATCCCTCGTGGGCAGCGGATAGAGAAAACCCCATCAGGCAACGCTGGCCTGACGGGGTTGGGAGGGTAGCTGGTGGAGGCGCTTCAGGCGTGCGGCTGAGGCCCGCTCCCCAGAAAGGCTTCGATGGCCTCGACCAGCTTGGCCTTGGGGAAGGCGCCCTGGAGCATGCCCGCCTGCGCACCCTGCTTGAAGAAGAGGAGGGTCGGGATGGAGGCGATGCCGAACTTCATGGCCGTGGACTGCGCGATGTCGGTGTTGACCTTCACGAACTTGAGTCGGCCCACATAGGTCTCGCTCAGGGCTTCGAAGGTCGGAGCCAACGCGCGGCAGGGCGGGCACCACGGCGCCCAGAAATCGACGATCACGGGCAGCGTTTTTTCGTCGAGGACCGTGGCCTGAAAGGAGGAGTCGTCTGCTTCGATGATGTGTTCGCTTGCCATGGAGGGTTCTCCGGTTGGGGGTGTATGGCGGGTGGTGAATCGTGGCGGCGCTTCAAGATGCGGCGGCAGGCATCTAGTTTCGGCCCTCTTGCTTGGCAACTGCCCGAGCTGTCGCGCTTCGATGTCGACAAATCGTCGAGGAAATGAGCCACCATCAGGGCGAATGGCATTCGATAAATGATTCATATTCATATCAAAACTCTTTTATTGTGGAGAATCATAGAAATTCAAATTGACGTTATAGGATCTCCAGGAGGAGATTTGTTCTGTCCTTCCCTATGAGACATGAGATAAAGGTTTTATAGGGATGCAACAACGATCACCCGGCCACTACAATTCGATTCGAATACCTCCCTGCAAAAAAGTTATTAATCCAAATTCAAACTTCTATAAACACGTGGATTATTTCAATACTCAACGTATTCCTTGAATCATCCGAATCCCCGCTCTCACGGAAATGGCGATAAGAAAGTGAATCTCTCATCTGAAAAAAACTTGATAACGGCAGTCCGAACGACTAAAGGGCCGCCCGTCTCTTTGGCCTTGGCCAGAGAAGCCTCGCCCAGGTGGTGAAACTGGTAGACACGCTAGATTCAGGTTCTAGTGTTGGGAACAACATGGAGGTTCGAGTCCTCTCCTGGGCAATGAAAGTAGCACCGAAGAAATCCGCAGAAGTCTGTAAGCCCCCGAAATCACTAGAGATTTTGGGGGCTTTTTGGCCAAAGGAGGCCACCGACGAACGCGGACAGCCGAAAAAAGCATTGCAATAATCAGAGCCATCACGACAATTTCGCCCCGCTGGTAGCACTCCAAAGGGGTTTTGATGGCCACAAGACAGCGCCAGGTCCTCACAGACGCGGCGATCCGAAACAAGAAACCGAAGGCCCGCCCATTCAATCTGACCGATGGGGACGGGCTTTTTCTGTATGTGCAGCCGGGCGGCGCGAAATACTGGCGCTTCGCGTTCTACCATCTGGGCAAGCGCAAGACGCTCGCCCTTGGGGTCTATCCCGACGTATCGCTGACACGTGCGCGGGAGCTCACGGCCGAGGCGCGGGCGCACGTCGCAGCAGGCCGTGACCCCTGCGCGCTCAAGAAGGCAGCCAAAGCGGCGCGGGTGGTCGAGGCCCAAACCACCTTCGAGGCCGTGGCAACGGCCTGGATGTCGGAGAAGTCCGAGAAGTGGACCGAGAGCCACGTCAAGGAGCAGCGCCGCCGCCTCGAAAAGGACCTTCTGCCGCTCATAGGCACCGCGCCCATCGCTGAACTCAAGGCGCTGGACCTCGTTCGAGCGCTCAAGGTCATTTCAGAGCGTGGCCTTGAGACGGCGAAGCGAAGCCGAATCCTGCTCAACGGCGTCTTTCGCTATGCGGCGCAGAGCGGAATCATCGAGGCGGACCCGACGCCCGCGCTCGCTGGTGCCATCGACGCTCCAGAGGTGACGCACTTCCCCGCACCGACCGATCCTTCCGTGGTCGGTGGCATCCTTCGGGCGTTGGATGCGGCGGACATCGCGGGGCCCGTGTTGCAATCCGCGTTGCGACTTCATCCCTTGGTCGTGGTTCGTCCTGGCGAGCTAGAGCGCGCTCGCTGGGAGGACTTCGACTTCGAGGCGAAGGAGTGGCGCTTCGTGCCATCGAAGACGCAACGGCGGAACAAGACGCCTCACGTCGTGCCACTATCGAGGCAGGCGCTCGCCATTCTCGATGAGGTGCGCCCGTTCTCCTGCCGCTCGGAGTGGGTTTTTCCGGGCCAGTGGGACCGCACGAAGCCCATGAGCAACGCCGCCATGAGGTCTGGGCTCGCTCGCATCGGCATCGGCCCGGATGTGCTCGTTCCGCACGGCTGGCGCTCTGTCTTCCGCACGCTGGGGGCGGAGCGATGCGGCTTCCAGTGGGATTGCCTCGAAGCCCAACTCGCCCACGCCGTGCCCGATGTGTTGGGCCGCGCCTACAACCGCGCCGAATGGATGGAGCAGCGCCGGGCCATGATGCAGCGATGGGCGGATTACTTGGATGAATTGAAGGCGGGAACGGTGAAAGGCGGAATGAAATGAATTGGGACGAAAACTTAAAATGGCAAGTTGAAATAGCTGAGCGTTGTTCGAGAATCAATTCCATGTTTCCACCTGGATACATTGAAAAGATGTCCAGGATTGCCGCGCTTCACGACAAGACCGGAATCGCAAGAAATACTTTTTGGGTGGACTTGCTCTCACCTTTGAAAACCCCCGATTCAGGTGCGCCAGAAGAATCGAGCGAGCCCAAAAAAGACTTCAAGCGCATGACGGTCGAGGAGTTCTTCAAAGATCTCCCAATAGAGCCTGAAGACATTTTGGACCTATTTGATCGAAACAATAAAACGCACCCACCTGCTCTTGAAATTGCCGTTCTTGCTTGGTCTGAAGTCCGAAAAATGGAATCATTCAAACACTCACCAAAGCAATCAATTATTGAATTCTTAGAAACATATAATGACAGCCCTCTTGATATTGGAAAAAGAGCCTCTGAATTTATTTCGAAGACGGCAAACTTCGGGAGAAATGGCGGCGCGCCCAAGACGTGAGAACCATGGACACCCTTTTCTTTGTCAATTTTTAACCCTGGGCATTGTTCTCGATGCCTTTGATCTTACACTCCGCGCCGTCCTTTCAAGGACCCCGGCAATCCCGCCCAAACACACGGAGAAACCAAAATGGAAACACCGAATGAAGTCACATTCCTAAAAGCAAGCGATGTCATGGCAAAGACCAAGCTCCCCAAAACTACCATCTATGAGCGCGCCGCGCGTGGGGAGTTTCCAAAGCCCATCAAGGCTGGTGCGCGGGCGAGCTTTTGGCCTGCCCACGAAGTGGACCGCTGGTGCCGGGCCGTCATTGCTGGCGCCACCAAAGAGCGCCTCTGTGAGCTCGTGACTGAGCTTCACGAGGCGAGAAA
>JAISIF010000021.1 GCA_031262165.1 Myxococcales bacterium | reverse complement strand
TTCGATTCATTCACATAAAATAGAGGACGTGATTAATTAATCGCGCCCCTAACCAATCCGGGGTGGCGCGGATTCAGCCGCACCCGCCCTTCACGAACGCCAGGAAGCCCGTGGTCATGGCCGGGATGTAGGTCGTGACCAGCACGCCGATCGCCATGATGATCAGGAAGGGCAGCGCCACCTTGTAGAGTCGCGTGAGTGGCTCGCCGAAGCGCGTGGACGAGAGGATGAGGTTGATGCCCACTGGCGGGAAGAGGAAGCCGAGCTCCAGATTCGCCAGGAAGACGATCCCAAGGTGCACTGGGGCGATGCCGTAGGCCTCGGCCATGGGCACGAGGAGCGGCGCCAGGATCGCGATGGCCGCGTAGATCTCCAGCACGCTGCCCAAGACGAGCAACACCGCGTTGAGCGCCAGCAGGAAGAGCCACGGCGATTGGATGTGCCGCTGCGTCCATTCGAGGGCCTTGGCCGGGATCTCTGCATCGACCAGGTAGCTCGTCAGGCCCATGGCCATGCCGAGCAGGATGATGACCGCGCCGATGAGCGTCCCAGCGCGCGCCAGGGTCTCGGGCAGCTGTTTGCGCCAGTGCAGATCGCGGAAGAGCACGCATTCGGCAAAGAGCGCGAGCAGGAAGGCCAGAGCCGCCGCCTCCACCAACGTCGCGAAGCCCGTGAAGATGGCGGCCAGGACGATGAAGGGGATGGCGAGTTCCCACTTTGCCTCCCAGAGCGCGGCACCGGCTTCTCGCAGACTGAAGGGCTGGATCGGCGCCTTGTAGCGAATGCCGACGACCACGCCCACGGCCGCGACCAGCACGACGAGCAGGAGGCCGGGCAACAGGCCCGCGATGAACAGGTCTTCCATGCCGACGCCGGCCACGACCGAGTAGAGGATGACCGGCAGGCTGGGCGGGAAGAGCAGGCCGAGCGAGCCCGAGGAGGTCACGAGGCCCAGGCTCATGCCCTTCGGATACTTCTCCGCGATGAGCATGGGCATCACGAGCCCGCCCAGCGCCAGGATAGTGACGCCCGAGCCACCCGTGAACGCCGTGAATCCGGCGAGCACGATGACGATCATCAGGGCCAGGCCGCCCGGCGCCCAACCCATGAAGGCCTTGGCCACGCGCAGCAGGCGCTTGGACGCCCCGCCCTCGGCGAGCACGTAGCCCGCGGCCGTCAGGATCGGGATGGCGGGCAGCGCCGCGTTCTGGACGAGGCGGTAGGTCTCGCTCGGGACCGAGGCGATCGGCGTGCTCTCTCCAAAGAAGAGGAGCATGGCCAGGCCCGACATGCCGATGAAGAGCGGCGCACCGAGCACGAGGCCCAGCAGGATGAGGATGGCGCCCGGCAGCACCAGGCTGGCCGCGTGCGTCTCCAGGAAGGTGAGGACAGCGAACGAGCGCGTGTCGGGTGAGACGAAGGGCAGGGTGAGCGCCGCGTCCGCGTGCAGTTGGAGCAGTCCCAGGCAAAAGACGGCGGCAAACAGGGTGAGCGCGAGCGCGCGCAGCGCCAGCTTGTCCGAGCTGCGCCAGGCAAAGCGCAGGGCCATCAGAAAGAGCGTGAGCGGCATGATGGCCACGCTCCACCACTCGGGGATGCCGCCCGGCAGCAGGCGATCGCTCGGTTCGAGGCGCACCATCACGAAGGCGGCGTAGGCGAGCAGCGCGCAGATCACCGTCGAGAGAATCCCGACGTAGAGATCCACTACCTTCTTGGCCGGTCCGTGGATGAACTCGCCGATGGCGAGCGCCAGGTGCCTGCCCTGGCCCGTGGCCAGGAGCGCGCCGAGGAAGCCAATCCACAGCGTGAAGTGGCGCGTGTAGGTCAGCGCGCCCGGAATGCCCTCGTTGAACACGAGGCGACTGATGGACTCGGCCGTGGGCAGCACACCCATCGCGATGAGGACGAGGGCAACGGCGTATTTTTCGACCGCATGGAGCAGGCGACCGGCCAGGGAGGAGGGCAGGGGCGCGTCACCGCCGCTGCCATCGTGGCCGCGTCCGAGGTTCGGCAGAGACGATGGGGGCGGTGTCACCTCGTTCGCTAGGGAGGCGTGGTTCAGCGTCGTCGGATCGCGCGGGAGCGTGGCCGTCGAAGAGGCCGCGGCGTCAGCAGCTGCCTCTGTCGCGGTAGGGACGGGTGGGCACGATTCACAGACGCAGTTGGTCGCGAGCGCGGCAAAGCCCTGGGCGTTGGCAGGCTGCTGCTGACCGGGCTGTGAGATCGATCGGGTCGCGCTGGCTGCAAAGCCGAGGGTGAGCGGCGTCGGCGTCGGGGTCGGCGTCGTCACCGAGTCCATGGCCAGTGGCGCGGAAGGCGTGGAGGAGGCGGGGGAGGCGCTTCTTGCCTCTGCATCCGGTGTCGGCGCCGTGTCGTCCCTCTTCACTTCTTCCTTCACGTCGCCGCAAGCAGCGCGCTCGCCCGCTTCACTCTGGGGTGGCGCCTCGGCAGGCAGTTGGTCTGGTGTGACTGGCCCAGGGTCGGGCGCGTCGTCGTCGGCGTCGGTCGGGGTGGTGTCGGTGCTCATGGAATGGAGAGTTGGCTCACTGGGAAGAGGAAGGACTTGTCCCTCGATTAGGACCGAGCAACGCGAAGGGCGGGGAATGTCAGACTTTGACGCGAGGCGGGATCTTCCAGACGGAAGTGACCATCGAAGCAACGAAGGCTGGCGTTTCACGGACGAGCGAGGCGACGGGATGGATGATCGATGGCTAAGTCCTGAGGGGGTTGGGTTCTATTTTTCGGACGCCACGACGCCCACCAGCGCTTCGCGCCGCCTCCCTCTGAGCGGGAGGCTTTCGTTGGAAGTCCCCCCCTTGCCGAGGGAGATCTCGGCGACGCCGACAGGGGGCGTGGTGCGGCGTTCGATGGAGCGGATCGTCCTGCTGGAAAGCGTCGGCTGAGGCTCAAACGAGCGCGCCCACCGCCTTCCAGATTCCTGAATGCGGAGAAGAGGAAGGGGTGGGCTGGGAGATGCGCTTCACGTCTCGCCGAAAGGAGAGATCAGGGCGTCGCGGCGTCGGGTTGAACGGGCGCTGGCGTTGGCGTCGCCGCTGTCGCTGGTGTCGGTGTCTGGGCGGCGTTCAGGGTGCCGGTCGCCTTCTTGGCTCTGAATTCGTCGCGCAGCGCCTTGACCTCGTCGAACGCCTCGGGCGTGCACACGCCGCCGCGCACGACGGGCCACGTCTTTTCCGCGTAGTCGGTGATCATCTTGCGGCCAGCCACGTCGAAATCGACGACCTTGAGTCCAGCCTTCTTCATCTGGGCGATGGCGTCGTTCTGCATCCGCATCGCCTCCTCGTTCACCTTGCGACCGTATTTGCGCGCGATCTCCATGATCTTGGGACGTAGGTCCTCGGGGATCTTCTCCCACACGTCCTTCTTGATGATGGTGGCGCCCGGCAGGTGACCCCACGGCACGTTGACCATGTATTTCGTCGTCTCGTGCCAGCGGGCCATGTAGACCATGACCGGCGAGTTGGTGACGCCGTCGATCATGCTCGTCTTGAGCGAGGGCAGGATGTCGGTGGAGCTGAGCACGACCGGCTGGAAGCCGGCCGCCTTCCAGCCTTCGAGCGAGGCCGGATCGCCGTCGTAGGCAAACACCTTGAGGCCGACCAGGTCCTGGGGCTTCACGATGGGCTTCTGCGAGAACAGGAAGACCCAGCCCGTGTCACCCCACATGAGAGGCACGTAGCCCTTCGCGGCGAGGCGTTCGTCCCACTTCGGGATCATGCGCTCGAACACGTAGTCCCACTCGTCGGCGTCGATGATGAGGCCAGGCGTGGCGATGGCCTGGGGCGAGGTCTCGATGTCGTGGATGCCGATGACCGTGAGCGCGGCTGCTTGGAGCTTGCCGATGCGCAATTGGCGCACGACGTCGCCCTCGTTGCCCGCCTGACCACCGGGAAAGATGACGAGCTTCACCTTGCCGCCCGAGACCTGACTCCACTCCTCGCCCATCTGCTTGAGGAGCTCGTGCCACGTCGAACCGGCCGGGACCATGGTGGCGAGCTTGATTCGGACGACGGGCTGGGCATCGGCGCGCCGCGGCGCGAGGTTCAGGATCACGAGGGCCGCGATGAGGGTGAAGCCGAGCTTGAAGAGAAGAGAAGGGCAGTGGGCGTGGCGCATGGTGGTCATTCCTCCACGAAGAGATCGGGCGCGTTGTCCTTGAGCCACTGGGCGCGCCGCTGAGAGATGATGTTGACGAGGCGGTATTCGGGGGCTGAGTCGGTGTCGAAGGCGAGGGCGAGGGCGATGAGGCGGTCGAAGGTGGCGCGATCCTGCTGCGAGACGGCGACGGACTCGGCCCAGGTGACGTGCGGGCCGATCTTCCGGCCTTCGGTCAGGGCGATGACGCGATCGTAGTGCTCCTTCGCCTTGGCCAGCGAGCCACCGATGAACTCACCGCGCGCCTCGAAGCTGATGAAGAACTCGTGGAGCGTGCCCTTGTTCCAGTCCGGATCGAGCCAGAGGGCGTGGCGCATCATCGCCTCGACTTTGGCGAGCTCGCCGAGCATCGAGAGGTCGTCCATCGACAGCGTGATGAGCAGCGCCCAGGGCCCGGCCGTCCAATAGAGGTAGGGGACGGCGTCCTCGTCGTCGAGCTCCTCGAAGGCAGAGACCGGATCCGCGTCGAGCTTCTTGCGGAAGTCCTCGTCGAACTCGGCCTCGATGGCGCGCATCCCGTAGTCACGCGCCCGGCGGAAGAGCTTCTTGGCGCGGGCGAGCTCGCGGCGCGCGCGGGCCGGATCGACCGATTCGGCGAGCTGCGCCTCCTGCTGGACAAAGGCATAGGCAAATTGGGTGAAGCTGGAGGCGGCCACGAGGAGCAGGTCCTCGTCTTCGGGCGAGGCGGCGACGAGCGCCTCGATCGACTTGAGGCCAAAGGGCAGCGCGTCGCGGACGAGCTCTGGATCGTCTTCGCTCGCGAAGAGCTCGCCATCGCCGCCGCTCAGTGCATTGCCCACGAGGCTGACGGCGATGTGCGAGCAGCCCGTTCCAGAGAGGAGCAGGGCGGCCAGACAGAGGGCCGTGAGGTTGAACCGGGTCGATGTGTTCATGAGGTGTCTCTTCAGACTCGGGCGATCGCGCTGTGTGTCGAATCGCCGAGAACCTAAGGCCTTATCCCTTGATTATCTGGAAGCTCCCGCCTCGCGCCTCGACTGACATTCCCCGTCCTTCGCGGTGCTCGGTCCTAATGAAGGGATAAGTCCTAAAAAAAAGAGCGCTCTGGATTGATGCGGAGATTCCAGAGGCTCGCCAAGGGATGGTTGATTGGCTGGTTGGCTGCTTGGTGGGAAGGCCTCGCGGCGCTCCTGGCTCAGACGGCTCTGGCCCAAAAAAAGGCGCGGTCCTCTAGAGTCCGAGGAGGGGAGCGTCAATGTGAAAACCGTCACAGGCAGAGAGGGTTGTGAGCGGCCGCCGGGAACGCCTCGGCGGCCAAAATGTTTCAGCCCGCCCAAATGGGACTAAAAGGCCCGCCCCTTTGGTCACCCCGTCGCGAAAGCCCCGCTCCCCAATGGATTCCCAGCCCGAAAGAGAACGTCCGCAGGAGAAGATTCTCGAGATCGACGTCATCGATCTTCGCAAATACGCCTTCATCCTGCTCAAGCGGAAAT
>JAISIF010000141.1 GCA_031262165.1 Myxococcales bacterium | reverse complement strand
AGTCCCTTCTTTTTTTTATAGCGGTCTGCTTTTGTTTCTATCTGACTATAACTTTATTAATGTCTGGAAGAAGAAGATTAGGTATACCTTTTTTAATAGCAACCATTGTTCTTATACTCGTATCACGTGAGCCTTTTTCGAAGAAAATTGACGAGCTCTTCTCCACAGCATCCAATACTTTCTCTGTTAGCCCTGTTAGTTCTGATAAATCTGTTAGCCCTGTTAGTTCTGATAAACCTGTTAGCCCTGTTAGTTCTGATAGACCTGTTAAAGCTGTTAGTTCTGATAAACCTGTTAGCGATTGCGGAATCAAGGGCAGTATCTGTTCTTTCGGAAATTACGAGTGGCTTGTTCTTGAAGTAAAAGACGATAAAGCGTTGTTATTGTCTAAAGATGTCCTCGTTAGAAAGCCATACAATACAACGTATACCAATGTCACTTGGGAGACCAGCACACTCCGCGCATGGCTAAACAATGAGTTCCTCAATAATGAACTCTTCAATAAACCTGCCTCGCAGGAGCAGGCGAGAATAGCTCTTACTACTAATATTAATGAGGATAATCAGTGGTATGGCACGCCAGGGGGGAATACGACGGAAGATCGGATATTTTTGCTCTCTATTTCCGAGGCAAATCATTATTTTGGTAAAAATTCGGCAAGAATAGCCAAGTATAATGGCAGTGCAGCCTGTTGGTGGCTGCGGTCGCCCGGCTTCTCTAGTCGTAACGCCGCCTACGTCTACACCGTCGGCACTGTCGGCGTCACTGGCGACTATCTTTACTATGTCCACAATGGCGTTCGTCCCGCTTTGTGGCTGAATCTATAATCTGAAATCTTTTAATCTTTAATCAAATCGCGGCGCGAAGCGACGCAAATCGCCGCCGAAAGGCGGCTTAATTTCGCAGCGAAGCTGCGAATGAATAATTCCCGCGAAGCGGGATGCGAAAATTTTATTATTTTATTTCGAATTCAATGTTCTTTCGGGCGTCATTCATGACGCCTTGGGTTTATTTGTAATGAATTATTTTGTTCTTTCTTGAATGCGCCCGAAATGTCATTTCGGGCGGGCACGGGGGCCCGCCCCTACGAATCCCATCAACAAATTCCATGATTTTAATTGTTTGTTGTTTTTGTAGGGGCGTCATTCATGACGCCCTTGGAATTGTGAAATCACGACGACTTCTGACATTCCCCTTCTTTCGCGCATCGCCGCGCGTCGAAATGTTTGGACGGGCGCCGAGAAACGAGGAAAGAGCGCGCGCCCTCAGCGTCTTCCCTTTGCCCTTCGACCTGATCTGTCTGCCCGCGATGAGCCTGCCGCCACCCAACCGTCCGCCACCGCCGAGCGACAACCTGGAAGGTGTCCTAGAGCGCGTCACCTTCGTGAACGAAGAGAACGGCTGGGGAGTGTTCCGCGTCGCGGTCGAGGGCAAGCGCGATCTCGTGACAGCCGTGGGCAATCTGCTCGGCGTGCAGCCCGGCGAGAGCCTGCGCATGACAGGGCACTGGACGAACAGTCGCCAATACGGTGAGCAGTTCGACGTGGCTGGCTACACCACCCTGCGCCCCTCCTCGCTCCTCGGCATCGAACGCTACCTGGGATCGGGCCTCGTCAAGGGCGTCGGCAAGGTGTTCGCCAAGCGGCTCGTGGAGGCATTCGGCGAAGCCACGCTCGAGGTCATCGAAAAGAACCCGACCAAGCTCTCCGAGGTCGAGGGCATTGGACCCAAGCGGCGCGAGCGCATCATGCAGGCCTGGGCCGAACAGCGCGAGATCCGCGAGGTCATGCTCTTTCTCCAGAGTCACGGCGTCTCGCCTGCCTACGCGGTCAAAATCTACAAGCGCTACGGCCACAAGGCGATCGACACCGTCACCGAGAACCCCTACCGGCTCGCACGCGACATCTTCGGCATCGGCTTCAAGACGGCAGACCGCATTGCCCAGGCGATCGGCATCCCGACCGACTCACCGCGCCGCGCCGAGGCTGGCCTCATCCACGTCCTGTCCGAGGGTTCGGACGACGGCCACGTGTTTTTGCCGCGCGACCTGCTTCTCTCCAAATCTGTTCAGATGCTTCAAATCGATGAACAGATCCTCACGACGGCCATCACAGATCTCGAAGAGCAGGGCGAGATCGCCATCGAGGGCCATCCTGGCACGGCGCGTTTCGACGAGGCTGGCCAGCGCATGCTCCAGCTCGATGGGAATTCGATGCCAAGCGATGTGCCCGTGCGAAATCCTGACACGGCAGAGTCAATCGCGCTTTCTGACTCAGCGTCGCTGTGCGCGCCCATCTACCTGAGGCCGCTGCACATCGCAGAGACGGGCATTGCGGCCCGCGTGCACGCCCTGCTCGCCACGAAGCTTGAGCGACCGCCCATCCACGTCGAGCGCGCCATCGCTTGGTTCGAAGACAAGCAGCACATCGAGCTCGCCGACGCACAGCGCGACGCGATCCGACGCGCCATCGACTCGAAGATCCTCGTCATCACGGGTGGTCCGGGCACGGGAAAGACCACGCTCGTCAACGGCATCATCCGCATCCTGGAGAAGAAGGGCGTGCGCATCCGGCTCGCCGCGCCCACGGGCCGCGCTGCCAAACGCATGAGCGAGACGACACATCGCGAGGCAGTCACCATCCATCGCCTGCTCGAGTTCAGCCCCAAGTCGATGAACTTCGAGCGTGGCCGCGACAACCCGATCGATGCTGACCTGCTCATCCTCGACGAGGCATCGATGCTCGACACCACCCTCGCCTACAGCGTGCTCAAGGCATTGCCACTCGCCTGTCAGCTCATCCTCGTGGGCGATGTGGACCAGCTGCCGTCCGTCGGTCCTGGCGCAGTCCTCGCTGACTTCATTGCATCCGAGCGCGTGCCAGTGGTGCGCCTGTCCACCATCTTCCGCCAGGCCAAGAAGAGCCTCATCGTGGTCAATGCCCACCGCATCAACGAGGGCCAATTCCCGACCGAGGGCAACCCTCAGAAAGCCAATGCCCCGCGCGACTTCTACTTCATCGAGCGCGACGAGCCCGAAGGCTGCCTCGAGGCGATCCGCAAGCTGGTCCAGGTCCGGCTGCCGCGTGCGTTTGGCTTCGACCCGTTCAACGACATCCAGGTGCTCACGCCCATGCGCCGCGGTCTGCTCGGCGGACACAACCTCAACGCCGATCTGCAAACCCTGCTCAATCCCCAAGGCCGCGCCCTGTTGTGTGGCAGCCGCTTGCTGCGCGAGGGCGACAAGGTGATGCAGCTCACCAACAACTACGACCTGGAGGTCTTCAACGGCGACGTGGGCCGCGTGATGGCCATCGACGAAGAGGAGCGCATGCTCCAGGTCAGCTTCGATGGTCGCCTCGTCACCTACGAGTCGGGCAACCTCGACGAGCTCGCGCTGGCCTACGCCTGCACCATCCACAAGTCGCAGGGCAGCGAATACCCGTGTGCCGTGATCCCGGTCCACACGCAGCACTTCCTGATGCTCCAGCGCAACCTGCTCTACACGGCCGTCACGCGCGCCCGGAAGATGGTCGTCCTCGTCGGCAGCAAAAGAGCCTTGGGCATCGCCATCAAGACCGTCGATCAGAATCTGAGATACACGCGGCTAAAGCAGAGATTGAGTCTGACGGACGCCTGTATTTCGAACTCGAAATGATGCGGTTTGAATGAGTCGAAGGTGCCCCGTCTTCGATCACAGCTCGTCTGTCTGAACGAAGCAAAGCCATCCAGGATGATTGTCGAGGTCAAACGTCGATGAATTGAGGGATAAGTCCTTAATTGAATTGCCTCGTCGCTTTTGCTCCTCGCAATGACGGCTTATTTGTCGAGAAGAGTTTGAATAAGGATTTATCCCTCAATAGGAAACCAAATGAAAAAATATAGCTCTCACATCATCGTCGCGATCGTCACAGCCGCTGTGACGACATTCGTGGTCGCCATCATCGCGGCATTTGCCGTTCATACATTCAAGGCATCGGCAGCTAGGAACGCCAGAAAAGGCTGGAACCTGGTACCCGTCATCGTCGCCGATCAGGACATTCCACAGGGAGCGGTGATCTCGATGGGGATGATGGCCAAGCATCTCATCCCCGAACAATTCGTGACCTCTTCGGTCGTCAAACCTGACAGCGCGAACGTCATCGAGGGGCAAAAGCTATTGGTCCCGGTTCAACAGGGCGACATGCTCCTGTGGAGCCAATTTGAAACCAGCCAACCATCAAAACCAAAAGGCCGATACAAATACTTGAATGAATGTATCGGCATTCTCAAAAGTATCGATAGGCCCGAGATGATCGAATCCATCGAGATTTTGGAAGGCCTCGAACGGGCGCCCCAGTGACCCTCTCGGTGGTCGCTTGATTGGAGAGCGGCGTCATCGACTCACGCGCTTGCTTTTGGGTCAGGACATTTCCCGAAACATACGTTGACGCACCCAATCGGCCAGCGTATGGCGCCCGGCGATTCCACTGAGAGCAAAGTTGCCTCTCCCCTTAGGCACTTCAGTGGTGTCAGCGCCGCCCTTAATCCCCTTTGGGCGGCGTTTTTTATTGATTGAATGAGCATTGATTTGAACTGTGCCTGATTTGGAGACTCGGCGTTCCTCAATTCAATGTCGTCATTCCGATTCGAGGATGATGAAGCGCCGATCGGCGCTTTCGCCGTCACCGCTGACGACGGTGAGCACGTGCTCGCCTGGCGCTGGGGTGAGGGCCATCTGGTGCGTGCCCTTCGTCGTGCCCACGTAGTCGCCGTCCAGGTGCCAATAGAGCCCACCGCGCGGATCGCGGCGGGCCGCCTCGAAGATGATCTGGCCGTGCCGACCGTCGAGCTCCACCGGGACGTAGAGCTGGCTCCCGTCCTCGCTCGGATAGACGATGGAGAGCGCGCCAGGGCGCTGCGCGCGGGCCACGCAGTCGGGGCGAAGGGTTGGCGCGGGCCGGTATTCGGGGTGGCGGGCGCGGTAATAGGTCTCCATGGTCGGCGGCAGGATGAACCATGGTGTGGGCCGAATCCGGGAGACGCTCTCGCAGTCGCCGTGGACGAGCCGACCATCGGCGTCGAGCGGCAGGAGCTTGCAATAGGGGCAGGCGGGTGAGCTCAGCGAGGAGCGCGGCAATAAGCCGTGACGCACGTGGACGCAGTTCGGGCCAGCGCGCATCCCGCTGTGGCCGCAGATCGCAGCGCGTTCGAGGTCGAAGCTCGGCTGCGCAAAGCGCGCGCCGCGATCGTCGAACATGTTGAACAGTTCGAAGAGGATGGGCGCGGCCGCGGTGAACCCCATCAGGCCAGGGCGGCCAGCGCCGTCGGCATTGCCGACCCACACGCCCACCGCGTGGCGCGGCGACACGCCGATGGCCCAGGCGTCCCGGAAGCCATGGCTCGTCCCGGTCTTCCAGGCGATGGTCCGGCCTGAGCCGAATTCGCGCCACGCCGACTCGGCGCCTGGACGCTCGACTTCGAGGAGCGCCTGGAGTGTGGTCCAGCTCGCGCCTGGGCTCAGCGGTGAGCTCTGCGTGACAGAGACCGGTGTGGCCGTCAGTTCCCAGGTGGCTGGGAAGAAGCGGGAGGCCATGTCGCCAGGCCTCAGGGCGGCCGTCCGCGCCAGCCCCGCATACATGGCGGTCAGCTCCCAGAGCGAGCCCTCGGCGCCACCGAGCACGAGCGAGGTGCCGTAGTCCGAGGCTGAGCGGCTCAGGGTCGTCATGCCGACCGCGCGCAGCGTCTCGTAGAAGCGGTCCACGCCAAACCGGCTCAAGAGGCGCGTCGCGGATACGTTGAGCGAGCGGGCGAGCGCCGCCGACGCGGGCACGGCCCCCGAGAACGTGCGACGGAAGTTCTTGGGCATGTAGCCGCCGAGCGAGGTCGGGATGTCGGGCACGAGCTGTTCGGGCGTGAGCTCGCCCGCGTCGAGCATCGCGGCGTGGAGAAACGGCTTGAGCACGCTGCCCGTGCTGCGCGGTGCCTGAACGATGTCCACGTGTTCGCCCTGGCCCACGCCACGCTCGTCGCGTCCACCTCGGCCCGCGTTGCCGATGTAGGCCACGGCCCGCCCCGTCTCGAGTTCGAGCACCAGCGCGGCCACGCCGTAGATCTCGCGCTCGATCAGGCGACCGTGGTGGCGCGTGAGGATCTCGGTGGCACGCCGTTGGGTGGGCGCGGCGAGCGTGGTGCGGATCCAGCCACCTTTGGGATGGCCGCGCTGCGCGCGATCGAGCAGGTGTGACGCGAGCGCTGGCAGCGGCAGTGGCGCGCCTGGGAGCGGCTCGGCCTTGGCCAGGCGGCAGTCCTCCTCGCCGAACAGGCCAGCATCGCGCAGCGCATCGAGCAGTCGATCGCGGCGCTCGCGCAGCGCGGCGCGGTTGCGGCCCGGGTGGATGTTGGCTGGGTTGTTCGGGAGCACGGCGAGCGTGGCCACCTCGGCCCAGGTCAGGCGGTTCACATCGCGGCCAAAGTAGCGCCACGCGGCCGCGGCAGCGCCGACCGTGTTCCCGCCAAACGGCGCGTGCGCCAGGTAGAGCCCAAGGATCTGCTCCTTGGTGAGGGCGCGCTCCAGGCGGAGCGCCAGCAGTGATTCGACGAGCTTTTCGCCGATCGTCCGCGACTGGCCTTTGCGCGCGAGACGCACCACCTGCATCGTGAGGGTGCTGGCGCCACTCACGACGCGCCGGTTGGAGACGTTCTGTCGCGCAGCGCGCAGCACGGCGAGCGGGTCCACGCCAGGGTGCTGCCAGAAGCGGTGATCCTCGGCCACGACGAGCGCCTGGGAGAGTCTTTCAGGGAGGCGATCGAGCGGTGGAAATCGCCACTGCTCGTCGGCGGCGGTGCGCGCGCCGAGGAGCTCCCCGTCGCGATCGAGCAACACCGTCGAGAACGGGTCGTCGATGCGGACGACGGGAAGCTTCCAGAAGAGCGCGACAGCGACAGCCACGAGAGCGGCAAAGGAGACCGCGACGAGGCGCCAGCGTCGATGAACTCTCCCTCTGCTTGTCGGCTCGACCATCGACGTCGTGACCTCGCTCAACCGCACACCTGCGTGGATCGAATGGACTGAGGACTTATTCCTTCATTACCCCGTCGCCCCACTCGTCCGTGAAACGCCAGTCTTCGTTGCTTCGCTCTTCACTTCCGTCTGGAAGCTCCCGCCTCGTCTGGCATTCCCCGGCCTTCGCGTTCCTCTGTCCTCATCGAGGGGTGAGTCCTTAGAGCTTCAACCCGGACGGCAGGCTCTCGCCAAAGCGCTTCTCCTCGTCCTGAGACGTCAGCACCACGAGCTCGCGCACGGGGCGGACGATGGCATCTGGCGCGCCCGCCCGCCCGAGCAGGCGTGCGGCGCGCTCCCTCTCCTCCACGCCCAGATCCCGACCTCGATCGCCGCTCACGCGCGCGATCTGCGCGACGGGGAACACGAGCTCCTTGAGCTTGACGTTGGGCAACGCTTCGAGCCGCGCGAGCCATTGCGCCGCAATCGGCGCGTCGATGCACGCATGGGGGCTTCCATAGAATGGCACGCGGGCGCCGACTCGGCCCACGGCCCACAAGAGGTGCGGCAGCGGACCATCGCGATCGAGCCGATCGAAGAGCGCCTCGCCGAGCTGGAGTTTGTTGCCCACCTCCACGCGCTCCAGGCTCGCGGCCAGGCGGATCATCTCGACGAGGCCTTCGGTGCGGACCGTCTTGGCCTTGCCCGCCGCCTTGGCGCCATCGATCCGAATCGCGGGCAGCAGCACGCCAAAGATCGCGCGCTGCGCTGTCGCGTCGAGGCCGCCCGCGATGCGGCGCCACATCACCCACCAGGCGTCCCAGTTGTGCGGCTCCTTCTGGAATTGCAGCCCCTGCTCGAACACCTGGAAGCTCTCGGCCGCGCGCCAGGCATCGAGCGGCGCGCCAAAGCCAGGCCGCAGGCAGAAGCCGAGCAAGGTGCACCAGAGCCGTTCGTGCTCGGCGCTGCGACGCCGCTTGCCCATGCCCGCGTAGAGAGCTGACCAAAGCTCGCGGATCACGGGCGTGGCCCATGTGTCCCGAGGACCGAGCAATTTTTCGAGGTCGCGGCCGAGGTTCTTCACGTCGCGCTTGTCCACGGGCGCGGGCTTCTTGCCGTAGATGATCTCGATGCGCTCGCGCGCCTCCTCGAAGTGGCGCGGCATGGGCGCGAGCGTGCTCGGCGAGGAGGCCTCGACCTCGGCGTCCACTTGACCACGCAGGCTGAATTCGAGCTTCCAGCGCGCGTCGCGATCCTCGGCCACGCACCACAGCTCCAGGGTCCCGATCTCGGTCAGCGCGGCCTTCAGGCGGACAGGGAGCACCGCCCCCTTCAGCGCCTGTCCCTTCTTTGTCGGAACGTCGCCAGATCGCAAAATCGTCTCGATGGGCGGCAGGCGCGTGAAGTCGTCACCCGAGACATCCGTGAGCTCACCGGGCCGGGCTTCGAGCGCCAGCGTGCTCGCGAACAGCGAGAAGCGCGCGGGTTGGTCCAGCAGGAGCTGGAACGTGCGCGGGATCTCGACCTCGCTTCCTTCGTCGAGGTGCTTGGGGATGAGACAGATGCCCTGATCGCCATCCACGCCGATGAAGTAGGCGCGCGCGCTGCCGCCGCCGATGCGCAGCCCGAAGCCGCGCCGCACCAGGCCATAGGCGACCGCGCCGCGCGAGACGGCCAGATCGAGCGCATCATTCGAGAGCAGGCTCACGTGGCGCGCG
>JAISIF010000089.1 GCA_031262165.1 Myxococcales bacterium | reverse complement strand
CCAGCTCTTCTCCGAGAACCAATCGACCTACATCCCGCTGGGCACGCTCCACCGCCTGCGCAACCCGGGCAAGGTGCCGCTCGTCATCATCGAGATCCAGTCGGGGTCGTATCTGGGTGAGGACGACATCGTGCGCACCGAGGATGTGTATGGCCGGGAGCGAGAGACCGAGGAGAGGTCCGCGGAGAAGTAGGGGCGCGATTCATCGCGCCCTTTTCTAATGAATGAATGAACGATCGAGCACTGCACCCATGAAGACAGCACTGATCACCGGAATCACGGGCCAAGACGGCGCCTATCTGACCGAGCTCCTCATCGAGAAGGGCTACCAGGTCCATGGCGCCTATCGTCGGACGAGCGCGCTCAACTTCTGGCGACTTAAGGAACTCGGACTCATCGGCCACCCCTCGCTCAAACTCGTCGAATACGATCTGACCGATCTGGGCAGCAGCATCCGCCTCCTCGACAAGACGCGACCGGACGAAGTCTACAACCTGGCGGCCCAGAGCTTCGTCGGTGTGTCGTTCGATCAGCCGGAGACCACGGCCCAGATCACGGGCCTGGGCGCCCTGCGCCTGTTGGAGGCGATCCGCATCGTCAACCCGAGGATTCGCTACTACCAAGCGAGCACCTCGGAGATGTTCGGGATGGTCCAGGAGATCCCGCAGCGCGAGACCACGCCGTTCTACCCGCGCAGCCCCTATGGCGTGGCCAAGCTCTATGCCCACTGGATGACGATCAACTACCGCGAGAGCTACGGCATCTTTGGAAGCAGTGGCATCCTGTTCAACCACGAGTCGCCACTCAGAGGCATCGAGTTCGTCACGCGCAAGATCACGGACGGCTTTGCGAAGATTGCCCTGGGCCAGCTCGACTGCCTGGAGCTCGGGAACCTCGACGCCAAGCGCGACTGGGGGTTTGCCAAAGAATACGTCGAGGGCATGTGGCGCATGCTCCAGCAGGAGCGGCCCGACACGTTCGTCCTGGCCACGGGGCGCACGCAGAGCATCCGCGACTTCGTGAACATGGCCGCCAAGGCAGTGGACGTGCGCCTCGAATGGCAGGGCCAGGGCGAGCACGAGCAGGGCGTGGACATGGCCACGGGTCAGGTGCGCGTGCGCGTGAACCCAGCGTTTTACCGACCAGCCGAGGTGGAGCTGCTCATCGGGAACGCCGAGAAGGCCGAGCGGGAGCTGGGCTGGCAGGCACGGACGACGTTGGAGGCGTTGTGTCGCCTGATGATCGAGGCGGACCTGAGGCGGAATGGGAAATAGGGGCGAGGGGAAGAATCGCGCGAATGAGTGTTTGCCGTAGGGGTGGCGCTCCGTGGCCGCCCTGCGTCGATGGGGTGGCGCCTTGATCGCGATGGTGGGACGGAGAGCGGGGAACGGAGGTCTGTCCCTCGCGATACGCGATGGCCTCACGCCCTTCATCAATCCATCAGAAACATGAAGGTGTAGGTGATGTCCGTGGCGATGGCCGCGCCGTCCACGGTCCCAGGCTGAAAGCGGAACTGCTTCATCGCGGCCAGCGCAGCTTCGTCGAAGCCGTGGCCAGCCGATTCGAGCACGCGCGCGCTGAGCACCTGGCCCTGGGCGCCGATGCGCAGGCGCAGCACGACCTGCCCCTCGATGCCAGCGCGTCGCGCAGCCTCGGGATAGTTGCCGCTGACCTTGTGCGTCACTTTGGGCAGCGTCGTCACGCGGGCTGGCGGCACGTAGCGGCCTTCGGCGGGCGGGGCAGGAGGCGCGTAGCGACCATCGGGTGCGGCATAGGGCTGCACGGCCTTGGGATCGGTCGCGACCTTGGGCGCGGCGCCGTAGAGCGTGTTGCCCACGGGCGCGGCAAAACCCCCGGCAGCGCTCGTCGAGGACATCGAGATGCCGATGCGGATGGGCGCGTTTGGCTTCGCACTCTTGGGAGGCGTCTCGTTCGGCGGTGGCGGCGCGTCGGGCAGCGGGGGCTGTGGCGGCGGCGGTGGCGCGTCCCTGGGCAGGGGCGGGAGCTTCTTGGGTGCGGGCTTGGACTTGGGCTTGGGGGGCGGTGTGGGCTTGGGAGGAGGAGGTGGTGGTGGCGGTGGCGGTTCTTCGGGCTCAGGGGGCTTGGGTGGTTCGGGCTCTGGCTCTGGCTCTGACAACGCAGGCGCTTCGGGCTCGGGCGGCTTCTGGACGATCTCCACCTCGACGAGCTGCTGTGGCTTCTTCTGTTCGAGCGCGATGCCCGCGGCTGCCCGCGAGATGACGATCGCGAAGAGCGCGAGCGTCAACAGCGAGCCGACCAGACCGAGCGCGCGCCCAGAGCGCGGGGGCTCTGGCAAAGGCGGGCGGCTGTGCGGGCGCGGCGGCGGCATCTCCAGAGGCTCTCGCTCATGGCGCCACGGCAGGGGCAGGGGCAGGGGCGGCGGTGGACGACAGGCCGTCTTTCTCGATGTTGATGGCGAACTTCGCGATGCCCGCGCCCTTCACGAGATCGATGACGCGCACCACGGCGCCGTGCGTCGCGCTCTTGTCCGCGCTGATGATGGCGCGCGCGCTCGGGTCCTTGAGCAGGGCCTCCTTGGCCTTGGCCACGAGCGCGGCCTCGTCCGCCTTGGCGCCATCGAGGTAGAGCGCGCCCTCTTTGTCGAGCACCACGTTGAGCAGCTCACCCACGGTCTCGCCGCCATGAGCAGCGCGCGGCAGGTCGATCTCGATCGACTCGCGGACGATGTAGGTCGCGGTCACCATGAAGATGATGAGGAGCACGAGCGTGATGTCTACGAGTGGCGTCACGTTGATGCCGCTGATCATCTCCTCGTCGTTGTCCGAAGCCTTGGCCATGTCGTCTCGTCAGCCTTTCGAATCCATCGCCGTCGTCTCGGGGGCGACCGCAGGGACGACGATGGCCTTGGCCTTCAGGTGGCTCTGCCAGGCGTGGCCGAGCGCCGTGGCGCTCGTCGTGAGCCGCTTGAGCCAGCGCTGGAACAGGTTGAAGGCCACGACGGCAGGGATGGCCACGGCCAGGCCAACGGCGGTGGCCACGAGTGCGCCCGAGATGCCGCTCATCACGACAGAGGCGCCGCCCTGGGCACCGACCGACGCGTTCGCCAGATCGTGGAACGCGCGGATGATCCCGAGGACCGTTCCGAACAACCCGATGAAGGGCGCGTTGTTTCCCAGCGTGCCGAGGAAGGAGAGCCAGGCGTCGTAGCGCAGGCGCTCCCGCGCGATGGTGCCCTCGATGATCTCCTGCACGGCCTCAGGGCCGCGGTCGCTGGCGTTGAGGGCCTCGCGAACCACGGCGGCCTCGATGCCGCGCCTGCCCTCGACGGCCTGGCGCGCGAAGGCCTCGTCGCCTTTTGTCAGCCGATAGGTCAGCTCAGCGACGCCGCTCAGGCGGTTCATCAGGAAGAACACCAGGCGCTCGATGAAGATGGCGACAGAGCAGACCGACAGGACGATCAATATCCAGAGGACCCACTCTTCGCCGAGCAGGGTGAAGCCTTGAAGCAGTTGAGTCAGCATTCGCGTTCCAATTGATTTGTAGAGGGGAGGCCTCTGGGGCTGTGCCTGCCCTTCGTTCCACTCGTCGGGCGGAGACGGGGCCTCTCGCTTTCATGAAGCCCGTCCAAACGATGTTGTCGGCGCTCAGCGCACCTTCAGGCGACGATCGGAGAGGATGTCTGGCGCGACGTCGTCGATGGCGGTGAAACCCGTGAACAGGTTGAGTTCACCGATGGCCTGCTCCGTGGCCTCGACCGAGTTCGCGACGCTGTCCACGTCCTGGGTGATGTTGCTCGCGTCGTGGCGATTGATGGCCATCTCGCTGATGCCCGTCAGTTTCACGCCGATGCGGTCGATCTCGAGCAGCACGAACTCGCGATTGTCGAGCGCGCGCTTGATGTTTTCGCGGCGCGCGCGGACCGTCGTGATCGTGTCCTCGATGCTCTTGCGCTTCTTGTCCGAGATGGGGTCCAGCGCGTCGCTCTTGATGTCGCCGAGTCGGCGCAGCGCGTCGCGCTCGGTGCGATCCATCTCCTCGGTGTTCAGGTTCTCGAAGAAGCGGTCGAGCGTCATCTTCGTGTGGAGCAGCTTCAGATAGACCCAGAGCAGCTTGTTGATGCCAGCGAGCTGCTCCTTGGCCACGAGCGACGACTCGGTGCCGAGCGCGTTGAAGGCGTCGCAGCGCTTGCGCAGTTCGTCGAACTGGCGCTTCAGGCGCGGATCGAGGCCGTTGTAGAGCTCCTCGAAGCGCGTCCGCTGTTTGGCTTCGAGCTCCTTGCGGGAGAGGGATGCGTCGCTCCCCGAGGAGAGGCTCTTGGGCTGGCTGCCGGACTTGATGGCTCTCTGGAAGCGCGGGCTCGTCCCGATGAAGCCGAGGTAGGCGGTCTCCAGCGCAAAGACGATGGGGAGCAACACCACGGGGTTCAGGATGATGCCGGTGACCGCCAGCGCCGCGAACAGCAGGAGGTTCCAGGGGTTGAGGAAGGCGGCCTTGAGGTAGGTGCCCAGGGTCGGGTCGTCGCTGATGGGATCGTCACGCATGGGCTCTTCGAGGCCTCCATCGAAAAAAATGAGGGCCGGGGAAAGCCCTCGGTCCTCTGAAAATCAAGGGGTTTTGTGCAGCGCTCCGGTGTCGTCTCAGAGGATCGACACCTGCGCGTGAGGCGACGAATCGATGTCGTTGATTCGAGCCGGGCTTGCGCGCTTCACGGCCCTTCGAGCGGCTGGGCCTTGGGCGTGGCGTCTCCACTCCCGCCGGTCACCGCTGTCGTCGCCTTCGCCTTTTCCTTCACTGCGTGCGCTTCTCGAGAGAGCGTCTGAGCTTGCTCGGCCTCGTCCATGGGCCAGGGGAGAATCCCCGCCTGATGGAGGCTAAAGCTGACGAGCGCCGCGACGATCAGGAGGACGAGGAGATAAAAAGGCGCCTTTGGTCGAATTTCTCCTGCCATGAAATCCTCCATTGATGATGTGCGACATAGAACTCACTGCTCTGCGAAAGAAACCGCGGCCTCTAAGCCGTGATTTTTTGGAAATGCAAGGTCTGAGTCCTCCATTCCCAGGGCAATCGAATTCTTACGAATGACCGTGCGCTCGATTCGGAGTTTCGCTCGGCGAATGTGCCTTCATTGCGAGCGAGAGGTCTCGCCTCTTCCCAATGGTATCGAGAATTTTTTGTGACTCGTGAGCCCCTCTCAAACGAGGGGCTTTTTTTGTCAGTGTGCGTGGCCACCGTCGGGCGCCGTCTCGCGGGCCGTGAGGCCAGACGACGACATTCACCGACTTCTTCAAGGAGACACGCCCATGGAAGAGCAAAAGCTGAACGATGAGATGCCCCGTCTTGGCGACACTGCCCCGACCTTCCGCGCGGAGACGACGCAGGGCACGATCAATTTCCCCGAGGATTACAAGGGCAAATGGGTCATTCTTTTCAGCCACCCGGCTGATTTTACCCCGGTCTGCACGACCGAATTCATGACTTTTGCCAGCATGACCGATCAATTCCGGGCGCTGAATACCGAATTGATCGGCCTGTCGATCGACAGCAATCAGAGCCACATCGCGTGGATTCGCGCCATTCAGGAAAAGGCGGAATTCAAAGGGATGAAGAATGTCGTGGTGAATTTCCCCATCATCAATGACATCAAGATGGAGGTCTCCAAGAAATACGGCATGATCCACCCGAATGCCTCGAACACGAGCGCCGTCCGCGCGACATTCTTCATCGATCCCGAATCAAAGGTCCGCGCAATCATCTATTACCCTCTGACCAATGGTCGAAACTTCCAGGAAATCAAACGCATCCTGATGGCCATGCAGACGACCGACAAATACGGTGTGTCCACGCCTGCCGACTGGGAGCCGGGCGACGAGGTCATCGTCCCAGCGCCCAAGACGGCCGACGAGGCTTTCCAACGCGCCCAGGGGCAGGGACAGGCGCAGGGGAGCCGTATGGTCGATTGGTATCTGTCCTTCCAGCCCGCGCCGACGAATTGATGACGATTCAATGATTTTTTTCAGACAAGGGGCTTCATCCCCTTGTCTATGTATGAATCTTACAATCCAAGAGCAGTGCTCGGTCTTAATTAAGGGATAAATCCTAAATCACTGGTGGCTATCATTTGTGAATACAAAATATATTTGCGATGGTTTTTATATGACTATAATAATTGGAACGAATTTATTTCTTAGCGCTGGGTAAATCGACGAACAAATGCTGGCTTTTATGGAAGTGCCCTGGATTGCTTCGTCGCTGTGCTCTTCTCAATGCCGACGGTTTGGAATCGAGTTCTCGGTTTTCAGATGTCACGGATGATGGGTGCGTAGGGGCGATTACCAATCGCCCGTCGTCGAAGGTGAGTCGATCGTCGAGTGGCGTTGCGCACGGGCGGATTGCCATCCGCCCCTACGGGTTGGCTCCGTGGGACACGAAGAAAATTTCGACCCACATCGGGAGGTGACCCGGAGGGCCGGAGGCAGTGGGCGTGTCAAGCCAATCCAGAACTCGATTGCCCTGGGATCCTCGCCAGGGCGGTCGAGTTCTATTTTTTTGATCTCGAATCGGGATGTGTAGGGGCGTTGGGGGG
>JAISIF010000084.1 GCA_031262165.1 Myxococcales bacterium | reverse complement strand
TTGCTCGAAGCGGGTTTGCCGGTGGCACGCGTCAATTCCAAGCGCGTGCGGGATTTCGGCAAAGCCATGGGGTTTCTGGCCAAAACCGATGCCCTCGACGCGAAACTGCTCGCCGAATTCGCGCAGCGCATCGCCCCGCCGCCGCCCTCTCACGCGCCCGAGGATCCTCAGGCCGAGACGCTCGTCAGCCTCGTGCATCGCCGTCGGCAGATTTCCGACATGATCGTCGCGGAGAAAAATCGCCTGTGTCGTGCGAGCGCGGTGGTGAAGCGCGACATCGAGGCGCACCTGCGCTGGCTCAAAGAGCGCCTGGGGGAAATCGATCGTCGCTTCGATGCGACGATCGAGGTGAATGATGCGTGGATGGCCAAGGCTAAGGACTTATCCCTTCATTAGGACCTTTGCACCGCGAAGGACGGGGAATGTCCGACGAGGCGCGAGTCGGGTGCTTCCAGACGGAAGTGAAGAGCGAAGCAACGAAGTCTGGCGTTTCACGGACAAGTGGGGCGACGGGATAATTAAGGGATAAGTCCTAAACTCCTCGATTCGATTCCGGGTATCGGCAAAACCCTGTCGATGACGCTCGTGGCTCTGCTGCCTGAGATCGGGCGCTCGACAGTCGCTAGGATAGCGGCGCGGCGCTGGTGGGCCTGGCGCCCTTCAATCGCGACAGCGGGTCGATGCGCGGCACGAGAAGTATCCGGGGCGGACGCGGCGACGTGCGGCAGAGCCTCTTCCTGGCCATTTTCGGGAGCTGGCGATGTAGCGATTCTCCCATCACGACATTCGTCCGGCGCCTGCGCGAAAAGGGAAAACCATCCATCGTCGCCGGAATGCGGAAAACCCTCGTCATCGCCGACACGCTCATTCGAAAGAATTGCTCGTGGAATTCGGAAATGAGCCTGGCCTGATCGCCCCTCCCCTCGCACTTCCCCCTTGAACCGCAAGATGGTTGCTACGCACCCATCACCCGTGACATCCGAAAACCGAGAACTCGATTGCCCTGCCCCTCTCAACCAGAGCAGAAGATCGGTGGGGCGGCGTCGTAGTGGGGTGGGGACGTCTCAAGTAACGTTAGACCCCGGCCACCCAGTGAATTCCTCAGCCCCTTCTTGCGTTTTCTCCGCTGTTTCCCCTAGAGTGCTGCGCTTTTTTTCCGACCCCTCCTCTCTGGGGGGAAACGCCGGTGGTGACTGCCTTTCGACAGGCGCCCAAAATCCGCCCTGGCGCATCGAGGTGCATCACTCACGAGTCGCCTCCGGGGCAAAACTCCGGAGGGAAGGCAACGCCGACACGGGCTGTTTTCGGGAGCTTCGAGTCGAGCGTTTTGTTTTGTCAGGGGCATGACCTCCGAAGCCCCAAGGAGCATTTCCAAACATGTTGCTGGCCAACCTCCGCAAGAACTCCCGATCCTCGATCCTCATCTTCCTCTTCGGGATCATCATCATCGTCTTCATCTTCTCCTTTGGGCCAGCCTCGACGGGCTGCCGCTCTGGCTCGATGGGACCGGGCGATGGCTTCGCCGCCAAAGTGAACGGTCAAAAAATCTCCCGCATGGACTTCGAGAGGGCCTATGCGCGTCAGCTCGACGCGATGCGCGAGCGCGGCCAGGAGGTGACCCGCGAGCAGGCCGACGCCTTGGGCTTGGGGCATCCCATCCTCGACCAGCTCATCGACCGCGAGCTCCTGATCCAGGCTGCCAAGGCCGAAGGCTTGCGCGTGTCCGACGAGGATGTCCGCGCCGAGCTCGACAAGGTCCCGAACTTCAAACAGGACGGCGCCTTCAGCCAGGAGCTCTACAAGGACATCGTCGAGCGCCAGCTCGGCATGATGATGTGGCAGTTCGAAGATCAGATTCGTGACGGCCTCCTCGTCCAGAAGATGGTCGCGGGTCTCTCGGGCGCCGCCAAAGCCAGCGACGACGAGGTGACTGCCGAGCTCATGCGCGAGAAGGAAAAATACGCGCTCTCCCTCGTCCGCTTTCAGGTCCGCGCGCAGAAGGCTGACCTCGACGCGCCGACGGCCGAGGCTATCGACGCCTTCGCGGCGAGCAATGCCGACACGATCAAGGCGCACTACGAGCAGTTCAACGCGCGCTACAACACGCCCAAGCAGGTCCACGCGCGCCACATCCTCGTGAAGACCTCGCCCACGATGACTGAGGCGCAGGCCATCGCGAAGGTCAAAGCGCTCAAGGCCAAGGTCGAGGGCGGCGCTGACTTTGCCGAGCTCGCCAAGGCGGAGAGCGAAGATCCGGGCAGCAAGGACAAGGGCGGCGACCTCGGCAAGTTCGGCGAGGGCACGATGGTCCCCGCGTTCCAGAACGCCGCGTTTGCGATGAAGCCGGGCGACATCTCCGAGCCCGTCGTCACCCAGTTTGGCGTCCACCTGATCAAGGTCGAAGATGTCCAGGAGGCCAAGGTCATCTCCCTCGAAGAGGTGACGCCATCGATCGCCAAGGAGCTGCTCATCGACGATCTCGCCAAGGCCAAGGCAAAGGCAAAGGCCGAGGCCACGCTCGAGGCGCTCAAGGCAGGAAAGTCGCTGGCGGAGCAGTGGCCCGCGGAGGCGACCGAGGGCGCGACCCTTCCACTCGGTGCCCCGCGCGTCGAGGAGACCGGAGACTTCCGCCTCACGGGCGACTACATCCCGCGCATCGGCACGCTCGCCGCGCTCGCTCAAGACCTGCCCACGATGAAGGAAGGGGCCGCCGACAAGGTCTATGAGGGCAATGAGATGTTCGTCGTCCTCTCGCTCGACAAGCACGAGAAGGCCAACCTGGACGAGCTTAAAGATCCCGCGACGATGAGCTCGCAGCGCCAGGCTCTCGAGGAGAAGCGCGCCACGGAGGCGCTCGATAGCCTCCTCTCGGCCCTGCGCAACAAGGCCAAGATCCAGAAGAACGAGGCCGTCGTCGGCCCCTCTGGCATGGATGCGCTTCTGGGCCTGGGCAGCTGATCCACGATCGAGAGATCGCGCCAGGCCGTTGAACGTCTGGGCCGAGCCAAGCCCCAAGAGAAAAGGACGCGGTATTCCGCGTCCTTTTTTTGTGTCCGAGGCGCTCCGCGACACCCTTCGTCGGCGATTGCGGTCATTGGACTAAGGACTCATCCCTCGATTATCCCGTCGCCAAAGCTTGTCCGTGAAACGCTAGCCTTTAGCCTTCGTTGCTTCGCCCTTCACTTCCGTCTGGAGGCTCCCTCCTCGCGCCTCGTCTGGCTTTCCCCGTCCTTCGCGGTGCAGAGGTCCTAATTATTATCGGTCCTAATGAAGGGATAAGTCCTTGATGGACCAATTGGACACGCCGTCGTCGCGCGCTGTGCGTCTTTCGCCGACCGAACGGGCGTAGGCAGGGTTGAAGCGAAGCGGAAATCCAGCTCGAAACGCCTCGCGACAAGTCAGGCGTCCCTCCCCCCGACCACACGCTCGATGCCGGGTTTTTCCACCCTGCTCCAACCCCGCCCACACAGGCCACGCCCGCCTACGGGCTCTCGATTGCCCTCCGATGACGACGACGCTGACACGGCGTCACGGCGTCCGCGATACCTTCGACATCGGTGCCGCACTCGACCGATCCCGATCCGCTCCCCCCGCCATGGGGCGTGGACCGTAGATCACGGCGCCAGCGATGAGCACGAAGAGCGCGATGGCGATGAGCAGCGGCTTGTCGCGCAGCAGGAGCTTCTCTGGAGAGCCGCCCGCGCCCTTCCGATAGACCAGGAAGAGGTAGCGGAACACGCCATAGACCACGCACGGCAGAGTCAGCATGAGGTGCTCGCTGCCGAACTTGGCGATGGTGTCTGGGCTCATCGTGTAGAGCGCGAAGGCGAGGATGGTGGAGGCCGTCACCGCGGCGATGAGCTGGTCGAGCAGGGGCAGGCTCAGCGCGTCGAGGCCAGGACGGTGCGCCGCCGCTCTCTCCTGGAGCAACGCGAGCTCCGCGCGGCGCTTGGAGAACCCCAGGAAGAGCGCGAGCAGGAAGGTACAGAGGTAGAGCCAGTTCGAGATGGGCACGCCGACGGACAGCGCGCCGGTGGCCACGCGGAGGACGAAGCCGATGGCGATGGCGATGACGTCCACGATGACCTGCTTCTTGAGCACGACCGTGTAGAGCGCCTGGAGGGCGAGGTAGCCCACGGCGCCCGCGAGGACGGCCAGCCCCAGCCAGGCAAAGGTGCCGAGCGCAAGACCAGCGAGCAGGGCCGCGATGGCCACAGCGCTTGGAACGCTGAGCGCGCCGCTCGCGATGGGGCGATGGCGCTTGGCTGGGTGACGCCGATCGCGCTCCCGATCGACCACGTCGTTGCACAGATAGACGGCACTCGACAGCAGGCAGAAGGCGAGCGTCGCGATGAGCGCGTGCGCAGCGAGGCGCGGATCGAGCGCGTGGTGCGCAAAGAAGAGCGGGGCCAGGACCGCCACGTTCTTCGTCCACTGACGGGGGCGCAACGCGCGCCACAACACGCGCGGCAGGCGTTCGGGCGCGGCTGCCATGATCGGGCTCACCACATCGGCATCGATGGTGGCGAGGTCGTCCTCATGGGCCTCATGGGGAGGAACGACGATGGCCGGAGCAAGGCTGATGTCAGCGGCGTTGCCATGCTCTTCTGTCCTCACACGCGCCTCATCGAGTGGCTTCGTCATCTCTCTCATCGACCTCGCTCGAGTGGGCCTCAGCCTCGGCCCACACCGCAATACTCGAAACCGCTCGCGGCCACGGCGGCGGGACTGAAGATGTTGCGACCATCGAAGACGATCGGTTGGCGCATGAGCTGGCGCAGGCGATCGAAATCTGGGTGCCGGTAGTCGTTCCACTCGGTGATCACGAACAGCGCGTCGGCGCCCTCAGCAGCCTCATACGGGCCTGGGCAGAACAGGGCGCGCGCGTCGATGCGGCCACCGGCAATGTCGCGCGTCACGATCGGATCGGTGATCTGGAGCTTGGCGCCACGCTGGAGCAGACCGTCGATGACGACGAGCGACGGCGCCTCGCGCAGGTCGTCCGTGTTTGGCTTGAAGGAGAGTCCCCAGATCGCGAACACGTGCCCGCGCAGATCCTCGCCAAAGCGCGCGACGGCCTTGTCCACGAGCAGCTGCTTCTGGCGCGCGTTGATGGCCTCCACCGCCTGGAGCAGCAGACCGTCGAGCCCGTGCTGGCGGTTGGTCGCGAGGAGCGCCTGCACGTCCTTGGGGAAGCAGCTGCCGCCATAGCCCACACCCGGAAACAGGAAGGGGTAGCCGATGCGGCGATCCGCACCCATGCCCTTGCGCACGTGGTCCACGTCGGCGCCCGTACGCTCGCACAGCAGCGCGATCTCGTTCATGAAGCTGATGCGCGCGGCCAGCATCGCGTTCGAGGCGTATTTGGTCAGCTCTGCCGAGCGCGTGTCCATGAACAGGATGGGGTTCTGCGTGCGGACGAACGGCGCGTAGAGCTGGGCCATGAGGTGGCGCGCCCGCTCGCTGTCCGTGCCGATGACGACGCGATCGGGTTTGAGGAAGTCCATGATGGCCGCCCCCTCCTTGAGGAACTCTGGATTGGAGACGACGTCGAAGGGCACGTCCGTCTCGGCGGCGATGAGCTCGCGCACCCGATCCGCCGTCCCGACCGGGACCGTGCTCTTGTCCACGACGACCGCGTATGTCGTCAGGGCACGGCCGATGTCGCGCGCCACGGCCAGGACGTGGCCGAGGTCCGCCTCGCCGTTCTCGCCCGGTGGCGTGCCCACGGCGATGAAGATGATCTCGGAGCCGCGGACAGCCTCTTCGAGGCAGGTCGAGAAGCGCAGGCGCTCCTGTCGGACGTTCTTCTGGACCATCTCGGTGAGGCCTGGCTCGTAGATGGGGATCCTCCCGGCCTGGAGCTGGGCGATCTTTGCCGCATTGGCGTCCACGCAGATGACCTGATTGCCGCTGTCGGCGAAGCAGGTCCCCGCGACGAGGCCTACGTAGCCTGTTCCGATGATGGCGAGTTTCATGCGCTGGCTCCGATGCCACCGCCGCACTGAGAGGCGATCGGCGGGCGTGATATTCAGAGGAGGGAGGAAAAGCGAACGCCGAAGGATTGAGGACTTATCCCTCGATGAGGACCTTTGCACCGCGAAGGATGGGGAATGTCAGACGAGGTGCGAGGCTTTGAGCTTCCAGACGGAAGGGACCAACGAAACAACGAAGGCTGGCGTTTCATGGACGAGCGGGGCGACGGAATAATTGCAGATGTGTCCTGGATTCCGACCGCGATTCGAGAAGTGGCCTCGACCGCCCCAAAAGAAAACCGCCGGTCACTCTGAAAATGACCAGCGGTTTAAAATTTTCGAAGCAGCGTCGTTCACTCAGGCGGCGGTGACGTGCTTGCTGACCTGCTTCGTCATCTCGAACATCGAGATCTGATCCTTGCCATCGAAGAAATCCTTCATCGTGGCGTCGGCGTTGATCATCCGCTTGTTCACCTTGTCCTGAAGGTCCTTCTCCTTGATGTAAGCCCACAGGAGCTTGACGATTTCGGTGCGGGGCAGCGCCTTGTTGCCGATGATCTTGGCGAGCGCGGCGTCCGGCGTGAGGGGTTTCATGAACGCGGCGTTGGGCTTGCGCTTCGAGGTTTTGGTTTCAGTGGCCTTGGCCATGGTGAAGACTCCTTGCGTGTCGCGGTGGTTGGAATGCTGGTTTCCCAGCAGGGAAATTGGCTCCGCCAAGAGGCGGCGGCGCACCTTACACTTCCATTCAGGAATGCAAGGCAAAAAACACTGAGCAACAAAAAATGGCGGCACATTTGTTTCGTGTTAGCTGCGGCGCCACCAAATCGCGCCATTTTCAGAGGGGAGAAGCCTTCCAAAATGCTTATGAAATATATTGTGTCGGCCTGTCGCAAGATCTCATTGGGCTTATTCACTATCGCCATTTCTTATTCACCCATTGTCTGGGGTTCCTCTGAAAAAGCGGCGGATGTCCCATCCAAAGCCGCCCCAGCCATCGCCCCGTTCGATCCGGCGAAGCCAGACACCTGGCGGGCCTCCGCGAAGCTGGGCGTCGGTAGCGCGGACCGAGAGGCGCTCCTGCGGGACTTCTGCGCGCCCTCGAAGAACAGTTGGGAGAAGCAGCTGACGCGCGCAGAGGCGGAGGCCATCCTCGATGACCCACGCGCCGAGCGCCTCTACCCGGACAAGACGATCTCGATCGTCGCGCCGTCGATGCTCCAGCGCCAGAACAAGGGACACGTGGATCTGCTCGAGCGCTTCCTCAAAGAGGAGCGCATCCAGGCGGGGGCGGAGTTCATGGCCGCGAATGCCAAGCTCCTCGCCGAGGTCGAGGCGCGCCACGGCGTGGATCGCGAGGTCATCGTCAGCATCCTCATGTGGGAGTCGCGCCTGGGCACCATCACGGGTGACTTCGTCGCCTTCAACAGCTTCGTCTCGCAGGCCTTTTTCATCGACGAGGCGAGCGCCGTGGCGCTCTCCCAAAAGGCCGAGCGAGGGCTGATCACCGATGAGAAGCAGCGCGCGCGCGTCGAGAAGATCCGCTCGCGGGCGCGCCGCAATCTGGTGGTGCTCGTCCGCGCCGCAAAGGCGCGCGGCATCGATCCGCTCGACATCGAGGGCTCCTGGGCTGGCGCGCTCGGCTTTCCGCAGTTCATGCCCGCGAGCCTGCGCTGGGCCGAGGATGGCGACGGCGACGGCAAGATCGATCTGTTCACGTTTGCCGACTCGATCGCCTCGATCGCGAACTACCTGAAGGCGCACGGCTTTGGCCCGACGCCCGAGCTCAAGAAGAAGGCGGTCTGGGGCTATAACCATGAAGGGGCCTATGTGACGGGCGTCCTGGCCTTTGCAGACGCGCTCAAGAAGCGCGGCACGCCGCCCGCGAGTGGCAGCGCCAACGGAAAAAGCCAGCGGGAGCCGAAGCCGACCGCCGCGCCCGTGCCATGACATGAGGCAGGGGTTGGCGCGCCGAGCCATCCAGCCCTGAGCTGCGTCTTGTCTCGATGGACGATCGACCGGGCGTCGAGACGCCTCTTCGGGTCACCTGCCGCTCAGGACTTATTCCTGAGGACTTATCCCTTGATCAGGACCGAGCAGCACGAAGGCCGGGGAATGTCAGACGAGGCGCGAGGCGGGAGCTTCCAGACGGAAGCGAAGAGCGAAGCAACGAAGGCTGGCGTTTCACGGACGAGCTTTGGCGACGGGATAATTATCGATGGAACTCGATTGCCCTGATCGCTTTACGCCCGGCGAGTGAGGCTCGAAGCCGCCTCTGGAGATTCCGATCGGGGCGATGCCCCTTCCCTCACGCCTGTCGAAACAACCGAGCTCTCGATTCGGCGTTTCTTGCGAATAGCGCGCTCGGTCCTCGTCAAGGGATGTATGGGGCGGGACTTCGGACAGACACATCGGGTCCGCCTCTACACGTCGCACCGATCCCGACGGACGGGAGAACTGAGATGACACGCCTTTCGCCGATCGCTTTGCTCGCCCTGCTGCTGTGCGGCCTGACTGCCTGCGCCGGAGAGACGAGAACGGCTGGATCAGAGTCGGACGCGAGCGCTTCGGCGGATGCCGAGCTCCCCGCTGACACCGACGCCTCGGGCGACGCTTCGACACCCGACGACGACGATGGCGGTGACCCCAGCGATTCAGGCGATGGCGCCATCGAGCCGACCTCCCTCGTGCTTCAGAGCGTCTCGCCCTCTCGTGGCCCGGCCGCAGGCGGCACCACGCTCGTGCTCTCTGGTTCGGGGTTCTTCAAGAGCTTCGCGAGCGGCGCGACAGCGGCCCAAGCCGACACGACCGTGCTCGTCGCCGATCGACCGGCCATCGAGCTCGTCCTGATCAACGACCTGTATCTCGAAGCCAAGGCGCCACCCGCGACCGAAGGCCAGCTCGGTGCCGTGGACGTGGTGCTCAGGAACCCCTCGGGCGAGGCGCGCTGCGAAGGTTGCTTCACCTATTACGAGCCCATCGCGCTCGACGCGATCGCGCCCGCCGTTGGCTCGACCGAAGGCGGTGAACTGGTCGAGCTCACGGGCAAGGGCTTCGGTGGTGGGCTCTCCGTGCTCTTTGGCGAGCGCCCGGCCACCCACGTCGAACTGCTGGACGATGGCCGCGCCCGTGTCCGCACGCCGCCTGCCGCCTCCGAAGGCTCCGTCGTCGTCCAGGCCTTCAACGAGAACGGACTGGCAACGCGGATCGGCGCCTTTCGCTACGAGTCGCCACTCGCACTCGACGCGATCGCGCCGCGCGCCGTCCCGCTCACCGGCGATGTCGAGATCGAGCTCACGGGCAAGGCGCTCGACGAGATCTCGGCGCTGTCCGTGGACGATCGCCCCGTGCCCTTCTCGATCGTCAGCGCGACCTCGCTCCGGTTCCTGGCGCCGCCGCGCGCCCAGTCAGGCGTCGTGCCGGTCAAAGCCGAGGCGCAGGGCAGCGGCGTTCAGGCGTGGCTCGACGGCGGACTTCTCTACGTCGACCCAGACTTCAGCGCCTCCGAAGAGGGCGAGGCGCCGTTCCAGATCGTCGGGCTCTGGCCAACGCACGGTCCGGCAGACGCGAGCAGCGTCGTCCACGTCTTCGGCGCGCACCTCGACGAAATCGCGGCCGTCTGGATCGACGATCGGCCGATCGATTTCGAATCGGATGACGCGCTCAGGCTGACCCTCCCGCCAGGTCAGGCCAACCACTGGGCCACGCTGCGCTTCGAGGATGCCGAGGGCCGTGCGCGTCTCCTCGAGCGCGCGTTTCGCTACGACGTGAAGCTCGACGCCGTCAGCCCAGCCTCTGGGCTGGCCGACGACTGGATCGAGCTCGGCGGCGAGGGCTTCGACGAGGGGACGACCTTTGGCGTGCGCTTCGGCGGCCTGGACGCGATCGAGGTCGAGCGCCTGAGCCACACCGCGCTGCGCGCGCGGGCGCCCGCAGGGAACGGCCTCGTCGATGTCACCGTCTTCGAGCGGGCCGATCCCACGAACGCGGACGCGCTGGCGGGTGGCTTCACCTTCATGGCGCCGCTCGCCATCGCGACGGTCGCGCCCGCGTCTGGCACGATCGCCGGAGGCGACGAGGTCTCGATCTACGGCTCGGGGTTCGCGCCCGGTATGACCGTCCTCTTCGGCACCTCGACCCTGCGCGACGTCGCGATCGTCAGCCCGAGCCGCCTGGTGGGCCGCGTGCCGCCCGGTCGCGTTGGCAGCGTCGATGTGTCGGTCCACCTGGGCAACGCCAGCGACGCGCTGGCGGGCGGCTACACGTATCGCGATGCCTCGGCCAACCTGGGCGGCAGCACGGGCGGCGCGATCGCGGGCACGCTCAACGTCACCGTCTTCTGGACCTCGACACAGGGCATCGCCGACGTGCGCGTGACGGCCTCGGCCAACGGCGAGGTGACGCCTCTGGCGAGCGGCTATACCAACGCGGATGGCCAGCTCACCCTCCAGTCGCCCGGCTTCAACCGGCCCCTGCGCGTCACCTTCGAGAAGGCGGGCTTCCAGACGCTCGTCGTCGAAAACCAGAGCAGCGCCAACCTCGCGGTCTTCCTGACCCAGATGAGCAGCTCGGCCTCGGTCGGCGGCTCGGACAGCTCCCCGGGTGGTTCGAGCGAGGGCGGCACGTCGAGCCTGCCCAGTGGAAGCACGGCCTCTGGCGGCTCCACGACCGCGCCCGACTATTCGCTCGGCTCGTCCACGCAGGTGATCAGCGGCACGGTGACGGGCTTCAAGCTCCCGAGGCCGCTCGGACCGGACGAACTCGCGATGGCCGAGGTCTGGACCGTGCCCAGCTCCTATTACCTGCTGCCACCCTTTGGCGCCGCGACCGCGCCGAGCACGCGCGACGCCATCGGCGAACGCTGGCGCGTCACGAGCGACGGCGGTCCGTTCACCATCTATGGCACGCCCGGCCTGCAGAGCCTCTACGCCGTGTTCGGCATCTACGACACGCAGACCCAGATCCTGACGCCTCACCTGATGGGCCTGCTGCGCAACGTGGCCGTTGGCCCGAACACGCCCGCGGTGAACCTCGACATCCGGCTCGACATGCACCTCGACCAGACGCTGCCCGTCACCGTCCTGCCCGAGCCTGCCGCGCTCGATCCCGAGGATCCGGTCGAGGCTGGCCGCGTCCTGACGCACTCGGTCCATGCCTGGCTCGCGCTCGGCAACGACGGCTACGTCGGGTTCGGGCCGACCACGGGCACCACCGGAGCGCTCTCGATGACGGGCCTGCCGAGGCTCGACGCGCAGAACTTCCTGTTCCTCAACAAGAGCACGTCCGCCGACAACGCCTTCACCAGCTACTGCTACCAGCAGAGCGCGGGCGCGCTGAACGGCGGCGTCACTGTGGGCCCGATGCTGGGCCGCCTGATCCCGATCGGGCCGAGTGAACCGCTCGGATCGATCGAGCCGTCGGATCCGACCGCGCCGATCGAACTCCTCTTCGACGGGACGCTCCGTTGGCGCTTCGAGGGCGGCGTCGGATCGGATCTGCTGCGCCTCAACATCTGGATCTTCCACGCTGGCGCTGGGTTCGAGACCCTCGAAGTCGTGCTCCCGGGGACGAGCACCGAGTTCACCCTGCCCGCCGCGCTCGCCGCGTCGATCGATCCCGCGATGGACACGCTGAGCGTCTCGTTCCAGGCCGCGCGCGCCCCTCGCTTCGACTACGACTTCTGGAGCTACAGCCACTTCAACATGTCCTCGCAGTCGTGCTGGGCGAGCGGCAGCTTCCAGGTCCCCCTGCGGCGCGTGCCAGAGCTCGAGGCGCCAGAGCCTGAACCAGAGTCGCCGTAGGGCGCCCTCTCCCTGACGCGAAGCGACGAGGAGAGGGAAGCCTAGAGAGATAAACGCCTTAGGACTTATCCCTCGATGAGGACCGAGCAACGCGAAGGACGGGGAATGCCAGACGAGGCGCGAGGCGCGAGCTTCCAGACAGACGGAAGTGAAGAGCGAAGCAACGAAGGCTGGCGTTTCACGGACGAGCGGGGCGACGGGATAATCGATGGATAAGTCCTTGACGGGTCGGCATTGCGGCGCGCCCCTCCGAACTCGCTTCACGCCATTCAAGAGAACTCTCCCCATGTCAGCTCGCCCCATCCTCGCCCCCGCGCTCGCGATCCTCGCCCTCCTCCCAACGCTCGCCTGTTCCTCGGGGCAGACGGTCGTCACTGGCTGTCGGCAGGACCAGGACTGCGGGCCATTGGCCAGCCACCGCTGCGACGTGGCTTCGGGCACGTGCCTGTGCCGGACGAACGAAGCCTGCGCCGAGGGCGAGCGCTGCAACACCCAGGGCTACTGCCAACAGCTCGTGGGCTGCGCCGACTCGCGCGACTGCCCCGGCGGCTTCTTCTGCGATCCGACGACGAACACCTGCCTGGCCAATGGTCGGTGCGCGACAGACCTCCACTGCGCCTGGGGTGAGATCTGCGACAGCACGCTGGCCACCTGCCGACCGGGCTGCCGTAGCCACGGAGACTGCACGCTCGGTGATGCCTGCCTGTGCGCGACCGCCGACGATGGCGACGAGTCAGATTGCGCCTGCGACGCGACGGACGAGGCCGGTCGCATGGCCTGCGCCGTGGGCCGCTGCGCGAACGACCGCTGCATCTCGGACGACTACTGCGCCTTTGGCGAACGCTGCCTCCAGGACGAGAGCGGCGCCGAGCTGCCGCCACGCTGCGCGAGCGACTACGACGTGACCACGCGGCCCTACTGCGACCCGTGCATGTCTGGCGTCGCGGGCCAGTCCACCTGCGGCCGTGGCCCGAACTTCTGCCTCTACAGCACCTACAACCAGAACCAGTTCTGCGGCGCGGACTGCAGCAGAGGCCAGGCGTGCCCCAATGGCTTCACTTGCAACGACGTGATCGTCGTCTGGATGCGCACCAGGTGCACCGACACATCGGACTGCAAAAAGCCCGAGAACCGCAGCGCCATCCCATGCGCCACGTCCGCGGACTGCCCGAACAGCGCGCTGTGCGACGAGGAGGCGGGCTTTTGCTACGGCGTGTGCGTGCCCAAGGAGGGCGCCAACGAGAGCTTCTGCGCGTGTGTCGAGGACGACGACTGCGCGCAGGACGCCTGCGATCCGGTCACGCGCGAGTGCACGACGACGCGCCAGCCCTGCGATCCAGCCCTCGACGACTGCCCCAAGATCCGCTGCGTCGATTTTGGCCACAAGGGCGGCTGCCTCATCGGCCAGAACTGCGCGCCGGGCGAAGGCTTGACCTGCGAGGACATGTCGAACTCGACCTCGAAGCGGTCCATGGCGGGGAGCGAAAGCGAAAGCGAGGGCAGGGGCGGGAGCGCGGCGCCATGAGCTTCCCGTTCGACGGGCTCTCCAGGCTCGTCACCCGCCAGCCGCTCGTCCGCGCTGCCATCGAGAAGCTGGGCCTGTCGCGCAACCTGCCCGTGGCCCTGTTCTACGACGCCATCTTCCGCTGGCCGCTTTCCACGGTGGAGATGTCCACGGGCACCGAGCCGCGCCGCGCCGACTACGTCGTCTGGTATCTCATCGCGAGCGGCGCCATCACGCGCGACGAGCTGCTCGCCCCGCAGCGCGTGCTCTATGCGGACCTGGCCCGCGTCCACACGTCCCGCTACCTGGAGTCGCTCAGCAGCGGCGAGACGCTCGCCATGATCTTCGCCGTCGACGCGTCGGACATCCCGGTGGACGAGACGGTCAACACCATCCGCATCGCGTGCGGGGCCACGCTCGACGCGGCGCGCGCCGCGCTCAGGGATCGCACGAGCGCCGTGAACATGATCGGCGGCTTTCACCACGCCTTCCCGGACAAGGGCGGCGGCCTGTGTGCCGTGAACGACGTGGCCGTTGCCACTGCGGTGCTGCGCGCCGAGGGCTTCAAGGGCAAGGTCGCGATCCTCGACCTCGACGCGCACCCGCCCGACGGAACGGCCGCCTGCTTCGCTGGCCAGAGTGAGGTGTGGATCGGCTCGCTCTCCGGCTCGTTCTGGAAGCCACTCGACGGTGTGGACGAGACGCTCCTGCCCGCGGCCTGCCCCGACGAGAAATACCTGAAGGCCCTCGACGCGCTCCTGTGCCGGATGCCCCACGCCGACCTGACCTATGTGCTGGTCGGCGGCGATGTCCTGGCCGGGGATCGCATGGGGCGGCTGGGGTTGACGCTGGCCGGCGCGCGCCGCCGTGATCTGATGGTCGCCGAGCGCCTCACCGGCAGGCCCGCCGTGTTCCTGCCAGCGGGTGGCTACCACCGCGATGCCTGGAAGGTCCTCGCGGGGACCGTGCTCGCGCTCAAGCACCGCTCCAAAGAGCCCATCCCCAAACGCTTCGATCCGATGCGCGCGCACTACTCGGAGATCTGGCGGGCGCTCGGCATCGGCGCACTCGACGATTTCGAGCTGCGGCCCGAGGATCTCGACGAGAGCCTCGTGTGCGGCCCCTCGCAGCAGCGCCTGCTCGGTGCGTTCACCGCCGAGAACCTCGAACTCATCCTGGAGCGCGTGGGCCTGCTCCGGCACCTGAGCCGCCTGGGATTCTCTGGCTTCCGCGTGGAGATCGACGAGTCGAGCCCGGGCGAGCGCTTCCGCCTGTTCGGCCACTTCGACGGCAACGAGCACGTGCTCATCGAGGCCGTCGTGGAGAAGAAGCGGCTCGAAGCAATCGAGGTGCTCTACATCCACTGGATGACCCTGCGGAACCCGAGGGCCAGCTTCAGCGAGAAGCGGCCAGCGCTGCCAGGCCAGGAAGTGCCGGGCCTCGGGCTCATGCGCGAGATGGGCGAGCTGTTTGCGCGCATGGCCAAAAACCTCAAGCTGCCCGCCGTGGCGTTCCGGCCCGCCTGGTATCACATGGCCTACGCGGCCCGGACCTACTTCCAATACCTCGACCCCATCCGGCAGGGCCGCTTCGAGGCCATGCTGCGCGACCTGCACAAGATGCCGCTGCGCGAGGTGACGCTCGGCGTGGCGCAAGGCCGCGTGCGGATGAACGGCCAGCCCTATGAGTGGGAGCCGCTGGAGATGGCCTACTGGCTGAACGGGCGCCGCCAGGAGCGCCGCACCGTCGAGTCCGAGCGCAACCGCGTCCACTTCACCCTCATCCCGCTCGGCGGATCGCACAAAAAGGCGGAGCGGCGGGGCCGATTGCCAGGGTGAGGCAAATTCATTTTATTTTCATTCAAACCCTTTCCGAATTTCTCGGGAAGGCCTCTCCATTTGCAGCCATTTTTCAAAAATCAAAGCATGGCATTCGTGATCTCAAAATTGCTGATCTCGACATTTCCTATTCCCTGCCTGCTAGGAAAACGTTGGCTCGATGATTTTGAATTGTTCAGCGGTGAGCTCCATCGATGTTCCTCTTTCTTGAGACGGGGAAGTCTGTGCAGCTTTTCAAGAAAGTTTGATGTCTATTTTAGACCCCTTTAGTGTTGCATCCTTAATATGACCATATAAATACACCCATTCATTGTAATGTTTCAATATAGAGACAGAAATGAAATTTCGCGAAGAGGATCGGTGCGTCTCAAGAATTCGAGCTCATTTGTTTTTATTGTTTTTTTATGATTCGCCGAGCACACCACACGATTGATCGAACGTTTATATTCTCAAAATATCAAAGAGCCATGGGAAGTAAATTTACAGGCCGAAGCGATAACACTTCAACCGACCGTCGAAGAATGTGGTTGGTATAGCGCGCTTGGATCGGGGTCGATGGAAGTAGACTTCGTCAGGCGTGAAGCCATTCCATCTGCCGCGCGGACGCGCTTCGTCGTAATAAGAGAAGAATCCTGCGCAGAATGAGATGAGCTGTTGATTGCCTAGAGAATGATTGGGAAACAAATGGCGATCAACTCTTTGAAGGCGCGAAAAAACCGTTCGATTCTGCCATTGGTCCACGGATGCGCTGGGCGAATGAAGGTGTGCTTGGTTCCATTCTTTTTCAAAGAATCCCCAAGCGCCTCATCGCGAACGACCCTTTCATTGTCGGAAATGAATCATTCGGGACTGCCGTTTCGAAAAAAAACGTCTTGAAGTTCTGAAACAATCGTTTCGCTTTTCACGTCCTTCAACGTCTGCAAAACAATCAATCCACTTCCGAAGTAATCGATGATGCCCAAGACCCAAGGACTTATCCCTTTCATTAGGACCGAGCACCGCGAAGGACTTGGAATGCCATATGAGGCGCGAGGAGGGAGCTTCCAGACGGAAGTGACCGACGAAGCAACGAATGCTGGCGTTTCACGGACAAGTGGGGCGACGGGATAATGAAGGGATAAGTCCTAAATTCGAAACGCGAAAAAGACGCGCACTTCGGTGAGATCGATGCCCCACGATTCGCGCGGACGGCTTGTCGAGCAGGCGTTTTCGATTTCGTGAAGGGGGCGCATTCTTTTTTCGGAAGGAAGAACAGGCCGCGAAAATCCGATGATAAAAATGCAACAGAGCGATCGACAGCAGGCGTATCGCGCGTCGGGAAGAGAAGGGCTCAGAGTGCGAATGGGCCTCGAAGATGAGTTGACATCGTCGGCAGCGGCAACTCGCCCAGCCCCTGACAGCAACTGAGTGAGGCATGCCCCTTTTCAAGCCACCCATCGATCATGCCCCGGGAGCCAGAGCTCTTCGCCCGGTCATCACGCCTCACGGTCATCTGCGCATCGAAGAGGCAGACGACGGCCTCGCTCTCGCCCCAGAGCTCGCCACTCGCCTGACGCAAGCGTTCGCGCGCGGCAGTGGCCATGGCCTGCTTCAGCTCGGCGCTGGAGAGGTCGGCACCGCGCTCCCGCCAGAGCTGAGCTTCTTCCGAGAGCTGGCCTCCCGCTACGTCGCGCAACTCTGCGCGCTCGCCGAGACAGGCACCACCCTGTCGCCCGCGCCTCCAATCGATCTGGAGATCCTCGCCGAGGCAGTGCCGCCAATGACCGGCGCGGAATACGTCACCCCCGAGGTCCTCGCCCTGCTCTGGCGCAGGCTCGACGGCGCCTTTCTCGAAGAGCACGCAGAGTCGGCGCTCTCGCTCCAGGAGTTTCTCAAGGCGCGCAACCCTGCCTGGAATCTGGTGGGCCGCCTCTACTTCAACCTTGCCGAGAACCGCCGGGACGACGATGCGCCATTCGCGTTTTTGGCGACCTACACCACGCGCCTATCTTCCTCTGCCAAGGCCCAGCACGTGCCGCTCGGCCGGGCACTCCAGGAATACGCGGGCGCGGCCAACAAGGAGCGCCTGCTCTCGCTGCTCCTGCCTGTCCAACGCGCGGCTCAGAACTGTCCGTGGCTCAAGGCCATGGTGGACTCGGGCGAGATCTTCCATCCGCTGCGCTGGACCCCGCACGAGGCGCTCCAGCTTTTGCGCGATGTCCCGGCGCTGCAGTCGGCAGGCGTCGTCATGCGCCTGCCCGCGACGTGGTCGAACGGCAGGCCGCCTCGGCCACGGGCCAAGGTGACCGTCGGGGCCAATCACCCCTCTGTCCTGGCCGCGCACGCGATGCTCGACTTCTCGCTAGATGTGACGCTCGACGGCGAGACGCTCACCAATGCCGAGCTGCGCGCGCTGCTCGCTCAGACCGAGGGGATGGCGCTGGTGCGCGGCCGCTGGGTCGAGGTCGATCGCGATCGTCTGCAAGCCACACTCGATCGCCTCGACGCCATCCAGAGCGCCTCGCGGGCCGAAGGCCTCTCTTTCGCGGAGGCCTCGCGCCTGCTCTCTGGCGTCGCGCTCGACGAGGACGATCGCGCCTCGCTCGATCCCGAGTGGTCACAGATCACCGCGGGCCCATGGCTCGCCCAGACGCTCCGATCGCTGCGCAGTCCAGAAGGGCTGGCCAAGGTCGAGTTGGGCGATGCGGACAACCCGTTGAAGGCCACGCTGCGCCCCTACCAAACCGCTGGCGTGCAATGGCTCCATCTGCTCGCCAAGCTGGGCCTCGGCGCCTGCCTCGCCGACGACATGGGGCTCGGCAAGACCATCCAGGTGCTCTCCCTCCTCTTGGCGTTTCGGACGACGCGGGAAGCGCGGCAGCCGAGCCTTCTGGTGGCGCCCGCCTCGCTCCTCTCCAACTGGGCGAGTGAGGCCGCGCGGTTCACGCCATCGCTCGACCTGCTCATCGCGCATCCCTCCGCGATGAGCGCCGACGAGCTCAAGAACGTGGACGCCGAGCGCCTGTCGAACGTGGACCTCGTGGTCACGAGCTACGGCTCGCTCCTGCGCGTGCCATGGCTCGCCAAGACCAAATGGCGCTTGGTCGCGCTCGATGAGGCACAGGCCATCAAGAATCCAGATGCCAAGCAGACCCGCGCGGCAAAAGCGCTCGACGCGCGTGCGCGGATCGCCCTGACAGGCACGCCCGTGGAGAACCGCTTGATGGATCTGTGGTCCATCTTCGACTTCATCAATCCTGGCCTGCTCGGCGGTCAAAAGCAGTTCGCGGCCTTTGCCAAGGGCTTGGCCACGCGCCCCAACAATCCCTACGGCCCGCTGCGCGACCTGGTCCGGCCCTACATCTTGCGCCGCCTCAAGACCGACAAGAGCGTCGCGCCCGACCTGCCTGCCAAGACCGAACTCAAGGCGTTCTGTTCGCTCAGCAAGCGGCAGGCAGCGCTCTATCAACAGGCCGTCACCGAGCTCGCCGAGAAGCTCGAATCCGCGGACGGTATCCAGCGGCGCGGCGCCGTGCTCGCGGCCCTGATGCGCTTCAAGCAGATCTGCAACCACCCCTCGCAGTGGCTGGGCGACGGCGGCTGGAGCGAGGCAGACAGCGGCAAGCTCGCGCGCCTCAGGGAGCTGGCCGAGGTCATGGCCGAACGCCAGGAAAAGCTGCTGGTCTTCACGCAGTTCAAAGAGATGACCCGACCACTCTCAGACTTCCTCGGCGGCATCTTTGGCAAGGCTGGGCTGGTGCTCCACGGCGAGACAGCGGTGGCCAGACGCAAGGAGCTGGTGCGGCGCTTCCAGGAGGACGAGTCGGTCCCGTTCTTCGTGCTCTCGCTCAAGGCAGGCGGCGCTGGCCTCAACCTCACGGCTGCCTCGCACGTGGTCCACTTCGATCGCTGGTGGAATCCAGCGGTAGAGGATCAGGCGACCGATCGCGCCTTCCGAATTGGTCAGACGCGCAACGTGCTGGTCCACAAGTTCATCTGCCGCGGCACGATCGAAGAGAAGATCGATCAGCTCATCGAATCGAAGAAGACGCTGACGCGCGACCTGCTCCAGGGTGGCGCCGAGCTGAACCTGACCGAGCTGCAGGACGATGAGCTGTTGAAACTGGTCGCCCTCGATCTGCGGGCCGCGACCGAAGGGAGCTGACCATGGCCTGGGAATATGATGGCTGGCCTGAGTATGTCTCGGTCGAGCAGAGGAGGCAGGCGGCGAAGCGCGAGGTCGAGCGCCTCCGCAAAAAAGGCTGCGCGGTCGAGCCAGTGGTCATCGAGGGCAAGGCCATCGCCAGCACGTTCTGGGGCAAGTCGTGGTGCTCGAACCTAGAGCACTACAGCGACTACGACACCCGGGTCCCGCGCGGTCGCTCTTACGTGCGCAACGGCGCAGTGATCGACCTGCGGATCGAGCCCGGCAAGGTGACAGCCCTCGTCTCCGGATCGGAGATCTATGAGCTCAAGATCGAGATCGCGCCCCTCCCAACCAAACGATGGAAGGCGGTCTGCGCCGACTGCGCGGGCAGCATCGACTCGATGGTGGAGCTCTTGCGGGGACGCTTCTCCAAGGCGGTCATGGAGCGCGTCTGCCAGAAGGGCCGCGGGCTCTTCCCGTCGCCCAACGAGATCGAATTCAACTGTAGCTGCCCTGACTGGGCTTCGATGTGTAAGCACGTCGCGGCAGTGCTCTATGGGATCGGCGCGCGACTCGACGAGAAGCCCGAGCTGCTCTTCCGCCTGCGCCAGGTCGACGAGATGGAGCTGGTGGCCCAGGCAGGCACGGGACAGGCGCTCGCGGTGGCCGCACCGAAGACAGGGCGCGTTCTGAAGAGCGACGACATGGCCGATCTGTTCGGGTTGGATTTGGCCGAACCGACGGTCGAGAAAAAAGAAAAGCACACGAAGGCAACGGCGAAGCCCCAGAGGGCGCGCCAAGAAGAAGCAGTCACCATCGACGCCCAAACGCGGGCGATGGTGGCCCAAGAGGTCCGCAGGGCGCTCGCGCCGATCCGGCTGCTGCTCGATCCAATCAAGGCGCTCATGGGCCAGCCTCGGGTGAAGGATTCTCGCGGGCACCCCCGTGAAAAGATCCGAAGCGTGTCGGCCGATCGATAAGGCTCGTTGCCTTCCAGCGTTGCCTACGCTCTTCAGGGCACTCCCTTGAAACCAGAGCATCAAATCCCCGCGCGCTCTGGCGCCAGCAGGTGGCCGCGACGTGGCGGGGATTCCTGCTGACGGTTGGGAGAGCGTCACCGAGCAGGAAGCGCCACGCGGCCAACGTTGGGGCTCTGGGCGTTCCGTGTTCCGAGATGCTGGTCAGACTGCATCGAAAGGCTGGCGCGCATCAGCCGATCGATGCAGCCGACTGCACGATGATGAGAGTTCTGAGCGGAATTTTCATTTCATGGGCCCAATTGTTTGGGATTACTCACTGCATTTGTTCAGAACAGAACATTGTATCGAAAAGATAATTTTATTTGTTGTCAGGACGACGGTGGAATCGTTAGGTGCGGCCTTCGTGAAACACGGAGTGTTTGACGAAACTGGATCCATGAGAATTCCAGTCTGAAATGGATCAGATTCAAACTAATGGATCATCCATAACCGCTGTGTCCTTTTTGTTGAACACAGCGGATTTTTTATTTTTCACATATTCATGGTGAATATGTGAATCCCAATAAGGGACATCCATTTACGGATAAGCCCTTGAAAGGAGAAGTATCGTTATGATGAGACCCGATATTAACATTGCTATTGCTTACGGAAGCAAAGCGATGAGGGAAGTTGCCGAAACCCTGTGCGACAAATTGAAGGCATACCAATCGTACGGTTATCCGGTTACTGTTTCGATTGTCGCAGAGGATATTCGGGTAGTAAAAAATAATATATCTTCTGGGCAGTCCGTAGAAACAAAAATTCGAGAAAAGATGGAGAATTACTTCTCTACGTTTGACTATGCCGTATTCCTGTTTGATAGTATAGGAGATGCGAAACCAGAAGCTTCAAGACGTGAAGTTGATCTAATCTCAACTAATCTAATCTACGAATATGGCCTGGCCTCATCGGCCTTTATTAACAAAGAACTGAAACACATCTTCTGTTTTTCTCCGAAAGAAATCTTCGGAGATGCTCTCAGGTATGTAAAAAACATCAATTACAAGTTATTTGAAGACCTAATGGACGAGGAAGACGCTAAAGATCCAGAAGCCATTGCGGATACAATTATTCAAGACTTCATCCATAGCCATAAAGAGGGCTCTAAAACATACGGCGTCTTTCATTCTTTTTATGGATTGCCTGAAAAACTGCCTGGGCTGAAGTATGTAGAAACTAAGAGAGTGCGCGATAATGCCACAAACAGAAATTGTAAATTTTATGAACTGGAACTGGCTAAAGGCTTCCCCATTCGTAACCCGATGGATATAGGTGATGATAATGAATACTGGGCTGACCTGAATAAACTTCAGCCTGCCGGTGTTCGTGTTTCATTAGATGAAAAAGGCCAGAGCCTGAATAAACTGTTCACCGATGAGTATCAGGCGTTTTCAAAGGAAAACAATGATACCAGCGAATTCACTTTAGAAAGACAACTCCTTTACATTATTGATCGCGCCGTATTTATTATGTATCTACGCGCGGAGGATGATTGGGATAAAGTTGTGGAAGGCCTTTATAACTCACGATTGAGAATGATTGGAGTGCGCAACAAAGATGATGATTATTATCTGAAAGCGGCTACTGCGCTTCGCGGTGTGTTTATGTACCAAAAGTGTAGCCGCCCGAAAGCAGAAGACAAACCGCTCTCCGGTTCTCTGTTTAATAAAATTGGAGACATAAAGAAATTTCTTGAGCCTATTTCAGCTCTTGGAAGGACGTGCGGCAATCGTATGGTCTATTGCATGGCAGCCGATTATCTCGCTCTCTGCCACCTCAAGATTGCCACTAAAAACCTCGGAGATATAATCGGTAAAAACAACAAGGAATTCTATTTGGATAACACTTCTGATATAAAAGGGCTCCAATCTATTTTTAATGACACAGACAAGTTCAAAGAGAAACAAACCGCTTTATTGGAAGTGCTGGAAAATCTTAGGAAAGGCGCAGATCTGTTCAAAAATGTCATTGCGTGTCAGACAGAAATGCAAGCCAAAATCTCCAACCTTTCGTATCGCTATATTTGGGAGAGTTATGCGCTGTATAATCGAGCACGTTGTGTGTTTATGATTCATCTCATTCATAAAATTAGTGATCCTGAAATTGTAAGAAAGTTCCCTGCCTTCACAGAAATTTTTGAAGACCTCAAGAAAATTGGTGATGAATGGGGAGATGAAATGAAGAAAGCGATTGACTCGCGGAATTTAGACTACGTGCATTTCAACGAGAAAGAAAGATTCCCTCAATTCATCTCGTTCAATCTGCGAGCGGAATACTTCCATGCGTATTACGAATATGAATTAGCGTGTTTGATCGAAAACCAGATAAATCCATCGTTCACGCCACCATCTCTGTCTGCTTCTGATTCTGATCAAACCTTCGAAGCTTGGAAGGAAAACAACCTCACAATTAGCGATGTTCTGAAGGTAAATGAAAAGGCTGCTCGGATTCACAAGATCAAGGAGTCGTTCTTTGACGATAGCATTGAGCAGCTGTTACAAAAAGAAAAAATCCCCGCCAATAAAAAAGAAAAGGCGCGTGAGTTCTTAATGAAAATAAAAGAATCAGCTATTTCAAGGAATAAGGGATTATTTGATAAAATCGTGGCCTCCCTTGATCCTTCAATTGAGTTTTATCCCTTGACTGGAGCGATTAGATTAAGGTTTTTCTCCTAATAGAATGGCTATCTAATCTAAACATGGAAAACCTTGGGGGGGGGGCCACAGCGATCGGCCCCCCTCGGGTGAGCAGCCGTAGCGCGAAGAGATGCCTCAGGCCGTGGACCAGTGAGGTCCCCTTCGTAGCCACCAGATTCGAATACTTTGGCTTCCGGCCAGCCCCCAGCTTAAGTTGATATGTCTTTCCATCTATTCTTTTGAACTTTGGAATCAAAGGTTTTGCTCGCGCCCAGAATTCATCAGAGACTTCTCAAGTTTTGATGCGAGCCATGTTCACCTCTATTGGAGAATTGTGTCTGTGGCGGACGCATGGCGCTTTGAATCTTTTGATTGCCGGATCCAAAAATTATTTATTTGGATAATTCCTTATTCGTGAAGAAGCGAGTCGGCGAGCCCTGGATCGATCGCGGCACTGACGAGGCTCTCCCAGAGGCCAGGGACGATGCCATCGATCGAACGCTGTGATGTGATGTGGGCATGCCGTCGAGCAACAGAGCCGCAAACTGGCACTTCTTCATGATCGACAGTCTGGTGGAGAAGACGCGCACCTCGGCCTCGTCGAGCAACAGCGCGCGGTTCTGGAAGTCGCGCAAGCGTCTGGACACCGCGGTCAACGCCAGCTCGAAGCGCCGCCCGAGCATCGAGAACTCCATGCGACTGCCGCCTTCGAGCGCGCGCACACAGGTGCTTGCTGGTCATCAGAAAATCGACCTCGGCAAAGCTCAGGTCCGAGGTCACGCCCGCCCGCGCTTGGCGCCAGAGACAGGCCAGGCCCTCGGGGGCGACCTGAACGGCGGCTTGAAAGCACTCTCACTCGACGCCGCGATCGTCGTTCAGTCGGACACGGCCTTCGAAGTTTTCGCTCGCGGTCATGGGAAAAGCGCCTCGATTTCAGACGAAAAAAGCCCCGGTCGATCGACAACCGGGGCTTGGAGCTTGGAGTGGAGCGCATCGAGCGCCGATGGCTCGATCCGCCTCAGAGCCTGGCTTCCGCTTTCTGAATGAGCTCGACGAGCCCAGCGAGCTCGGGGCCGTTCAGATCGGTGACGAGCCCTGTCCGCCAGTTGCCCTTCCGCCACACGATGACGTTGAGGCCGTCCCGCGCAGCGGCGCGGACATCCTTGCCAGCCAGCTTCATGGTGTTCATGGGCCTGGGATCGAAGGGATCCTTGTCCAGGTCATCGCTCGCCGGGACGAGGAAGATGCTGAAACGGCGGTTCTCATCGACGTCCATCTTGTAGAGGCTGTTCGAGACGAAGTGTGGGCCGATGGGCGTCACCGCGGTGCCCACGATGGTGGCGCGCGGCACCAGATTGAGCGTCGGGCGCTGTCTCGGGAAGCCTGCGTTGAGCAGCTTCGTCCCCAGCCCCTGATCGCTCGGCGGCGTCAGCTCGATCATCCCTTCCAGCGCGTTCGAATGAATCGCCACGAGATGCATCGGGATGTCGAACTTCTCGATGTTGGCGGCCCCCATCTGCTGCTGGTGTTTCTGAACGAGCAACCAGCCGGAGCAGAGGAACGCGGCCAACACGACGAGACCCAGGAGGAGTTTGATGAGTTTCATGGCGGCGCCAAAAACTCGAAACTTTCTGGTGAGTCAAGGTGGCAAAAGAGACGGCGGAGAGGGTGGATGACATTTCCCGAGAAAGCGGCTTGAAGGCCCCCCGCCATGACCTTCGACCAACTCGTCCTTGCCTCGGCCTCACCTCGACGTGAGGCGCTGCTCTCCCAATTCGGCCTGCCGCTGCGCGTCGATCCACCGGCCATCGACGAGCGAACGCTGCCGGGCGAATCGGCCCTGATGCTCGCCTCGCGGCTGGCGCGCATGAAGGGCTCGGCCGTCGCGGAACGTGCGCGCAACCGGGATGGCGTGGTCCTGGCCGCGGACACGGTCGTCGCGCTCGATGGCCAGCTCCTGGGCAAGCCCGAAAGCCCAGACCACGCGCGCCACATGCTCCAAAGCCTGTCGGGCAAGGCGCACAGCGTCGTCACCGGACTCTTCGTCTCCAGCCCGCGCCACCGCGAGTCGATGGCCGTGGAGACACGTGTCCGTTTCCGCACGCTGAGCGACGCGCAGATCGATTGGTATGTCGTGACCGGCGAGCCGCTCGACAAGGCAGGCGCCTACGCCATCCAGGGGCTCGGTGGCGCCTTCGTCGAGTCGATAGACGGCAGCCACTCCAACGTCATCGGCCTGCCCCTCGCCGAGACGATGGCGGCCCTGCGCCGCGCGGGCCTGCGCCTGCCGTGGTGAAAGAGTGACGCCCCAGAACCCGACGTAGGGGCGCTGCACGCAATGCCCCTATGGCAACGCGCGCATTCGTTTTCACCGCATCGGTCCGATGTCTGGCGTGAGGGCGAGCGCCTTGCCCTCCTCCTCCAGCAAAAACAGGAGGAGCCCAGCGTCGAGTTCGCCCAAGAGCTTCTGGAGTGCGTGCCGCTCCTGGGTCATGGGCCACACGGTCTTGAGCCGCTCGCCAAAGCCGCCCTTGCCCAGGACCTCGACCTCGATCTCCTTGTCCAAGAGCCCGCTGCGCACCCGCGCCTGGGCAATGGCTTTGTCGAGACCGCCGATCGAGTCGATGAGCCCATTGGCCTTGGCCGCGGTGCCGCTCCAGATGCGCCCGCGCGCCAACGTCTCGACCTTCTCGCGCGTCATGCGGCGCCCCTCGGCCACGCGGTCGATGAACAGCGCGTAGGTCTCGTCGAGAGCGCGCGCCAGCTCGGCCTTCTCCTCGCCGGTCCACTCGCGCACGAGCGATGTCAGATCCGCGCTCTCACCACGCCTGAGCGTCACCGCGTTCACACCCACCACGTGCATGAGCTTCCCGAAGCTCGGTTTGAGCATGAACACGCCGATCGAGCCAGTCAGGGTGGAGGGTGAGGCAAAGATCTCGTGCCCGGCAGAGGCGATGTAGTAGCCGCCCGACGCGGCCACGTCGCCGAGCGACACGACCACGGGCTTCTTCTGGGCCACGAGGCGCACGGCCCGCCAGACCAGATCGCTCGCCAGGCTGCTCCCGCCGCCCGAGTCGATGGCGAGCACCAGCGCCGCGTAGCCATCGTCGAGGAAGACTTGCTGGAGCGCGCGTATGACCGTCGCGGCGCCCGTCTGCTGCCCGCCAAATGGGGATCCCACGCTCTCGCCGCCGGTGATCAGGCCGTCGATCCGGATGAGCGCGATCTTGGGGCGGAGCCCCCAGGCGCGGGGCACGTCCGTCTCGGGCAACTTGGCCTCGACGATCGCGACCGAGCGGCCCTCGATCTCCTGGAGTTTGGCGAGGAGCTGATCGCTGAAGATGACCTCGTCGATGAGCCCGGCCTTGAGCGCGGCGTTCGAGCCCAAGATGCCCTTGTTCAAGACCTGATAGGCGCGATCCAGGCTGAGCTTGCGCGCTGCAGCCAGGGCAGCGGCGTAGCGCGGGAAGACCTCGTTGAGCCAGGCCATGCGCTGCGTCAGATCCGCCTCGGTCATCTCGCTGTGCGTGAACCGGTCTGGGGCGCTCTTGAACTGACCGACGCGCACCGCGTCCATCTGGATGCCCATGCGATGGAGCGCACGGCCCATGAAGTTCGAGGACATGCTGAAGCCATTGATGAGCAGGTTGGCCGCCGCGACGGCGTAGATCCGGTCGCTCGTCATGGCCACGAGGTAGTCTGGGTCGTTGGCGCCGAGCAGCAGGCTAACGATCTTTTTGCCGCGCGCCTTCATGTCGAGGAGCGCCTCGCGCAGCGCTTCGGCGCGCGCGAGCCCGAGCTCACCGCTCCCCTCCATCTTGATCACGACGCCCAGGACGTCTGGATCGCTGCCGATGCGCCGCAGCGTGGCGAGCAGCTCGAGCCACGGATCGGTGTTCCCGAACAGGAGTGCGAGCGGGCTCTGCGCGCCTGCGCTCCTCTCCAGATCGATGAGCACGTAGCGCTTGGGGGCGATGTCGATCCCGCGCTGGCGCTCGGTGGTGAAGCGCGCCCAGGCCTGGTGGCTGGCGACGCGCGTGTCGTCGAACTGGGCGCCGAGCGCGTAGCCCGCCGCGACGTTGGGCAGCCGCAGTTCGAGGCCGATCTGGGCGGCGAGCCGCTCTCCCGAGAAGGAGGTCGTGAATGCGGCCAGCACCACGAGCCCTTCGAGCACCTCGGCGCGCAGTGTGATGTCCAGAGCAGATTCATCGAGTGAGATGAGGTCGTCGAAGCGCCAATCGACGGCGAGCTCCACGCGATCGGTGAAGGGCCGGAAACCCAGGCCGATGTCGAAGCGCCGGGCGATACGCGCACCGCCGAAATCGGGCGCGTTGAGATCGAAGGCCGCCGCGCCAAAGGCGAGGTAGCGAAAGGGCCGCACCGTGAGGCCGAGGTCCCAGGTGATCATCCGGTCGAGCAGACGGTTCTGCGCCGACGAGAACAGGTTGATGCTCGCGCCGAGCGCGGCGAACTCGTTGCCCAGGGCGAGCGTCCACGAGGTCTTCCGATCGTTTGGCAGGAGATCGCCGTAGCGCATCCAGTGCGTCGAGAAGCCGAGCGACACAGGGCCTGCACCCAGGGAGAGGAAGAGAGCGTCGGCGATGCGGTCGAGCGGGATGTCGCGCTCGTGCAGGTAGCCGAGGGAGAAGCCCTTGGCGCTCGCCAGCCCGGCCGGGTTGGTGCCCGGCGCCATGACGTCATCGGCCACCGCCGCGCCCGTCGGCGGCAAGGGCGCGCCATCGGTCGGCATGGCCTGGCGAACGGCGCTCACCTGAGCGAACGCGGCAGACGGCAGGAGGAAGGAGACAGCGCTCAGAAGGGCCAACAGCAACGACGGCTTGCGCGGGAGACGAGGCATGATCCATCCAGGGTCAAGAGAAAGAGGCCGGGATCTGGGGGCCCATCCTTCGATTCGCCAGCGTGCTTTGGAGTTTTTTTCAGGGGATGACAATGAATTGGACTGGAATGGCAATCGTCATTTGATTCAGCCCATACGCTGAACCTCTGGCCTATTCCCAAAGCGCATCCGAACAAGATTCTTCATTGAGCAGGGACGCGAGTCGTTGCGCCCTCTATCCGAATATATCCCCATATTAAAAAACGCCGCCTTCCATAGCGTGTCTCAGAAAGATTGTCATTTATATCCACAGCGCCCGAACTATCCGACTATATTAGAGATTGCACTCCCCTGAAATCCAATCAATTCGAGCTCAAACCTTTCGGAACCATGCTTTTATTTTTGGCCAAATTGGCTCTATTAGATTTACAGCGTTTTCAAAAATAATTGTCGTTATTCATCGAAGGTTTTGTAGGGGCGCAGCGCGCTGCGCCCGTCTATCAAATAAAATGAATAATCTCATTCTTTCTCGAAAATGCTGTAAATTGCGAAGAGAAGCGAAACACCGCTGAAAGGCGGCATGATTTCACAGCGAAGCTGCGAATGACTGATCCCCGCGAAGCGGAACGCGAAAATTTTATTATTTTATTTCGAATTCAACATTCCTTTGAGCGTCATTCATGACACCCATGTTTTGCTTGTAATGAATTGTCTCATTCTCTCTTGAATGCGCTGTAATATAATTTTGGGCGACCATAGGAGGGCACCTCTAAATGATCGTTATTGTTTTTAAATATAGCTGTTTTTTCATTGTTATTGGTGGACTGAATATTTTTTAAACAAATGCCTCTGTTGACAATTTCTCAACCCCTTTCCAAAAGCAGGATGTTTAGTGCTCACAGACAGCATCCCCCAATGGTTTATATAGTTTTCAAGACCTTGCGAGGGGTTATCGCATAAACAAATTCCAGGCATTTTCATATAACTATAGTTGAATCGAACAGGGCGTCACAAATGGCGCCTCTACAATTCGAACGATGCATAGAGACAAAGTTCGATAAAAATAAAACGGCCCCGCGATTCATGAACGCGAGGCCGTTTTTGTTTTAAGTAGCGATGCAATGATTACGGAAGGCTAATCCTCGCATACCCATTTCCAGCGTGACCTGTTTCTGTCCCGCCACCTGGTGCTGGGAAAGAGGTGTTCCCGGCGATGGTCTGAGCCTCGGAGAGGTAATAGGTGTCATCCAATAGGTATTGGACGGCATCTGAGTGATTCCCCGAGTCCCAGGTCGAGTATGCGCTGGCGGTATAAATCCAACCAGAACCGCCCGCGCCTACGCCACCACCACCACTCAGATTAGAGCCTGCACCGCCACCATACCAGCCACCGCCACCAGCGCCGCCGGGCCACGTTTGAACGATACCGGTATTTCCACCATAGCCAAAGCCACCATTGGTACTGTTGGTGCCGCTAATACCACCTGATGTCTGTGTGCCACCTGTGCCGTCTGGCAAATATGATCCCGAAGTATTAGTAAGACCTACCAAACCACCGCCTTCTCCACCGAGAGAACTGCTGCAGCCTGAAGCGCCGCCGCCACCCGCGACAATCACTCGGGCATATAAAGAGGTAGAGTTTATTCTAATATCGGTTGCGCCACCACCTGAATGGGAGTCTTCTTGAGCAGCACCACCAATACCACCGCCATTACATCCTCCTGATGTACGACTTATTGGCGTTCCACCTACGTTGACATAGATCGTGGTCGATTCGCTCAATGTAATATTGCCGACAGAATAACCGCCATAACCGCCTCTAGTACCGTGTCCAGACTTTCCTCCCTGCGCGCCCCACACCTCCAATTTATATGTGCCAGCGCCTAGAGTAATCGTCTGCGTTTCACAGGTAGTATAAGGGAATTCAGCCTCAAAGAATAATCCGCCGCTGACATCCGAGGGATTGACTCCGGCATAGGTGCAAGCGCCGCTGGTCACGGTCGTGGTGATGCTGAATCCCGTGTAGGTGGCTGGGAATGGGCTGACGATGCCCGTGACGGTGGCCGTCTGCGGTGTGCTCCAATTGGCCGTGGTGAAGGTCATCGTGGATGGAGCGACGGACACCAGCGATGGATTCGCGCTGGTCAATCCAATCGTGACATTGCCGCACGGCTGGGTGTCAAGAACGACGCTGAAGGTGCGGGTTGGACTGCCCGGCGACAGGACCAGGCCGTTGGTCGGTGTGACGATGACCGTCGGTGTCTCGTTGTCGGTGTTCGTGACGCTCAGGGTCGTGACCTGGCCCACGTTGTAGTTCGCGTCTGCCGAGCTCGCGGTAGCCGTCACCGTGTAGGTCACGTTGCCGTCCGCAATCTGATCGTCGCGGCCCGTGATCGTCACCGTCTGCGCCACGTTCCAGTTCGCGCTCGTGAACGTGATCGATGTCGGCACCGTGCCCTCGGTCGTGTCCGAGCTCGTCAGTGCGATGAC
>JAISIF010000067.1 GCA_031262165.1 Myxococcales bacterium | reverse complement strand
GGGCTCGGTCCTAATCAAGGGATAAGTCCTTAGGGGCAACGGTCTCTCGTCCAAGGCTGTGCGGGGGGGGGGAGCAAGATACAAGGGGGGGACTTTGTCGGTCGCCCCTACATTTGATTCGAGCTTTACCTCTGTAGGCAGGGTTGGACCGAAGCGGAAAGCCAACACAATGATTCCTGAGAGAGGTGAATTCGCTTTGGAGCGGAATCTTGATTCCGTCCTTTTCCCAAACAGAGGGGCTCGATCTTGAAAAAAGCGTGAGCCCCTCGGGCATTTCACGGACCCCTTGCAAGAGGGAATTTCCGCTGAGCCGCGGCCCGTTGTTCGACATCGATGAAGAAATCCACCCTCCTCAAAACGACCCTGGCTCTGCTTCTCATCCTCTCGTTCCTGTTGCCCGGCTTGAGCGCCTTTGCCCAGCCAACGCGCGCATCGGCCAACTTCGAGATCGGCTTGGGCCAGGCCGACATCACCGGGCCAGCATCCGGGGTTGGGATGATGGGCTACTCCATGCCCCACCAGAAGACGGGCGGCCTGCACACGCGCCTGTCTGCGAGGGCGTTCGTCATCGTCTCACCCGAGACAGGCGAGCGCGTCGCCATCGTGAGTGCCGACCAGCTCGCCGTGTTTCAGGCCGTGCACCAGGCCGTTCTGAAGAAACTCCAGGCGCGCTTTGGCGATCGCTACACGGCGCGCAACACCCTGCTCTCCGCGACGCACACGCACTCGGGCCCTGGCGGCACCTCACACTTCGCGATCTACGACCTGAGCATCCTGGGCTTCGATCCCAAGGGCTTCGAGGTCGTGGTCGATGGCATCGTCGAGGCGATCGCCCAGGCAGATGCGAACGTGCGGCCAGCGAACATCCGCGTGGGGCGAGGCCAGCTCTTCGACGCGAGCATCAACCGCTCGCCACAGGCGCAGGCGAACAACCCACGAGCCCTCCTGGAGGAATTGGAGGAGGGCGGCATCGATCGCCAGATGACGCTGCTGCGCTTCGATGCCGAGGACGGGACGCCGCTCGGCGTGCTCGACTTCTTCAGCGTGCACGCGACGTCGATGGGCAATCAGAACCGCCTCATCAGCTCGGACAACAAGGGCTTCGCCGCGCTCGGCTTCGAGCGAGCGATGCGCATTCAGCGCGGCGCATCCGACTTCGTGGCGGCCTTTGCCTCCTCTGCCTCTGGCGACGTGAGCCCCAACATCCTGGGTGGCGAAGATGGCGGTGGGGCCGACGACTTCGAGAGCACGGCCATCTCTGGTCAGAAGCAGCTCGACAAGGCGCTGGCGCTCTACGCAGCGGCAGAGGCAGGCGAGGCCATGGCAGGACACGTGGACTCCCGACTCCTCTACGTGCCCATGGGAGCGCTCGACGTCGCGCCCGAGTTTGCCGATGGCCACGCGCGCTCGACGAGCCCTGCGGCCTACGGGCTTTCGATGATCGCGGGCGCCGAAGATGGCCCTGGCTTTGGCAAGGAAGGTCAGACGTGCGCCAAGCTCCCGGCCCCGCTGCGCGTCGCGCTGTGCCGCGACCCTGGTCAGGCCGAAAAGCCCGTGCTCCTGCGCTCCTCGCCCAACGACTCGATCCCCCTCACCCCGTCGATCGTGCCTGTCCAGCTCGTGCGCGTTGGCGAGCTCGCCTTCGTGGCCACGCCGTTCGAGATCACGACCGCGGCAGCGCACAAGCTCAAAAAAAGCGTGCTCGACGCGCTCGCGTCCGTGGGTGTGCGTCAGGTTATCGTCACTGGGCCGAGCAATGGCTACGCGAGCTACCTGACGACGCGCGAGGAATACGCAGCCCAGAACTACGAGGGCGCCTCGACGCACTTCGGCCCCTGGACTTTGGGCGCGCTCCAGCAGTCCGTCGTGCGGCTCGCCGAGGCCATGGCGCAGGGCGAGGCAATCGAGCAAGGCACGCCACCACCCGACCTCTCGGCTGAGATCGAGGTCGAGCTAGATCACGGCGACTTCGACGCGGCGCCGCTCTGGCAGAACTTCGGCGACGTGCTCGTGGACACGGCCGACACGTTCCAACCCGGCGACACGGCGCGCGTGCGCTTCGTGGGTGCGAGCCTCAACCATCGGCCAATCAGACCAGGCGGCTTCCTCGTGGTCGAGCGCGAGGTGAACGGTCGCTTCGAGGTCATCGCGCGCGACCGCGACGTGGAGACCAAGCTCTTCTGGCGGCGCGCGGCGTGTTTCCCGACGTTCCGCTGCTCCGAGGTCACGGTCGAGTGGCGCATCCCCGCAGACGCCAAGGCAGGCAGCTACCGCGTGCGCTACCTCGGGACGCACAGGGCCAAGGACACTGGCGCGCTCACCGACTTCGAGGGTGTCTCGCGCGTGTTCCAGATCCAGCGCAGCGATGACGATGGTGAGAGGGCTCGCCCAATCGCGTTGAGCGCCGTGGAATAGGGGGCGCACGGGCCGCTTCGAAAGATCTCGAATCCATGCTCTGAAGCGCGCCCATGCCCCTCAATCATGGCTATGCCTATCGCTCGCGCCTCTTGCCCGACGCCGCCGAAGACCTGCCGCTGGCCGATTACCTGGCCCGCCACCACCCGCACGCCACGCCGGACGAGTGGCGCACGCGCATCGAGTGCGGCGAGGTCTGGCTCGATGGGAGTCAGGCTCGTCCTGACGCACCCCTGAGGCCTGGCCAGGAGCTCGTCTGGCATCGACCGCCCTGGGATGAGCCCGCCGTGCCGACGACCGACTTCGAGATCATCACCAGCGACGAGGCCATCGTCGCGGTGAGCAAGCCCTCGGGTTTGCCCACGCTGCCGGGCGCGGGCTTCCTCGAACAGACGCTCCTGTTTCAGGTGCGCCAGCGCTTTCCCGATGCCGCGCCCATGCACCGCCTCGGTCGTGGGACCTCGGGCCTCGTGCTCTTTGCCCGCACCACGGCAGCGGCCCGCGCGCTCCAGCGTGCCTGGCAACAGGGCAGCGTGGAGAAGCGCTACCTCGCGATCGCGAGCGGCCTCGTGCCCGAGCAACGCACGATCGAGGTGCCGATCGGCCCTGTCGCGCACCCGACGCTGGGCACGATCCACGCGGCCACGACCGCTGAAAATGGAAAGCGCGCTCGCAGTCGCCTGCGACGCATCGCGCACCTGGACGGCGGCGTGCGCAGCCTGGTCGAGGTGCGCATCGACACGGGGCGGCCGCACCAGATCCGCATCCACATGGCGGCCATCGGCCACCCGCTCGTCGGCGATCCTCTCTACCGATCGGGAGGCCTGCCCGACCCAGCGCGCGCGGCCTTGCCTGGTGAGCTCGGCTACCTCCTCCATGCCTGGAAGCTCGACTTCGATCACCCGACGACAGGGCGGGCCATGTGCCTGCGCGCGCCTTTGCCCGAGGCCTGGAGCGAATACCGCGCACTCGTCGAGAGGGGCTGTTGAGGCGACTCCTTCGAACGTCCGCCAAAGCGCCCGTTGGATCGAGAGGACCGCAGGTGTCGCCTGCCGGGAGCGAATCGCGCTCTGGGGCGATCTCGTTCTGGATCGAGGCGTCTCGTCGGGGCGTAGCGTGCGCCAGCCGCGACAGCGCATCGCGCGCAAAGCGTCTGCACGTCCCGATTCGACATCGACAAACAGCCCTCACTTGCCCTGGCGAGGCGTGGGCGTGAGCCTGAACGAGCCGATCCGCCGAAAACTTGCCTTTGGCGAGTGCCCGTGGCTCAGGCGCGCGCCGCCGAGGGCCCGGAACGACGGGGCCCCGGAGTGAGAACTGCCATGACTTCATCCTCGACGACCATGAGCGCCCCGAACCTGCCCGCTAACAGGGGTGCGCCCACACAGCTCAAGCCGAGCGCCAAACCTTTCTGGAAGCGCGTGCTGCGCAACGTCCGCCGCAACGCCTCCCTCCTCCTCGCCGAGCTGACGGTCGGCTTCCCCTTCATCGGCTACAAATTTTTGGCAGGGCTCCTGTGCCTGTCGATGCTCGACACGCGCGCGAAGTGGTTGATCGGCGGTGCCTTTCTCGGGCTGGCCGCCATCGACCTCCTGCTCAACGCGGTCAACCTCGGCGCGCTCGTGTTCCTTGGTCGGCGCATCTTGCCCGTCTGCTTCCTCAGCTGGGCCATCGGACGGACGCCTCAGAGCAAGCGCTCCGGCGATCTCGGTGAGGCGCTCGACGTGATGCTCTCCTTCGGCATCGTGGCCTGCGTCGTGGGGATCAACCTGTTCCCGCAGCTCATGGCCATCTCGATGCTCTGCTTCTATCTGTGGAACGCCTGCACCGTGACGAACGTGCTCGGCGCTGGCATCGCGCGCATGGCCGAGAGCTTGAGAAGGAGACATGGGTGAACCATCGAAGCGGTCATGAGCGCCAAAGACGATGTGTTTGTTTCGACGCTCACCCAATGTGTCAGCGACGCTTTTCATGAAAGAATGAACGATCAAATATTTAAACTGCGCATTGATTTCCATGAGAACGAACTTTAATATTTTTGTCATTTGATGGTGAAAACGATGACCCTTCGAAAATAATTGTAAAGAATATGCCGACAAAGGTTTTGGAGCGAGGAGTCGTCTGTATCAATCGCTTTATGGCATATTCATTACGTATCAGGCATGAATGAATCTTCATACATGGATTGATAGCCGTCGTCCCTCCCAATCCTCGGCGCCGTGACCCTTGGGAATATGGCAGGTGACTTTATCGTCGCAGAAATTGTATCGAGCGTTTGTTCAGGCGCCTCAAAGAATGACGGCGTATTCTTACGCGCCATGAAAAACTGAACTGGATATTCGCTGCTCTCATTACCATTACGCTCATTGTCGAGGTTTTACGGTAATGCCAACACGACCTGGGCAACTGATCAAAAGGTAAAAAACGCCAAGTTCAGATTGAATACCCAGCTCTTTCGCTTCAACCCATTGCCCGTGTCGATGAGCCGCCCGAAGTGAAACTGGAGCACCAGGTTCCCGAGCGCGGCGTCGATGCCGAGCATCGCGCTCAGGCTCCGGCGCTGCCACGCCTCGCCCCACTCGTCGAAGACGCTCCCGAAGTCGAAGCCGCCCACGGCGCTCACCGAGGAGAAGAGCGGGCTCTGGAGCACGAAGTCGAGCGGGAGGTTCAGGCGCAGGTTGGTGACGCCGAAGTTGTCGCCAATCAGGCGCACGTCGCCGAATCGGAAGCCCTCCAGGTTCCCGATGCTCGCCAGGAAGAACTGCGGGGAAAAGCGGCCACCCGTGGTCGCGCCCAGGGCACCGCGTAAGAGTAGGTGCATCCGTCCCATGAGTCGGAAGCGGTGCGAGGCATCCAGCTGGAGGCGCAGGAAGCCGAACGAGCGGTTCGGCAGCACGCCCGCGCTCAGGCTCGCGAGCAGCGCGCTGCCCTCGATGGGACCGCAGCCAGGATCGAACACGAGCGTGTCCAGGCCGAATTGGAACGAGGTGAGGATCTCGGGTTCGATGCCTCGGTTGAGGGCGCGCCACGCGCTGTCGAGCTCGCCGCTCTCGTCGGTGAAGTCGGCGCGATCCACGCCGCGCACCTCCAGGCTGCTCTCGAGAAATCGGAATCGATCGAGCGGGTAGCGCACGAAGCCGGAAGCACCGAAGTGGCGCTCGATGAAGTAGTTTTCGACCTCAGGGAAGGTCTTGTCGCGCCGCGCCTCGAACGTGTGGAAGATCCCCGCGCCCCAGATGAGCCGCCGCGACTGATCGACATACCAGGCGAGCGCCTCGGTCAGCTCGATGCGGCCATAGATGGCGAGGTCGAGGATCACGAGGTGATCGCGGAGCAGGTCGGTCACCATGAGTGAGGCGGAGCCCGCCGACAGCCCACCGACGCTCGCGCCCACGCCAGCCTCCAGGCGCCAGTTCTCGCGGGAGAGCGGCGCGTAGCCTGGCAGGCCTTCGGGGAGTTCGAGTCGCTCGGCCTCTATCTCGGCTGACAATGGGGTGAGAGGCTCGGGCAGCTCGGTGAACGGCGCGTGCGTCTCATCGAAGAAGTGGCTGGGCCAGATTCGGAACACGTGTGAGCGGCCACGCCAGAAGGCCAAGGCCAGAAAGCCCCCGCGCTCGCCGGGCACGATCTCGGCGATGGCAAAGGGCAGCTCCGTCAGACGGCGCACGCTGTTTCCGCGCAGGAGCCACAGCTCGGCACGGCCTCGGCCACCCTCGGGCAAGGCGATGAAGGCGATGTCGTGCGGGTGCTCGGCCGCATCGCTCGGCACCATCAGAGGCGAGCTCATCTGTGCGTTCCAGAGAGCCAGCGGCGTGCGCGCCTGCGTGCGCATGTCGAGCGCGAAGAGATTGGGCTTGCCCGAGGGGCTCGCGTCCGAGGTGAAGAGCAGGCGCGCGCCGTCCCAGAGCAGATCGCCCTCGCAGGCCACGTCGTCCGTGAGGCGCTGGAGTTCGCCGTGCCGCGCGCCGTCGAGATCGAGCACGTAGATGTCGCGGAAGCTGTCATCGGCGATGCCCACGAAGGCCAGGCGCGTGGCGTCGGGTGAGAGTGTGGGCGAGAGGATCTCGACGATACCGGGCACGTCGAAGCGCTCGGCGTCCTCGAGCTCGATGGTGAAGCGATCGCGACGCTCCTCGTCCGCGCGTGTCACTTGGAAGCGCCGCACCCACAGCACGTCGCGCGCACCATCGCGCGCCACGAACGCGAGTCGCTCCTTTCGGATGGTGGCGACGCGGCGTGAGACAGGGTGCAGTGTCTCGACGCCTGGCCGACCATCGCGCGCCACCAGCACGCGGGAGTCGGGATCGCGCAGGTGTTCGAGGTAGAGGCGGCCACGGCCCGTGCCCTGCTCATGGCTTCGGTAGAGGAGGAGGGAGCCGTCGTCCGAAGTCGCGAGCGCGTCGGGTTCGCCTTCGAGCGTGCGCAGCGCCTCGAAGTCCGCGGCGTCGTGCGCTGTCTCGAAGAAGTCTCGGAAATAGCGGCGCTTCATCCAAGTCCGGTAGCGCGCTTCGAGGGCCTCCTGAGAGGACCCCAGGACGCGGGCGACGTGCTCGGCAAACGAGCGCGGCCCCGACGCCTCGTCTTCCGCGTCCGCGCCAAACCAGCTGGACGCGCTGACGGTGAGCTGTGGCGCGCGTTCGAGGATCGCGAGCAGCCTCGGCACGCCGAATGTCTCGGCCAGGAACGTCACCCGCGCTTGGCCGAGCTTGTAGATGCCGAAGTAGCCCCGCGCCTGCTCGTCGAAAAAGTCGGGCAGGGCATAGCCGCGCATGGGATCTGGGTTGACGATGAGATCGCGCAGCAGGCCGTCCGTCTCCGCGTCGATGCCGCCGAGCGAGGCCCACTCGGCGAGGCCCTCGATGAACCACAGCGGTATCAAGGCGAGCGGGTTGCCGGTGTCCGCGTCCAGCGCCGCGTCCCGGACCTTCTGGACCGTGAACTGGTGCGCCATCTCGTGCGTCGCCACGCGCTCGAAGGCCGTCAAATCGCCGAAGAAGGGCATGGCCATGCGCAGATCGCCCGGATCCGTCGCGCCGAGCGTTCCCTCTCCGATCGCGAAGACGTGGGTCGAGAGGAAGCCGGACTGCGTGGCGTAGAGCACGAACGGGACGCGCTGCGTGGGCAGGTAGTCGAAGAGCAGTGAGAGTCGCAGGTAGGCGCGGCTCAGGATCGGGATGGCGAGGGCCGCCGATCGGCGCGCGCCGCCGTCGAAGAAGAGCCGGATGCCTGCGCCGCCCGCGCCCACCCCAAAGTCGTGTGTGCGCCAGTCGAATCCCCAGTAGGCGACGTTGCTTTTGCCGGGCTGCGCGGGCTCGACATAGATCGAGGCGAAAGGTGTCGACGCTGAGAAGCGCAGCGGTTCGAGGGCAGCACCCGGCGTTCGAACCTGGGCAGGCGCTGGCCAGGAGATGAGCGCGAGCGTCAGCGCGAATGCGGCGAACAGGATGGCGCGCGGGCGCGGTGGGGAGTGCATCGGGGCCTTCCATCTCGAAGTCGAGACGGGAAGCTGCTCAGCCTGGCCGTCCTTTGGATCTGGAGCGGACCCAAAAAAGCTCGCCGAGAGCGGTCCGTCGGCTCGGCTCCCAGGCACGGCGCTCTGTGGGGGAAATGGCGCTCACCCGCTACGCCTGCTGCGACCCGATCGCTCAGGACGGCGAACCGCGGCAGGGCACCATCGCCTTCGCGATGACCTCCTTCGCCGTGAAGACGCGCAGACAGGAGAGCATCGAGGCGCGCATCGCGGAGTGGGAGCGCCTGCAAGCGCGAGAGACGCTGACGCTGTCGCAGAAGGCGTTGGCGGACGTGTTCTACGGGCGCGGAGTGGGTGACCAGGGCCTTGCCCGCATCCTGAGCCAAGGCGACGCGGCGCAGTTCGAAGGAGCGGCTGTCCGTGCCCGAAGGCCGACGTCCAGCCGACCATGACCATCGAGGCCAAGGACTTCGTCAACGAGATCACCAACGCTCAGATCCAGCAGCAAGGCTTGCGGGGTGATCCCGACATCTCGAAGGAGCACGTCACGAACGACCACGACGTGCGCAAGCTGCTGACCAAGCGCGACATCCTCCCCGAGGCGCTCCCGGCCGCGGAGGAGGTGAAGAAGCTGGAGCGGTGACTGAAGTCCGCGGCGAAGGAGCTGCCGAAGCAGGCGCCGAGCTTGGGTGGCAAAAAGACGTGTTTGAAGAGGAGCTCACGCGCTCTGGCGCCGATCGCCTCCACCGTCTCGCCGATCGCCATCGATCCGCTCTCACTGAAACACGTGGGCATAGACCGAGATGAAGGTCGGGATGGACGAGAGGAAGACGAAGGCGTGAAACACGGCGTGCATGAACTCGCGCGTCTTCTGGACGTAGAAGAGGACGCTCAGGGTGCAGATGCCGCCGCCGGCCATGAGCAGCCAGAACCCCATCTCGCCCACTGCCGCGCGGATCTCGACGGCCTTGAACAGGATGCACCAACCCAGGCCGACGTAGAGCGCCGCGATGAGCCACTTGGGCCGACTGAGCCAGAGGCACTCGACGCCAACGCCGAGCACGGCCGCCACCCAGATGGCCAGCGTCATCGCGCGACCGCCCTGATCGGGAATCGAGACCATCATGTAGGGCGTGTAGGTCCCGGCGATGAGCAGATAGATCGAGGTGTGGTCGAGGATACGGAAGCGGCGCCGGAGCGAGTGGTCACGTGCCGCGTGGTAGAGCGTCGAGGCCGTGAACGTCATGATCAGCCCGCCACCAAAGGCGATGGCGCTGCCGATCTGGGCCATGCCCTGGGCCTTGAGCAGGAGCGCCACCAGGAAGGCGATCGAGATTAGGATGCCGACGGCGTGGGAGAGCACGTTCGCCCGCTCCTCTCTCGGTGAGTAGAAGGGCAGGGACCTGGTGGCGCGCGCGGTCGGTGCGCTGTCTGGAGCGGGGGGCGCCGTCGCGAACTCGGGGGCAGCGTCTGTCATGGCAGCGACTTTTTCTCCTTGGGGTCAGGCGCATCCGGGGAATCGAGACGCTCCCGTCGCGCGGCTGGCGTGGATGGCAGAGGCAGCATCGCAGCCTCGGGCTCAGCGGCGGCGCCCTCTTCTCTCTTCGCAGGATCCAGATCGTGGCGGATGCCTTCGTAGAGCGCGCGCACGCGCTGCTGGATGCTCTCCATCAGGCGCTCCTTCTCATCGGGGGTGTCCTCCCCGACGGCGATGGGCTCACCGATGACCACGCGCACAGGTCCGGGGCGAAGCGCGAACTCATTGCGCGAGAGTGCCTCGAAAGCGCCCGCGATGGCGATGGGCACGAGCGGGGCTTGGAGCGCAAGGGCGGTGACGACCGCGCCCTTCTTGAACGGGAGCAGCTCGCCATCCCTGGTCCGCGTGCCCTCGGCAAAGAAGATGACGGCCCCCTGTCTCTTCACCAGAGAACTGCGCGCCTCTCGGAGCTTGGCGATGGCCTCGACGTGGTTGCTCCGGTCGATGGGGACCGTGCCGAGTTGGCGCATGATCGCGCTGAAGAAGGGGATGCGATCGAGCGAGCTCTTGGCCACGAAGCGCGGCGGCTGAGGCAGGGCCGCGGTGATGAGCGGGATGTCGAGGATGCTCTGGTGGTTCGCGACGAAGATGTATTGGCGGCATGGATCGATGTGCTGCGCGCCCTCGGCTCGCATTCGGATACCGCCGATCCAGAGAGTGACGCGCGCCCAAGTCCTGAAGAGAAATGGGTGAAAGCGCTTGGTGAACAGGCCGCTCGCGACGATGGCCCCACCCAGGATGCCCAGCGCGAGGAGGAAAGGTGGGATGGCGAGGAGGAGACGAGCGATGGCGAGGCGTCGGGGCATGGTGGCGCTGGCGACTGGATGAGTTGGTTGGGTTGGTTGAGTTGGATGGATGAGCGTGGTCTCCCCAAAAAGAAACGGCGTTCCCTGCTGCTGGAGAACGCCGTCGATACTGCCTGCGAAAGCGGTGAGGCCGCCGGTGCCTGCCTTGGCGTCAGAACAACGCTCAGGATCAGAAATCGACGCCGAGCTTGGCGCCGAAGTTCATGACTGGGATCTCCTTGTCCAGACCCTCGATCTCATGATCGACGCTGACCTTCGTGTAGGAGAATTCGAGGCCGATCTCGACGGGCATGAGCACGAAGCGCAGACCGCCGTAGAAGCGATGCGAGACGTTGTCGCCCGCCTTGACCTCTTGGTAAAAATTCAGGGTCTCGAAGGGCTGGGCCATCGCCTCTTCCGGGGCGCGCGAGGGCTGGAAGTCGATCATCCGCGCCGTGGCGTGGACGAAGATGAGGTTCCAGCCGATGTAGGGCGTCAGCGTGACCACGCCACCGATGCCGAACTGCTTGCCGATGCCGATGTCCACGCCGCCGGTCGTCATGTCGAAGTCGGTCGCACCCGCGAGCGTCGTGACGTGGCCGCGCACCGCGAAGTCAGGGGCATAGGTGAAACCCTCGTTGAGCGCCCACTTCAACTCCAGCGTGCCCGCGAACATGGAGGACTCCTGCAGGTAGGTGAGGCGCCCGCCGAGCTCGAACGACAGGCCCAGTCCCTTGCGCAGGTGCAGCGAAGGCATGAGCAGATATGGCGAGTCGCTCGTTCCATATCTGGGCCAGTAGTCGGGGTTGATCTTGGAGACCCCGTATTCGAGCGAGATCGCGAAGCCCGAGTGGCCGAGGGTCTGGGCGGGCGAGAAGTTGAAGCCCGAGATCGCGATGCCGAGCTGGTTGGCGAACAGGCGGAACTTCGTGTCAGCGGTCGGATCCGAGCTGGGATCCCCCAATTGGTAGATCTTGAAATCCTCCGCGTTCGTGGCCCAGACCGGACGTGCGATGAGAAAGACAGCCATCGTCAGAGCGGTGGCGATACAGATGCGGCGCATGATTCCTCCAAGAGAGCTGTCCAAAAAGGCGCGGGTTCCTAGCAAGCAGGAAAATGCGTTTCAAGCTGACATCGCGGGCCGCCTGGAGGTGGACGAAAGCTCCCTCGCCCCGTCGCGTCGCATCGGCCCTCGCCCACGAAGGGGAGATGATCGCCGCCCAACCCTATCGCCCGAGCAATCCGTCGCGTCGCATCGATCCCCTCCCACGAAGGGGAGAGTGGTGATCTCGTGAGTCATTCGGAGATCTCCCTCGAACGGGAGAGGGGGATTTTTCCTAGAGGCGCTGCACGCAACGCCCTGCGGTCGTCATTCGACACGAATTCGACCGCCGCAAATGTGACGGCGTTGCACGCCCTCCCCTGCCGACACGAAAAGCAGAACTCGATGGCCCTGGCGGGCTGCCGGATCGTGGACTGATTCGAGTCAGCGCGCCTCTGCGCGAATGGTGCTCTGCGTCGCGGCCCGCTCGGCCTCGATGCGGAAGTAGTCACCCATGATCTTCATGGCCACGGGCCCAGCCACCGCGCCGCCTCCGCCGCCGTGTTCGCTCAAGACGACGAGAGCGATCTCCGGATCCTGCGCCGGGGCCACGGCAGCGAACCAGGCGTGATCGCGCGTGAAGAACTCCATGTCCTTGGCCTTGAGCCGCGTCGTGCCGATGGCGACCACCTGGGCTGTCCCGGTTTTGCCCAGCACCTCGACATCCCGAAGCCGCCGCCCATACGCGGTCCCACCCGCCTCGTTCACGACGGCCCAGATCCCCTCTCGCACGACGGCGAGGTCCTCCTCGGGAATCGCTAGATCCCCCACCACGATCGGCTCGAGCTCGCGCACGAGCGCGCCATCGGCCTTTTCGATGCGCCGGACGAGCTGCGGCTTGTGGAGCGTCCCGCCGTTGGCGAGCGCCGCGTAGGCCATCGCGAGCTGGAGCGGCGACACGTTCACGTCGCCCTGACCGATCGAGGCGTTGAGCGCCAACCCGCGCTGATAGCCCTCCTTCAAGGCGCGGTCGTAGTAGGCGACCGTCGGCACGATGCCAGGCACCTCGGGCGAGAGGCCGAGCCCTGGCCGCACGCCAAACCCAAAGCGCTTGGCCACGGCGGCGATGGGATCCACGCCCATGCGGTCGCTGATCGCGTAGTAGTAGGTGTCGCAGCTGTGCTTGAGCGAGTCGCGTAGGTTCATGTTGCCGTGTCCCGACTCGCGCCAACAGCGCCACCGCCGCTTGCCCAGCGTGTAGCCACCGCCGCACGAGAGCTGGGTCTGCGGCGTCACCGTCTTCGTCTCCAGTGCAGCGAGCGCCGTCACGATCTTCCAGGTCGATCCAGGCGGGTAGTGCGCCTGCGCCGGGCGAAACAGGAGCGGCTTGAGCGGATCCTCGCTGATCTCGCGCAGCCGCTGCCGCGTGATGCGACCCGTGAGCTCGTTCGGATCGTAGGCGGGCTTGCTCACCATCGCGAGAACGAAGCCCGTCCGCACCTCGACCGCGACGATGGCGCCCGCCACCTGATCGGAGAAGGCCGCCTCGGCCGCGCGCTGCAAATCGAGGTCGAGCGACAGCACCAGGTTGTGGCCCGACACGGGTGGTTTGATGCGGTCATCGTCGTTGCCCAGCCAGCGATCGGCGCCCGGCAGGCGGCGGCCCTTCACGTCCACGACCTGTTTCTGGGTGCCGTCATGGCCGCGCAGCTCGTGCTCGAAGAGATGCTCCAGCCCACGCCGACCCACGTAGTCGCCGAGCTGGTAGCGGCCCTCGCCCTTGGCCTCGCGGGGCGCAAGTTCCTCGGCCCTGATCTCATTCATGTAGCCGAGCGTGTGCGCGGCGATCGTGCCGTAGCGGTAGCTGCGGTGCGGCGCGACCTGCACGTCCACGCCGGTCAGCTCCATCTGGTTGGCTTCGAGCCGATCGAGCGCGTCCTGGTCCACGTCGATCTTGACCGTGAACTCGCGGAAGCGCCTGAGGCCACGCGCCTTTCTGTATTGCGTCTCGACCCTGCCGACCTCCTCGTCGGTGAGCGAGAGGTAGGTGGCGAGCTTCGGCAGCACCTCGCCCAGACAGTAATCCTTGGGCGCGCCGCTCGGCTGGCAGAAGGCAGGCGTGAGCGTCACGTTGTAGCTGGGGCGATTGTCCACGAGGATCCGCCCCTGGCTGTCGAAGATCATCCCGCGGTCGGCGGGCAGGCGGGACTCCTTGATGAAGTTGTTGAGGCTCTTCTCGTAGAACTCCTCGCCGCGCGAGATCTGGAGGACGAACAGGCGCACTGCGAGCACCAGGAAGAACGCGCCAGCGACCAGACCGGCCACGGCAAAGCGCGTCTGAATCTTCTGGATGCCCGAGGGCTTGCCCACCGTGATCGACATCGTGCCTCACACGCACGTCATGGAAGAGAGTTCGAGAGGGTCGAGGGATAGGGCGTGGACGCGATCCGCGTTCGGCCCAACCCCACCAGGCTGCGTCGGCTCAGCGCAGGCGCAGCGCTTGTCGGCCTCGCTGTTTGGCGCGCCGCGAGAGGGCCATGAAGAGGGGCCAACACAGCCCCGCGGCCAAGGCGGTCAGGGGCGCGCTCAGCAGGACCGACGCCAGGCTGCCGCTGCGCGTGAAGGGACTGAGCGTGGCGAGCCCCAGCGTGATGAGCCCGTAGAACACGTCGAACCCCAGGATCAGGATGCCGAAGCTCCACAGCGAGTGGACATCGACGAGCGGCGAGCAAAGCCGGGCAAGGGCGTAGGTGAACATCGTCGCGCTCAGGAACAGTCCCATCGGGTGGCCCGTCTGCAATTCGACGAAGTAGCCGATCGCGAACGCGCCGATCGCACCCTCGATGGTCGGGCAGGCCAACGCCAGAAACACGACGAAGGTGAGGTGCAGATCGACGCGCGCCGTTTCGAGGCGCAGGCCGGGGAGCAGGGCTCCCATCGCTGGAATCGCCACGAAGGCGAGCGCTGTCACGAGAAAGGTCTTCATCCAGGTCTCTTCGTTCGCCTCATTCACGCACGCAGGCGGTCCGTCCGATGAAGTCGGTGAGTTCAGGGCTGATCGACGATCAACTTGGCCTCGTGGTGGAGGTCGCCGTGGCCAGAGCCCGCCAGCACGACGAAGAGCTCCTCGTGCCGTGAATCGGGATGAGAGAGATCGACGGCAGGCACCACGCGCGCGCTCAGGAACATGCCGTGGCGCGGGCGCTCGATCTCGACCACACGGCCCACGGGCAGGCCCTTGGGGAAGATGCCGTCCGTCCCAGAAGTGACGAGCAGATCGCCGTCCTGAATGTCGTCGGTTCGCAACATCCGGGTCAGCGCGAAGTGCTCGCCCGAACCCTGACCCGTCACCGTGCCCCGGGCGCGCGATCGCTGGACACGGATCGGGACCAAGGCACTCGCGTCCGAGAGCAGGAGCACGGTGGCGGTCGATGGCCCGACCGACTGGACACGGCCTACGACGCCCTGGTGGGCGATGACCGCCATGTTTGCCGTGAGGCCATCGCGCGTGCCTCGATCGATCTTGAGGGTGAGCAGGTTGTGGCTGAGGCCTTCGCCGATCACGCGGGCCGCGAGGAGCGGCGCGGGCGGCGCCTGGGCAAAGCCGAGCGCCTCGCGCAGGCGCTCGCTCTCGGCCCTCGCCTCCCCCAGCGCGGCCACCTCGCCTTCGAGACGAACGATCTGGCGGCGCAGTGCCAGGTTCTGCTCCCGGACGTCCTGGAGATCGGTGAAGGCGTGGAGGCGGTCGAGTGCGGCGAAGACCACCGTACTCATGGCGCGCTCGATGGGCGCTGTCGCGGAGAGCACGGCGCGGTCGAACGCACTCAAATCGCGTCCCCGTTTGGCGTTCGTCAGCCAGACGACGAGCGGAAGAACGACGAGCGTTCCGACGATGATGAGCTCTCGGTAGCGCTTGAAAAAAGCCCACACGGCGAATCGCCTTTTCCTGTCATGGCCCAGGGCATCTCGCGATGCGACCGGGCTGCCGTCTCGTTCCTGAAAATCTCTTTGGAAAACTTTGAGGGAATGACCCCATCCCTGAATTTGAAAAGGGCTGGAAAAATGCCCCAGCCCAAAAATCGCGCCCTCTATATCGATTGCGAGAGTGAGGGAAAGTTTCCTTTCCCTCATTTGCGGGACGGGCGAGTGCCAGCTCGACGCGCGGCGACGGGGTGAGGGAGCGACAGAGGGAAAACCGACCTCCGCCCCCTGTCTCAGGCGTTCATGTCCTTCCAGCGCTTGGCCATCTGACCAAAGATGGCGAGCGCGATCGTGGCCGCGACGCCAATGACGACGAACGGCAGCCAGACGTGCGTGTGCGGACTGTAGGTGTCCCAGAGCATCTGGGTGGCCTGCACTGCGTCGAGCCCCGTCACCTCCTGGAGCTTCAGGAAGGCGTCCTTGCGCGCGACGCCCGTCGCCGCCTCCAGCGTGGCGAGCGATCCGTCCCACTCGGCGTTCGCGTGTGCAGCCAGGTATTTGAGCGAGAGCGTCGCCTTCTCGCCGTAGTGCCCATAGAGAAAGCCCGCCATCTTGGCGCCGACGAACCCACCGATGCCCACGGGGATGTTCACGTAGCCCAGGTAGAGGCCCTTCTTGCCCGGAGGCGCGATGAGCCCCAGGTATTCGTTCTTCTTGGGGCCAGTGAGCATTTCGCCCGCCGAGAAGAAGACGATGCCTGCGAGCAGAATCCAGCCATTGCCCGTGAGCCCGGCCACGAGGATGCCGCCCGTCGCGACGACCATGCCCATGAGCATACTCTCCAGGGCGCGCAGCCGCCGGACGAGCCAGGAGACCGGGATGACGGCGACCACGATCAGCATCGCGTTGAGGTTGAGCATGATCTGCTGTGGCACCTGGAACCCGCGGTCGGTCATCTGAGACATGCTCGCAGGCAAAAGCGCCGCGATGCGGCTGCTGTCCACCCAGTCAGCGATGAAGTTCGGGTGCAGATCCCACAGCTGATACATCATCAGCCAGAAGCAGCTCATGATGAGCAGGAACGAGACGAGGCGCGGCTCGAAGATGTTGACGAAGGTCCGCTTGAGCACCTGCAACGGCGTTTCGACCTTGCTCGCGCCAGAGGGCACGTCGCGAAAGGTGAAGAGCATCAAGAAGTTGAGGCACGTGAAGCCTGCCGAGGCCAGGAATAGGTTGCGCCAGGCGGCGATCGCGTCTGCTGCCGTGTTCGGTGCGCCCAGGATGGCGGTGGCCACGAACGGGCCTGTCGCGCCCCCGACGTTCACCACCCAGTAGAAGATGCCCCAGCCCATCGAGCTGTTGTTCTTGTTGAGGTTCTGGGCGAGCGACCCCTGGATGCTCGGCTTGAAGAACGCGGTGCCCGTGGCGAGCACACAGATGCCGAAGAAGAATCCGGCGTAGCTGCGCAAAAAGGCCATCAGCACGTAGCCGATGGCGTTGAGCGCGATCGAGACGGCCATCGTCTTCTTGTAGCCGTAGCGATCGGCGAATCCGCCCGTGAACATGGGCAGCACCGACTGGATCAGGAACCAGACACCGTAGATGGTGCCCTTGTCGGCGGCCGTCAGGTGCAGCCCGCCTGGATCGTCCGCCTGCATGATGTAGATGGGGATCACCGTGCGGACCGCGAAGTAGGCCAGGCGCTCCCACATCTCGATCGTGTTGAGCATGAAGAAGGCACGGCCAAACGATCGAAGCCCGCCCTTGGAGGGTTGATCGGATGGGGGCTCGGTGGGCGCACCCTCGGACATCTGTGAGGAGAGATCGGTGTTCGCAGTGGTGATGTTGGCGGCTGTCGGCAGCGCCTCATCAGCGGCAGGCGCACGCGTCAGGGCAGTCGTCATTTTTAAAAACTCCTGTGATTTCAAGGGGTTGGCATCAGTGTTGGCAGAGGTGCCGCGCGGATTTGGGCGCGGGGGCACGCTCCCTGGGGCGTCCTGGAATTCGGACCGATCCAGACGAAGGACGTGCCGGACGAAGGACGTGGAATGAAGCGCGAGGAGGGAGCTTGCTGACGCGAGTGCTCGACGAAGCGAAGCAACGATGCCTGGCGTTTCACGGATAAGTGAGGCGACGGGAGAATTCGCGGACGCGTCCTAAGGACTTATCCCTTCATTAGGACCTTTGCACCGCGAAGGACGGGGAATGCCAGACGAGGCGCGAGGCGGGAGCTTCCAGA
>JAISIF010000214.1 GCA_031262165.1 Myxococcales bacterium | reverse complement strand
CTTCTGCACTTGGTCATCTGGTTCGAGGATGCATGTCCCACTCACCAAAAGGAGAGAACGGATGCTGCGCAGACTCCCGAAGCTCTTGCTCAGAACACTGGCTCGCGCTGCTGGACTCGCGACGACCACGACGGCGCGACACCATCTGCCGCCGCTACGGACAGTGCCGCGCGTGGAGCTGAGTCGCTACCTCGGCACCTGGTATGAGCTCGCGACCTTCCCGAAGAGCTTCGAACGCGGCTGCACCGGTTCGACCGCGACCTATACGCTCCGCTCCGACGGAGAGATCGACGTCCTGAACCGCTGTCGCGTCGGCGCGCTCGACGGGAAAGAGAGGTCGGCCAAGGGGCGGGCGCGGGTCATCGACCGCGCGACCAACGCGAAGCTCGAGGTCAGCTTCTTTCGGCCCTTCTGGAGTGACTATTGGGTCATCGATCTGGGGGCGGACTACGAATACGCCGTCGTCGGGCACCCGAGCCGCGATTACCTCTGGATTCTCAGCCGAACCCCAACGCTGGCCCCTGCCGTCTATGACGCGATCGTGGAGCGCCTGCGCGCCCAGGGCTACGAGGTCGATCGCCTGAAACGAACACGTCAACTGGGTAACCCATGACCTTTGGGCCGCCCTCCGCTGCCGCGCGACACGGGGCGCCACCCGAGGATCTCGAACGGTATTCGGCGGTGGGCATGGCATGCGCTGGCCGCCTGTCGAGGATCGGATGCCGGACGGGGAATCAGGGACGTTCAGATCGAAGGATACGGTTCAAGGGACTCATCCCTCCATGAGGACCGAGTCCCGCTTGTCCGTGAAACGCCAGCCTTCGTTGCATCGCTCTTTCACTTCCGTCTGGAAACGCCCGCCTCGCGCCTCGTCTGGCTTTCCCCGGCCTTCGCGGTGCCAAGGTCCTCATCGAGGGATAAGTCCTGAGCTCTGCGTCAGCCGCGCGGAGCAGCGCCGAGCTGACGCCTGGAACGCCATCGTCCCCATTGGTTACGACGTGCGCGTGCTCTCGCTTGCGCCCAGACCAACGGACGAGGTCAGGCCAGACCGCGTCCGCTGCCCGGGTGGTCTTGGGCGTGGCCGAGGTCAAGGTGCTTCATCCAGCCTTTGGTGGGCAGGCGCTCGACGTGGCACTCGAGAACATCGCCACGCCCACAGGAAGCAGCCTGGACAAGGTCTCGAGAGCGCATGCGGAGCGCCTCGCGCGAGATGCCTTCTACGAGCAGGTTCGTCATCGTCGTCGGCCACTCGAGGCGAGGTAGGGCGTGTCTTCGACTTCTTCGGACCGATCCAGGCGAAGGACGTGGAATGCCAGTCGAGCGCTCGGAGTCGCTGCTGTTCGTCCGTCAGGAGCAGCATCTCACCGAGGGGCGTCGGCTCACGTTCGAGCAAGAACACGACGTCCGTCATCATTGAGATTCGTCCACTCTCATTCACGCCTCTTCCTGCGCCTGTTCAATCTGAGTCACCTCTGGCTTGGCGTAGGAGAGCGCCGAGCCGTGCTGTGAGCGAAGGTAGGCGAATGGGGTGCAATAGAGCAGATTCGAGACGCGCGAGGTGTAGATGTCGGCGTAGCCCTCGACCTGGCGCGCGAGCAGGCTCTTGTCATTGCCCGCTCTGAGCAGCGGTCCCCAGATCGGGTTGCTCAGCTCACCGGCCTGCTGGGCGAGCGGCGCGAGCTGTTCGTCGAGCGACTGGAGGCGACCGCGCAGGGATTCGCTGACCTCTTCGAGCTCACGGCGGCTGCCTGGGCACGGCGGGCCATAGCGGTGGCGCAGCCGCTGGAGACAGAGCCGCAGCCAGGTGAGCTGGCCTTCGAGGCGCGTCTTCTCTGCCATCAGCGCGTCGAGTCGGCTCTGGATCGGACTGAATTTTCCGAGCGCGGCCACGTCGTCCTCTAGTTCGCGCAGGATGAGCGCGGTGCGCCAGCGCATCGCGTTCTTCGTCACCTTCACGTCGCCCCACATGTGGTCGCCCACGAAGAGAATCTCCTCGCCCGAGAGCTTCAGGTGCGATTCGACGAGCGAGGCGTTGCCGCCCCAGAAGATGCCTCCGGGCGCGAGCCCATGAATCGAGGGGCGCAAGAGCCCTTCCTCGTTGACCACCTCGAAGAGCGGCGCCTGTGACAGGAAGAAGTCGGGCTTGCGCGCCGAGACGATGATGACGTCGAAGAGATCCAGCCATCGCGTGCCCTTGGGGAGGTAGGGGTCGAAGGCGTGGCACATCATGGCGCGCGTGTATTCCCACTCGGAGTTGGTGATGAGCATGAGCTTCTTGCCCGCGTATTTCTGATCCATCAGCGCGAGCGGCATCTCTGGGTCGGGGCAGACGAAGCGCGCGGGGTCGGCCATGATCTCGGCCTTGAGGCGCCCTTCCATGTGCGTGCTGTCGAGGACCTGCCGGATGAGCTTGAAGAGCCCGAGGTAGCCGAGCGGCGAGGCGATCTTCCCCTGGTCGAAGAGGTCCACGAGCTGGAGGAAGAGGCAGCCCTCCGAGAGCGAAAAGAGCGTGTTCAGGAAGACCCAGCGCCTGTCCGACAGCTCGACGACGACGCGCGAATAGACCTCGCGCTGGCGGTCGAAATCGAGCGGCTGGGTGCCGTGCATGGCGCGCTTGACGTAACCAAAGCGGTTGGCCTTCACGATGTTGCCGAGCTCGGTGTCCACGACGAGGCCGCGCGCGACGATCTGCGGGTCGAACTGGAGCTCGCCGACGGGCCAGCCACCCAGGAGCAGGTGCTGCTTGGCGTGCTCATAGGCGCGGCGCTCCCACTCGGCCACGTTGTAGTGAACGAGTGTGTAGTCCATGTCGTAGCCGATGGCGCGAATGCCTCTGAGGTTCAGCGTGCGGCTGCAGAAGACCTCGCGGATGGGGGAGGGGAGTTGCTGGATGAATGGGTTGTTGTTCGAGTCCATATTGTTCGGGTCCATTTCCGTGTGCTGTTTTCGATTCATTCGAAGGACGAGCGTGGGCGTCGTCGAATCGTCGATTCTTCCGGTGGATTGAAACAGCGAATCAGCGGCGCTGATTCGAGCTGTTTGTTTTCAAGCATCGATTGAGCGCTGACGTTTTTTTGTTCGTGCCGCTCGATGGCCATTCTCGATTTCGATACCCCGCTTCGATGCGATCGAAATGAAACAAAAAATCCCTCTCCCGTCTGAGGGGAGAGGGCGTTGTTCCGATGGCGTTTGGTTCTCATGTATCGATTCGAGTCGAGCCAGTCGAGCCAGCCATTCTCGGCGTCAATGCCGATGAGCCGACTTCGACTTCCGCCGTCGGACGAGGTCGAGCGCGAGCAAAAGGCCGAGGGCGGGCAGGGGAGACGCTGGGCTCGCGCTATTCTGGCAACCTGCCGAAGAGATCCCGATGAAGACGTCTGTCGAGGGATCGACGTTTCCTTGGGTGTCGCCATCCCCGCTGGGATTGGAGTCGTCTGGGGGATCTGGCTCGAAGATGCCTGCGTCGTCCGGATCGGGGTCTGGTTGTGGCCCCGCATCGAAGCCCGCGTCTTCGCCCGGGTTGGGCGTGGGATCTGGGACCGAGATCTTGACTGACAGGACATCGCCAAAGACACCGGTGCCGCTCTTCTCCATCTGCCAGGTGCCCTGATGCGTCTGCGCGCTGATGGGCGCGGTCATGCCGACCGACCAGGTCTTGGTCGCGCCCGGCGCGATCGACTCGCCAGCGGCCATGCTGACGGGCGAGTTGGCGCTCAGAGGGCTGCCGCTGATGTGCACCAGGCGATAGCCGCTGGCCGCGCTCCAGGTGGTGTTGCCCGCGTTCGTGACGGTCCAGGTCTTCGTGAAGGCCGCGCCGCCGGTCATCTGCGTGCCAGCGGGGATGGTCTCGTTGATGAGCTTCGCGTCGTTGCGGTCGGGAGGGGCGACCACCTTGATGCGCACGGAGACCGCCCCGCCAAAGCCACTGCCATTCTGGGACATGCGCCAGTTGTGGGTGTAGGACCCTGGCGTCGAGGGCGCGGTCATGCTGACCGACCAGGTCTTGGTCGCGCCCGGCGCGATCGTCTCATTGCTGACCAGATCGACCGACGTGATGGACGAGAGCTGCGTGCCCCCGGTGGAGATGAACCGATACGCCGCCGCTTTGGTCCAGTAGGTGTTGCCCGTGTTCTTGAGGGTCCACGTTTTGGTGAACGTCTGACCAGGTGTGAACGAGGTGTCGTCCGGGATGGTCTCCGAGACGAAGGCCGCGTCGTTGACCGGGGTCGGGGCGCACTGATCGGCGCTCGGCAGCTGCTGGTAGCCGTTCTGGAGCTTCCAGTAGGTCAGCGGGCCGCCACACGAGCCCGTGAAGGGGTCGTCTCGCACCGAGTCCGAGTTGTAGCGGACCTCGAAGTGGAGGTGCGGCCCCGTCGAGTTGCCTGAGCTGGCGGCCTTGCCGAGCAGGGTCCCACATTTGACCGTCTGTCCAACGCTCACTACAACTGAACCTTTGGCCATGTGCGCATAGTAGGTCGAGTGGCCTGTATCCGCGTGCGTGAGCTTGACGTAGTTGCCATAGCCACCGCCACAGGTGCTGCCCGTGCTGGTGTTCGCGTCGTAGCAGCCGTCGTTCACATAGGCGACCTTGCCATCGGCGGCGGCCACGACCGGCCGCACATTGATCGTGCCCGCGACCCCGATGTCCGTGCCCTTGTGGCCCGAATAGGTCTTTTTGCCGCAGTTCCAGTCCTTTAAAACACCGGAACCTTTGTTTAGGTCGTAATAGGCTGTGATGTAGCACTTCTTGTAGGTGCCGAGATCACAGTCGTTCAAGGGAAGGTTGTAAAGGTGTTCAGCGGACCATGCGTTCAGTGAAAAGAGCGCTAAAAGACAGACGAGAATGGCTGTCCTCATGGTGTGCCTCCTCGATCTTCTTCACTCGCGTGGATCTTGCGCGCGACGCCGGTCTCGATGTCGAGCTGCCAGCGCTCGGGCCCGGTCTCGAACTCCAGCATGGATGGCCCGACGAAGCGCATCGACTCACGCCGCTCGGCGGGCGGGACGAAGTCCTGAGAGAGCACGCCGCCCGCCTCTGGTCGAACGTTTTGATTGGTGAGCTGGCGTCGGTTTTGGCCGTCGAGATCCACGCGCCAGAACGAGGCCAGGCCAGTCTCACCCGACAGATAGACGAGCGATTGGCCGTCGGGCGTGAACAGGGGGAGCCAGAGCACGCCAGCGCTGCGATCGACGAGGCGTCGCTCGACCGCGCCATCGCGCGTGACGAGGTCGATGGCCGTCGCGTCGTCCGTGTCGCCCAGGCGCACGAGCGCGATGCGGTTGCCAGAGACATCGAAGGCAAAGTCACCCGCGCTCCGCTCGATCAGCCGACGCGGGGCAGAACCCTGGAGCGTGAACAGGGCGTTATCCTGAACAAAGAAGAGGGTGCCATCCGGTGAGGTGAGCGCGGCCTGGACGTTCCCGGCCACGCGCCGCTGCTCTCCTGAAGCAGTGTCGCGCTCCAAGAGCACCGGATGCGCGTCGTGTGCATGGCTCATCACGTCAGAGGAGAGCTCGTCACGCAGGACGAAGCGCCGGGTCTGGCGCGAGGCAGATTTTTGGTCAGCGCCGTCGCTCGCCGTGACCTGGCGTTCGAGCGGCTCATTGCCAATGGACTGTGAGGGAAGTTCTCTCGCGGGCAGACCACCTGTCAGAATGGACAGGGAGAGAATGCAGACACAGGTGTTCAGGGGCATGGCTGAAGCCTCCTCATGGGAGCAGGGCAATCCGACTCTGTGCGACGGTGGATGGACAAGCGAGCGAGGATGGCAAAAGCCAGAGGGGAGTTCAAGCGATGAGAAGGGGATCGTCAGGGCAATCGAGTTCTGGATTTGCTTGACCCGCCCACTACCTCCGGCCCTGCGGGTCATCTCCCTCTGAGAGAGAAGTTTTGGATGGCGTCCCCTTCATCGAGGGGGGATGTCTGCAAAGCCGATAGGGGGAGTGGCGATGCGAATCGACAGAACTCGATTGCCCTGCGGGGGAGATGTCGGTCGAAATTTCCTTCGTGTCCCACGGAGACAATTCGTAGGGGCGATTATCAATCGCCCGTGCGCAACAACCCTCGACGATCGACCCACCTTCGACGACGGGCGATTGGTAATCGCCCCTACGCCCCATCATTCGTGACATCCGAAAACCGAGAACTCGACGGCCCTGAGGGGATCGTCAGGGCTATCGAGTTCTCAAATCATCAAAGTTTTCCCTCACCCCGTCGCTTCGCCGCGGTCCTCTCCAACTTGCGACAGAGGGCTGGGGAGAGGGCTACGACGCTCACGCGATCCAAAAATAGGCGGAGGCGATGAGCTGACGGTTGACGCTCACCTTGGACTGGACCCCGAGCATGGTGAGCGCGCGATCCAGGTCAGCGTAGCGGCGATCCTCTTCGGCGCGCAGCTCGCGTTGCCGCCTTCGCAGCTCGCGGTCGCAGCGCTCCAGCGTGAGCCGGGCCTTGGCGCGCTCAGTCGGCTCATCGGTCTCGAACATGGCCTGCCGCGCCTCGCACCACTTGAGCCGCGCGCGCTCGACTGCCTCGCGTGGCGCCATCAGGCAGTCCTCGGCGTAGCGCAGGGCTCGCTCGCGCAGCTGGTCGGTCTCGAAGGCGAGCTTCGACTCCTCGGCGCGCTGCACGGACTGAATCGCCTCACCGAGCGCTTTTTCCTGGGCAATCGCCAACGGAAGCGGCGCTGGAAAGCGACCCTGCGCCGCCTCGCCCCTCAGCAGCGCGATGGCCTCACCCTCGTCGAGCGCGAGTGAGAGGTATTGGTTGCCGTCACGCAGCAGCACCACGTGCGCGAGCCGCTCCTGGACCTTGGCGCCCGTGAGCTCGAACCGATACGCGAACCACCAGCCCTCACGGCCGATGAGGTGGACGAGGTGGGGCGGGAGCGACGAGCCATCGAGCTGCAGGTAGCTCACGGCCGGGACGGGGCGGTTGCGGAGCTCACGCGCCAGGCGGTCGATCTGATCGTCGTTCGCCTCCTCCCGGCCCAGGACTGAGCGGGCCAGCGCTCGGCGTCTCTGGCTGCGCGCTGCCAGAGCCTTCTTGGCCGTGTCACCAGCCAGGCGCAGGCGGCCGCGGACATCGTCGTCGAAGCGTTCGAGAAGCGCGGCCTTGGCCTCAGCCATGCGCGTGCCGATGCGGCCATCGAGGTCGGTGCGCAGCGCGTCGAAGGCCACGTTCACCTCGGCCTCGGTGCGGCACGACTGGTAGATGTCGAGGACGCGGCGCTCGAAATCGACCCCGCTCTCCAGCGCGCCCAGGATCTCGTCCGAGGCGCCGAACACGCCGTCGAAAAGCGTCAGCTTCTGCTCGAGCAGCTCGTAGAGCCGCGCTTCTGCCGCGTTCTTCCGGTTGACGAAGTTGAGGACGAGCACGTCGCGCGTCTGGCCATAGCGGTGGCAGCGGCCGATGCGCTGCTCCACGCGCTGTGGGTTCCACGGCAGGTCATAGTTGATGAGCAGGTTGCAGAACTGGAGGTTGAGGCCCTCGGCGCCTGCCTCGGTCGAGATGAGGATCTCGGTGCGCTCGCGGAACTCCTCGACGAGCGAGCGCCGCGCCTCTGGCGACGAGCCATCGCCCGACAGGATCGAGATCTTGCCCGCGTGGCCGCGCGCCGAGAGCAACACCCGCAAGTAATCCTGCGTCCGCTTCGATTCGGTGAAGATCACGGCCTTGCGCGGCCAGCCATGACCCTTGGCCACCTCGAACGTCCGGTCGAGTGCGCGGCACAACGCCTCGCCCTTGGCATTGACGCGGATCGACTCGGCGAGCTCGGCGTAGCGCTTGAGCTCGAACAGCTCGCCCTCCAGCGCCTCGATGGTCGGCTTGGGTCGGCGCGCCTCACCCTCCTCGATCTCGTCGATCTCCTCCTCGTAGGCGCGCAGCTCGTCGCGCACGCTCTCCTCCAGCGAGAGCTCGAAGTCGCGGCCGGCCTTGGCCGCGCGGATGCGCTCTTCGAGGCTGTCGGCCAGCTTTCGCAGCGTCGGCGCGATGGCATAGGTCGAGGAGGCGAGGAGCTTGCGATAGACGAGCGTGAGCAGCGTGCGCTTGCCCGGCTCGATGGCGAGCAGATCGGCGCGTCGCAGGTATTCGCTGACCTTGTCGTAGAGGTCCTGCTCCTCGGGCAGAGGCACGAAGTCCTCGGCGATGGAGCGGCGCGCGGTGAATTTCACGTATTCGCGCACGTGGCGTCGCAGGGTCCTGTGGACGATGGGCGCGAGGCGCTCGCGCAGCTCTGGCAGCGCGTTGGCGCCATCCTGCTGACCGTGGGCAGCGGCGAGGTAGCGCGAGCGGAAGGCGTGCTCAGGCCCGAGGATCGACTCGTCGAGGAAGGCCGCGAGCCCGTAGAGCTCCATCAGATCGTTCTGAAGCGGCGTGGCCGTGAGCAAGAGCTTGGGGCGGCCCTCCAGCGCGAGGCGCAGCGCGCGGCCCATCTTGTTGCCCGGCTTCCAGGCGTTGCGCAGGCGGTGGGCCTCGTCGATGACCACGAGATCCCATGGGATGCGCGCCAGGTCGTCGGCGCGGTTGGCGCCGAACTGGAGCGAGGCGATGACCGGCCCGTCCTGCTCGAAGGCATTGGCACCCCGGAAGTGGCGCGCCAGCTCGCCGTCCACGCACACGCTCCGGACGCCAAATTTGTCGAGGAGCTCGGACTGCCACTGCGCGCGCAGCGGGGCCGGGCAGAGGATGAGCACGCGGCTTTTGCCTTCGGCGCACATCTGGGCCACGAGTAGGCCAGCCTCGATGGTCTTGCCCAGGCCCACCTCGTCGGCGAGCACGCAGCCGCCGCGCGCCAGGGCATCGGAGGCAAACACGGCCGCGTCAATCTGGTGCGGGTTCAGATCCACGGCAGCGCTCGACAGGGCGTTCACCAGGCGCGCGTTGCCGCCTCTGGAGAGTGAGAGCTGCTCGGCGATGAGGCGCTGGTGAAACGGCGTCAGCTTGCCGTTCGACGACGAAGCCGACTCCTGCCCCAGCTCCTGGGCCATCTGAGCCGCGTTCGCGAGGTCAGCGGCCGAGGCTCGTTCACCCAAAACTGCACGCTGCATGGTTCGACGACACTCCTGACGCCCCTCCAAGGCAGCGCTGTCCATCAACAGAACTGCGCCTGCATGAGAGGCTCGAAAAAGGACGGGGGCGGATGCTCGTTTTCGCGACGGGCGTCAAGGGAAGGGGGCAGCCAGAATCGCTACCGAATGAAGAAATTGATTCAATTCATGAAATGAAAGATGATGATTCGTTTCGATTTTGTCCGTCGTCATTTCTCGGCATCTTCCCTCGTTTCTTCTCATTTCCTCTCGTTTCCCTCTCACAACTCCTCAAGGAGGCTTCATGTCGATATTGATATTGAGAAACAAAGTTTTGATTGCCCTGCTGGGGCTGGCCGCGTTGTTGGTCGGTGGCGCGACCGGTTGTTCGAACGATCTTGCAGGGACTCCAGCGCCTGGAGCAGCGGGAGTCATCATCGATCCGCCGGTGGGCAGTGAGCCTCTGGAGACGACGGAGA
>JAISIF010000188.1 GCA_031262165.1 Myxococcales bacterium | reverse complement strand
TCACCTCTAAGGGTATTGTGTGGGGGCGTGGCGCCCACCGCCCGGCGTGTTTGGGGCGACGCCCGCCCGCCGGGGGTTGCCCCCAACGCCCCTACGAAGACACGCCTCGATCTTGGTCGAAAACCGAGAACTCGATTGCCCTGCGTGGAATGCCAGACGAGGAGGGAGCTTCCAGACGGAAGTGACTGACGAAGCAACGAAGGCTGGCGTTTCACGGACGAGAGGGGCGATGGGAGAATGGATGGATAGGTCCTAACTCTCCTCTTTCCACGCCCGCAAACAACACGACCGTCAAACCCTTTCCACGACCAAAAGCCGTCAAAGACTCGACCGACAAAAGCATAGGTGGTCAGGGGATCGAAAAAGACGCGCGGTCGAGAGTGCCTCTCAAGCATTTTTAGAACAAAGGTTGCCCTGAGAAGCACCCTGCTGACGACGCCTCATCTGGCATTCCCCGGCCTTCGCGTGAACTTTAGTTCGAGCTCAAGTCCGAGGAGACAGCCGCAGCAGTGGTCTCAAAGCCATCCATGCGCTGGCCAACCGCATGGATGAGTTCGGCACGCGCCGTGTGGACTGCGAGGAGCTGGTCGAGCCGGTTTTTGCGCATCTGCATGTGCGCGGCAAAGCCCTCGATGAAGTCCTTGGTCTCACCCGTGCCGCTCCCGTAGGCCGCCCCCGCAAAGATCATCCACTTGCGCGCAGCGACCTCGGCTTTTTTGGCGAGATGCAAGAGCTGACGTGCTTGCTGCTCTTCGTCCCACGCCTTCTTCACCTCGACCGGAATGCCTGTCTGAGCAAAGCGTGAGAGCCCTTCGACCTGCTTGCCCATGGCGCGCGCTGCCAGCGATTTGGCGTGAGAAGCGGCAGGGTCGAGCCCGAATTGAATGGCCAGTGCCACGCCGCCAAATAGGTCGTTGTAGGGGTCGGACAGATAGGGATTGTCCGTGTCTTCACGTGTCGGCGCAAAGGAGGCCTGGAATTGGCCAACGATGGCAACGATGGGCGCATCAGCGAGCTTTTCTGCTCTTTCGAGCGATTTGGCGGCCCTCAATCCATTGGAGATTTGGGCGAACTCTGGCCGTTGCATTTCGGCGAGCGCGACGAGTGATTCGAGCGGCGGCGGATCGTCAGACACATTGGGCAGGCGTTCGTCGGCCAGCACGAGTGGATCAGCGGGAGATAGGCCCATCGTGTGTTTGAGCGCAGCAAGTGACAGTGAGATGCCAACCTTGGCCTGCACCAGAAACTTGTCGATCTCGCTCGAGGCGATCTCGAGCTTCATGAGATCGGGCGTCGAGACCTTGCCCGAGCCTTCGGCGTGCATGGCGTGCGCTTGCTCGAGCACCTCGTCGAGTGTCTTGCGCGCGTTCGTCAGCAGCGGCAGCAGGCTCTTGGCGTAGAGGTGCAGGTAGTAAAACTTGCGCGTCTGCAACGCGACCGCATTTTTGGCCTGTTCGAACCGAGCCTTTTCCACTTCGAGTCGTGCATTCGCGGCATCCTCACCCGCCGAGAGCCGTCCGAACGTGTAGATGGGCTGAACGAGCAGCATCTCTAGTCGGAAGTAAGGGCCCCAGTCGGAGAGTGACTTCCACTTGCGCTGCACACCGCCAAGCACAGAGCTGCCGTCCTTGGCCTCGACCGTGAACATGGGCGCGACAAAGGCGAGGCCTTGCAGCTTGGGGTAAATGTTGGCCTCGACCTCGAAAAGGCGTGCTTTCCACTCGGCCACGAGCCCAGCTGCCTCGGCGATTTTGCCACTGCCAGACAGCGCGATCTCGACGCAGCGATCGACACCGACCGGTTCGGAGGATGCCCTCGTTTCATCTGCAACAGGGATGGGCGCTTTCAGGTTCAGATCGAGGCGAGAAGTCGTCTCATCGGCCAGCGCGGTGATGGGCAGCAGCGTGAGTGTGATGGTCAGCGCGATGATCCTGAAAAACTCATTCGGCCATGCGCAAAACCAAAACCTCGACCGGCCTCGTGTCTGACTCATGGCGCTTTTGCCTCACTCGCACTCAGCTCTGCTTTTTTCTTGTGGAGCAGATCGATGAGGGCCTGTGCGCCGTCCTTGTCGACGATGCGCGCGAACTGATTTTGGTAGTCACGCACGAGCGAGTCGCCATCGAAGAGCACATCGATGATGCGCAGCTGGCCTGCGTCCTCTTTCCATTGCAGGCCCACGACCGTTTCCAGATCCTCGCTGGGCACGTAGGTCTTCAGGTCGATCGTCCACACCTCGCCCTTTTGCGTTGGTTGGGCGATCTCGACCTTGGCCTCGCGAAAGAACGCGCCCGATCCCGGGTAGGCCACCAGTTGGACCACACTCCAAAAGAGCGATCGAAACCCGGTGAGCTGTGCATCGCTGAACTTGGCGCGGCGCGGCTCGATGGCCACGCTGACGAAGTGATCGCGGGCAAAGAAGCCGTCGAGCTCAGCAAAGCTCTTGGCGTTCGCGGCTTGGTCAGAGGCACTCGAGCTCTCAGACTTCTTCACCTCTTTGACGCGCTTGAAGGCGTCGATGAGCTTTTCTGTGCGGGCACGGACGAGTGCGGACTGATCTGGCTTCTGAACTGTCTGATCGGCTCGATCAGCGGCAGACGTGGTGGCTGGAGCTGTTGGCAAAGAGAGCATCACGGCAAGAAAGAGAATGTGAGGAATCATGATGGAGCTCCGGGTTGCATCGATGGTTGGTTCGTTGTCGAGACGCAGCGATGGCGCTGCTTCTCGCTCTGCCTCTACGATGACAGCGTTTCGCCGGATTTCTTCCGCCTCATCATCAAGAACGCTGGGAAGACGAAGAGCATCACCGCGAGGTTGAGGCAGAAGCCCAGGATGGTCAGCTTGCCGAGCGAGGCGAGGCCTGGGTGGTCCGCGAGAATCATGGCGCCAAAGCCAACGGCGCTCGTGATGAGGCCGCCGCAGATGGCGCGGCCAGTCTCGGCGTAGATGGTGCCAAAGCTCTCGCCCTGTTTCGTCGATCCCAGGCGCGAGATGAGGTGCACGCCCGCGTCGATCGTCGTGCCGATGAGCACTGGGATGGCGACGATGTTGAGGAAGTTGAAGTCGATGCCTGCAAACCCCATCAGACCGACGAGCGCGAGAATTGAGACGAGCGTCGGTGAGAGACAGACGAGCGCGAGCTTGAGGCTTCCAAGGGTGATCCAGAGAGCGGCGAGCACGAACAGGATGGCCGCGCAGAGCACAGGCAGAGCTTCGCGCGTCACCATGTCGATGATGTCCGCGAGGATGAGTGCTTCGCCCACCGCAGAGATGCGGCCGCCATCGGGCAGCGACAGATCACGGACCTCACGGGAAAGCTCGATCACGCGAGCGCCATCGCTCAGGCTGATGCCGGGAAAGGCGAGCACGAACCCACCATCGCCAGCCACACCTTCGAACTGACGCTTGATCGACTCAGGAATGTCATCGCGCGTAAAGGGATGGACTGCTGTCATGCGCACGAGTCTGTCGAATCCATCGCGTGCCGATTCTTCGAGCGAATCGCGCTTCACCTTGCGCAGCCTCTTTTCGATCTCGTCGAGCGTGGCGCGTTTGGCTGTCTGTTCAGGTGGAACGAGATCGTCGAGCGCAGCTGCAAAGTCGATCGTCGAGGCTTCTCTGCGCTGTGTCTTGCGGGCGTTGAGCTCTTCGACGAGCGCGCGCTCCTCGGTCGAGGACTTCGTGAAGATCACGACCGGCGTCTGCGAGTAGCCGAGCAGCTTGTTGACCTTGCGATCGAGCTGGAACGACGGCAGCGAGCTGTCCTCCAGCGTGCCCAGATCAAAGTCGAAGCGCGTCGCAGGCAGGCGCAGCATCAGAGCGGCGAGCACGATCGCTCCTGCGATCGCAAAGGCCTTGGGCGATTGCGGCAGCAGCTGGAACATCCATGAGCGCGTGCCCACGACCGCCTCTTTGGCCTTGGGCTCAAAGCCAAAGCGCGTGAGCAAGCCGAGGATCGCGGGGAAGAGCAGCACGTAGGCCCACACGATGGCGATCATGCCGATCGCCGCAATGGCGCCAAACTCGCGAAACGCACTGAAGTCCGAGAGCGAGAGGCTCGAGAAGGTGAGCGCTGCCACGAGCGAGGAGATGAGCGCTGCGCCGCCCGTGTGCGTGAACGCCTCACGGATGGCCTCTTCGCCAGAGCTGCCAGAGCGCCTGAGCGAGGCATAGCGGCCAAACAGGTGGATGCCGTGCTCGGTGCCGAGGCCGCCCAAGATGGCGCCAAGGAAGGCGGTGAGCAGGTTGACCTGTCCGTAGGCGAGCGCGGCAAAACCGTATGCCCAGAGCAGGCCTGCCGTGGTCGGCGCGAGCACGAGTAGGACAGCCACGATGCTGCGGAAGTGGAACGCCAGGAAGAGCAGCATCAGCAGCATCGCGATGGACGATGCCCATGCCACGTCAGCCGTGATCTGCGCCTGCTGATCGATCTTCTTCTTGTAGGTGCCGGTCAGCGAGGTGGTCAGGCCTGGGTAGGCCGACAGATCCTGCGCCTGAAGCAAGGTTTCGACGCGGCCAACGATCTGCTTGGCGTAATCGAGATCCACCGACGTGCCAGCTGGCTTGGCGAGCAGCGCCACGATGCGCTCCTCAGCGTCGAGGTAGTAGCGCTCCCCATCTGCTGCCAGGCGATCGCGCGATCCACCTGCATAGCGCTCGGTGATGTCCTCGAAGTCGAGCGAGGGGGGCGTCTCCTCGTCGAGCCGCACGAACATCGGGTTCTTCATCCGGCGCTCGTAGCGCTCGCGCTCCTTGATGCGTCGCGCCACCTCGGTCAAATCGTCGGTCGACAGGTAGTAGAGCGCGCGATCCTCGAAGAAGTCGGTGGCCCGGCGAAACTCGACGAAGCGGATGCCATCGAGCGCTTCGAGCTTGGGTGCCATCTCGTCGGCAAAGCGGCGCAGCACGTCGGGCGCAGCGCCCTCACCCACCACGACCACGTAGCCCATGCCGCCGAATTTTTCGCGCAGCTCGCCAAGATCACGCACGCTTTCGAACGTCTCGGGCAACAGGCTCGTCATGTCCGCGTTGAGCGTCAGGCGCGTCGAGAGCCAAAAGCCCATCAGTGAGAGCAGCGCGGCAATGGCCAGCGCATAAAAAGCATTGCGAAACGACAAGGCGGCAGTGCGGCCAACAAAAGCTTCGACTTTCGACATCCAGCTCGGTTCAGCCATTCAATGAAATCCTCGTTTAGCCAGCCTGGTTCAGGCCGTCGTCTCGACCTTTAGGACCTACCCACCCAGTCTCTCGTCGCCAAAGCTCGTCCATGAAACGCCAGGCATCGTTGCTTTGCCCTTCACTTCTGCTTGGAAGCTTTCTTCTGACGCCTCGTCTGGCAGTCCCCATCCTGCGCGGTGCTTGAGTCCTCATTGACGGATAAGTCTCTACTGCCTGACCGTGTTCTGGATTGGCGCCCGATCTTCTGTTGCCGCGGTCTCATCTCCAAACACGTAGAGGCTGTGCAGCGGGTAGTTCCACAGAACGAACACGAGGCCGCGAACGATCCACCAGGCGATGCGGTAGTCGAGGTTGGGCAGTGAAACCATGAGCGCCACCCCGCCCGCGTTGAGCAGCATCGAGCAGACGCTCACCCCGAAGTAGCGACCGATCTGCGGCAGCGGCGCGTCCTTCGAGCGGAACGTCACGATGCGGTTGAGCAAGAAGTTGATGATGCCGCCCATGAGGCAGCCGAGTGCGGTGGCAAAGCCTGGCGAGGACTTAAAGGCAGGCAGCATCTCCACGAGCGCCAGCACGAGCAGGAAGTCGGCGCCCGTCGCAATCACGGCAGCCATGACGTTGAGCCCGAGCTTTTTCATGAACGGTCGTTCTTCTTGCGCTGCCGCTGTCTTCTCGGAGGTGGCGCCGTTCTGGAGCGCCTTGATGAGGCCTGAGAAGCGTGTGAGCGCTGTCCAGT
>JAISIF010000203.1 GCA_031262165.1 Myxococcales bacterium | reverse complement strand
TAGAAGAGCCAAGAAATCTGAATCATGGAAGCGGTTTATGAAGGTGTCGATGAGTTATCCATGACAACAATAACTCCTTTGCGTAACGTCAAAACTATTTTGTTTGTTAGATATTTTTTAAACAACTCTCCATTCATGAATCACAGAATCGATCGAGTCGATCAGCGCCCACAAAAAAACGCAGGCCCCATCCATCCATACCGGAGGGAGTCCCGCGTTTTTCATTTCCAATCTAACTGGTGGTGTGACTCGATCGCTCTCAGCTCTCCGCCGCAGTCTCCCCCGCCTCGGAGGCAGGCACCGCTGCCTTGGAGGGCTTGGCCTTGGGCACGTAGTCCACGAGCTGAATGATGGCCATCGGCGCCGCGTCGCTGCGGCGGAAGCCCATCTTCAGGATGCGGGTGTAGCCGCCCTGGCGCTCCTTCATGCGCGGACCGATGTCCGAGAAGAGCTTCTTGAGCACGTCCTTCTGGCGCACCGTCTTGAAAGCCATGCGGCGAGCGTGGACAGAGTCCTCCTTGCCCAACGTAATCAGCTTCTCGACGAGTGGCCGAAGCTCCTTGGCCTTGGGCAGGGTGGTTGTGATCGACTCGTGCTTGAGCATCGAGGTGATCAGGTTGTCCATCAGCGAATGGTAGTGCGAGCGCGAGCGATTGAGTTTTCTTCCGACGATTCTGTGACGCATGTTTTCCTGCCTTCCATCTCATGTGGCGCGCCTTCTCTCGCGGCGCCCTGTTTTTGATGATTCGACGATCCTTATCGACGACCGCCGGATCTCACTCGAAATCTTCGTCTGTCTCGTCGCCGTCGTCGTCCAGATCGCCAAAGTCATCTCCGACAAACGCCTCGGAAGATGCACCAGAGGGCAGCATCACGGACGAGGGAGCGGCGACTGCGGCCCTGGAGGGCGGCCATTGATCGAGCTTCATGCCCAACGACAGGCCCATCTCCGCGAGGATCTCCTTGATCTCCTTGAGGCTCTTACGACCGAAATTCTTGGTCTTGAGCATCTCGGTCTCGGAGCGCTGCACCAGATCGCCGATCGTGCGGATGCTGGCCTGCTGGAGGCAGTTGGCCGAGCGCACGGAGAGTTCCAACTCCTCGACCGAACGGAAGAGGTTTTCGTTGACCTTCTCCTCGGTCTCGGGTTGCGGCATCACAAGCGGCTCCTCGGCCTCATCGAAGTTGATGAAGACCTGGAGCTGCTCCTTGAAGATCTTGGCTGCATAGGCCACCGCGTCCGTCGGCGTCACCGAACCGTCCGTCCAGACCTCCAGCGTCAGCTTGTCGTAGTCGGTCTGCTGGCCGACGCGGGCGTTCGTCACCTGGTAGTTGACCTTCTTGATGGGCGAGAAGAGCGCGTCGATGGGGATGGTTCCGATGGGGTTGTTCGGCAGCTTGTTACGCTCCGCCGAGACATAACCGCGACCGCGGCGGCAGGTCATCTCGATATGGACATGGCCACGCGCGCCAACCGTCATCAGGTGCAGGTCTGGATTGAGGATCTCGATGTCGTGGTCCACCTTGATGTCGGCGGCTGTCACTTCCTTGGGGCCCTTCACATCGATGACGAGCGTCTTGGTCTCGCCCGAGTGCTGGCGCAGGAGGACTTCCTTCAGGTTCAGGATGATGTCGGTGACGTCCTCCGTCACCTCAGGGATGGTACTGAACTCGTGATCGACCGAGTCGATCTTGACCGATGTGATGGCCGCTCCCTGCAATGACGAGAGCAACACTCGACGCAGACCATTGCCGATAGTCATCCCGAAGCCACGCTCGAGCGGCTCGGCCACGAACTTCCCGTAAGTAGCCGTCAGGGAATCCTGATCGATAGAGAGACCACGCGGCTTGATCAGATCTCGCCAGTTCTTCGCTGTATTGGCGTCCGCCATGATTCTTCCTTCCCGTCGGGGCCGATGGAGCTCAGGACCCAAAGCTCTGCCCGACACCTTCCGTGACCGGGCAAAGCCTGGCCACGAAAGTCCGTCAGATGAGAGAGCGCATCGGTTGCAGAGGTGAGCCTCTTTCGTTTCCGTGCGCCCGAAGGCATCCAGCCGCTCCGACGGTGGAGAGAGCCGATGCCCCGCGAACGCATCTGGCAGCAGTTACGGTTGCCGCCCACTCAGAACGAAAGCGACGCCCGGGGCAGGGAAAGCCTCCTCGGGCATCGCTCGAAACCGATTGTCGCTCGTGCCAGGCTCACTTCGAATACAACTCGACGATGAGCTGCTCGTTGATGGGCATGGTGATGTCTTCGCGCGTCGGCAGGGTCTTGACGACCGCTTTGAAGGCCTTCTTGTCGGTCTCCAGCCAGGCGGGCACGCCACGGCGATCGACCGTCTCGAGAGCCTCAGCGATGCGGACGATCTTGCGACTCGGCTCGCGGACTTCGATGGCATCGCCCTGGCTCAGCTTGAACGAGGGGATGTTGACGCGGCGGCCATTGACCGAGAAATGACCGTGACGAACCATCTGGCGCGCCTCGTTGCGCGTGTCGGCGAAGCCAGCGCGGAATACGGCGTTGTCGAGGCGCAGTTCGAGCGCCTGCAGCAGGTTCTCACCGGGCTTGCCCTTTTTGGAGGCGGCGCGGTCGTAGAAAAGGCCGAACTGCTTTTCGAGCAGCCCATACATACGCTTGACCTTCTGCTTCTCGCGCAGCTGGACGCCGTATTCACTGAACTTCGTGCGGCCTTGACCATGCTGGCCAGGCGGATAGGGACGGCGCTCGATGGCACACTTATCGGTGTAGCAGCGGTCGCCCTTCAGATACATCTTGAGATTCTCGCGCCGGCAGATGCGACAGGCGCTTTCGGTGTAGCGAGCCAAGGTTTCACTCCTTGCACAAAAAAGAGCCGTCCTTCAGAGCAGCACGGTGTGCAGGACGGCCATTTTTCCTGAGAGAAAAAGGAATCAGACGCGCCGACGCTTGGGAGGACGGCAACCGTTGTGGGGGATGGGCGTCACGTCGCGCACGAGCGTGATCTTGAGTCCTGCCGCTGCCAGGGCGCGCAGCGCCGACTCACGACCAGAGCCAGGCCCCTTGACGAGGACGATGACATTACGGAGTCCATGCTCCATGGCCTTGGCTGCCGCGTCGCCTGCCGCGACCTGAGCCGCAAAGGGAGTGGACTTACGCGAGCCGCGGAAACCACGGGCACCGGACGTGGACCAGGAGATGACATTCCCGGACACATCGGAAATCGTGATGATCGTGTTGTTGAATGAACTCTGAATGTGGACGACGCCGTTGAGAATGTTCTTCTTCAGGCGCTTTTTACCCTTCTTGGGAGTGACCGCCGACGCGGTGATGGCGGGCGCGGCGTCCAAATTGGGGATAGAGGGCCCCGTCTCAGCGGGGGCCGCCACTTCCTTCTTCTCATCAACCATGTGCTGCCTCTTGAAGTTGCGCGCCCCTGAAGAGGCGCGACGTGATCAGGGCGTGTTCCCAAAGCCCGCGGAAAAACGCCCAACGACTCTGCGACGCGTCACCTAACGGGCGACAGGCTTGCGAGCCACACCGCGCTTGGGCCCCTTGCGCGTCCGGGCGTTCGTATGCGTCCGCTGTCCACGCACCGGGAGTCCGCGGCGGTGGCGCAGACCGCGATAGCACCCGAGGTCCATGAGACGCTTGATGTTCATGGAAATCTCACGGCGCAGGTCACCTTCGACCTTATAGCCAGCATCGATGACCTCACGAATGCGACGCAACTCGTCTTCGGTCAGAACGTTTGTCCTTGCCTCGGGCGAGACACTGGCACTCGCACAAATCTTCGAGGCAGAGGTATGGCCAATTCCAAAAATATACGTCAGCGCAATTCCAATCTTCTTGTCGCGCGGCAGATCGACGCCGCTGATACGTGCCATGACTTTTGATACTCCTTGAAAAAAGGCGATAGGGCGCCTTTCAATGATTATCCCTGCCGCTGCTTATGGCGTGGATTGGCCTTGCAAATCACCCGCACAATACCCCTGCGGCGAATAATCTTGCACTTGTCACAGACCTTCTTGATCGACGCTCTCACCTTCATGACTTTGCACTCCGAAGCCACCCTATCCGGGCAGCAAAAACGATTTCGATCGAACCCTTCAAGACAAATGGGACGATCATTTGGCGCGATAAGTAATGCGACCGCGCGTCAAATCATAAGGCGACAACTCCAATTTGACCTTGTCGCCCGGCAGAATGCGGATGAAATGCATCCTCATCTTGCCACTGATGTGAGCAAGCACCTTGTGCCCATTGCTCAATTCCACTCGAAACATCGCATTGGGGAGCGGCTCGATGACCGTTCCCTCGACCTCTATCGAATCGTCTTTAGGCATGACCTCTCGCGTTCTTCCTGAGGGGGCCCGAAAAAAAGCCGCGCGCCTCTAACAAAAACTCAACTGCGTTGCAAGCGCTCTCCTCAAAAAATTTCTCCAAGTTGTTGTCTCTGAAAACCGCGTCAAGTCCCTGTTTGGCACCCTCTCGGCACCAACCAGAAAAGGCTCTTTCAAAGGGTAGCCAGCGCCGCCTGAATCTCTCCATAGACCGCCTGGGTGTCACGCGTGCCATCGATGGGCAGAAGCGTCCCCTGAGCGCGGTAGTAGTCGACGAGCGGCATGGTCTTCTCCAGGTATTGCTTGTAACGCTCGACGATCTTCTCCGGCTTGTCGTCGTCACGTTGTATCAGGTCAGCACCACAGCGATCGCACTTGCCTATCACCTGGGGCGGGCAGTTCGTTGCGTGATAAACCGCGCCATCCTTGGGACAGCTCCAACGACCGCCGATCCGCTCGACGACGACCTGCTCGTTCACCTGGATGGAGACGACGGCATCGATCTTCCGACCAACGTTAGCCAACATCTCATCCAGCGCCTGGGCCTGGGCCACGGTCCTCGGGAAACCATCGAACACGATGCCCTTGCCTGGATCGGCCGCCCTGAGCCACTCTTGAATGATCCCGTTGACGATGTCGTCCGGCACCAGCTTACCCGCATCGATGAGTGGCTTTGCGAGTTTGCCGAGATCAGTGCCATCGGCGATGGCCTTGCGCAGCATGTCGCCCGTCGAGACATGGACGACATCGAAGTCGCGCAGGATCCACTGGGCTTGAGTGCCCTTGCCCGCCGCGGGCGGTCCCAACAGAATCAGGTTCATCTCAGCCTCAGCGATCGATGAGAGTTAGAGGCAACAGGAAAACGACAAGGATGAAACGTCCGAAACGCCGACTTCTCATCGGATGAAGAGGAACCGGCGTTCCGTTTCAAGCTTCCGACACGCGAACCTTGGTTAGGCAGCCATCCGCGCCGTGGAGCGCCCGCGGATGCGCGGCCCTCTCGGTCCGGTGAAGCCCTCGTAATTGCGCGTAATCAGATGTCCTTCGATTTGCTGGACCGTGTCGAGGGCGACACCCACAACAATGAGCAGGCTCGTGCCACCGAAGGAGAAAGAGACCCCGAAATTGCTCATGATGATCGTGGGCAAGACACAGACGACCGACAGGTAGATGGCGCCACCGCACGTGATCCTGGTCAAGACCTTGTCGATGTATTCCGCCGTCTTCTTACCCGGCCGAATGCCTGGGATGTAGCCGCCGTTCTTCTTCATGTTGTCGGCGACGTCCACTGGGTTGAAGGTGACCGCCGTGTAGAAATAAGCAAAGAAGACGATCAGGAAGACGTAGATCGAGTTGTAGATCCAACCGCCCTGGTTGAGGATCTCGGAGGCCTTCTGGAGAGGCGGGATCCAAGAGCCCACGGTCGCCGGGAACATCAAAATGGAAGAGGCAAAGATGGGGGGGATGACACCGGCCGTATTCACCTTGAGCGGCAAGTGCGTGGACTGTCCACCATAGATCTTCCTGCCCACCACGCGCTTGGCATACTGGACCGGGATTCGACGCTGGCCGCGCTCGAAAAAGACGATGCCCGCGATGGTGACGATCATCAGGACACCCAAGATGGCCAGCTTGGTGGGGTTCAGATCATCGTTTCCGCCGCTGCGGACTTGCATAAAGGTCTGAGCCACGGCCTCAGGCAGACGGGCGACGATACCGGCAAAAATGATGAGTGAAATGCCGTTGCCGATACCGCGCTCGGTGATCTGTTCGCCGAGCCACATGATGAAGGCCGTTCCAGCGGTCAACGTCAGCACGGTGAGAAGGCGAAAGCCCCAACCAGGCGTATGCACGACCTCAATGCCGAGGCCCATGCCGCCCATCGCGGGGTCCGTCCCCTTACCGATACTTTCCAGATAGAAAGCGATGCTGAAGCCCTGGATGACGGAAAGCAGGATTGTCCCATAGCGGGTGTATTGGGTGATCTTTCGGCGCCCCAGCTCTCCCTCCTTCTGGAGCTTTTCGAGAGAGGGGATCACGACCGCGAGCAGCTGCATGATGATGCTCGCAGAGATGTAGGGCATGATGCCCAACGCAAAAATAGAGAGCTGTTCGAGCGCACCACCAGAGAACAGATTGAAGAGCGACAGAAGGCCTCCCGCCGACTCCAGATAGGTCTTCATGGCCTGGCGATCCACGCCAGGTGTCGTCACGAAGATTCCCAGCCGATAGACGGCCAGCAGGCCAAAGCTGAAGAACAGGCGTTTTCGAAGCTCCGCGATGCGGAACATGTTGGCAATGCCACGGGCGAGCAAAGATACCTCCTTGGAACCCTCTGTCTCCAGCGAATGGGATCGATATCGGGAGAGAGGTTCGCCATTTCTTTCGGCGCTGTTGACTGACTGAAAGAAAAAAGAAGAGTGAAGACTTCTTTATTCCAGAGAGTCATTCCCTCCACTTGGGGAGGAAAGGCGCCTGAACTTCTGCTGCCCACTCAGGAGTTCTTGGCGGGCAGTGATGGACGGGCTGAGTTGTGGGCAGCGGCAGTCTTGCGGAAGCGGTAGCCTTCGCCCCGCTTGGGGAGATTCAGCTCTTTGTCTGCGACAAGCTCGACCTTGCCGCCCGCCTTCTCGACAGCGGCCTTGGCCGCTTCGCTGATGCGATGGACGTTCAAGGTCAGCGCCTTGGTCAGACTTCCGCGAGCAAGTACTTTGACACCTCCCTTGAGATCCTTAATCACGCCACGGTCGAGTAAAATTTCCGCATCCACCTTGTCGCCCACGGCAAATACGCGCTCCAGTGTGCTCAAGTTGACTTCGACCCATTCACGGCGGAACGGATTGAGAAAACCGAACTTGGGGAAGCGGCGCTGCATGGGCATCTGGCCGCCTTCGAAGCCTTCGAAGTGCATGTTACCCGTACGAGCCTTCTGACCCTTGCCACCACGGCCAGCTGTCTTGCCCCAGCCAGAGCCCTGGCCACGACCGACACGCTTCTTAGAATGGCGCGAGCCCTTGGGCGCCTTTAAATTTGAAAGCGAATACATCGTCTTCTCCAAATCTTTCGATGGCCGATGGGCAACCCTCTGGGTCCACCGGCAAAACAAATCATCCCGATGACGTCAACCCACTGTCATGCCCAAACCAAACGACGATACAGGGAAATAGAGCGGGCAAAAGGTTCAGGAATTGGCGGGACCTTCTGCGACCTTTTCCCACTCAAGCATGTGCTGGAGCTTCTTGCACATACCGATGATGGCGGGTGTGTCGGGCAGAACCCTCTCCTGGTTCATTCGATAGAGGCCCAGTCCCTGAAGAGTGGCCAACTGGTCTTTCGAGCGACCCGCGCGACTGCGGACGAGCTTAACCTTGATAACTGACATCGACTGACTCCTTCACGCGCTGCTGTTGAGGCTTAGCCCTGCAGCTCTTGAACATTGCGCCCACGCATGGCGGCCACGGCCTCACGGCTCTTGAGCGATTTGAGCCCGGCGACGACGGCCTTCACCACGTTGTGAGGATTTCGGCTGCCCTGGCATTTGGTCAAAATATCGCGGATGCCCACGGCCTCGATAACCGCGCGTACGGCGCCACCCGCGATGACCCCCGTTCCCTCGAAGGCTGGCTTGAGCAGGACGCGGCCAGAGCCGAAATGCCCAAGAACCTCGTGTGGAATCGAGCTACCCTCCAGAGGGACGGCAAAAAGGCTCTTCTTGGCCTGTTCGCCACCCTTTCGAATAGCCTCCGGGACCTCATTGGCCTTGCCGAGTCCGATGCCGACATGACCTGCGCCATCGCCCACGACGACCAGAGCCGAGAATGAAAATCTACGGCCACCCTTCACCACTTTGGCGACGCGGTTGATGTGGACCACGCGATCAGTCAATTCCAAATCATTCGGATTAATCAGGTTTTCCAAAATCCATCTCCTTGCCTGAAGGCAGGCCGGTCAAGCCGAAGCCAGCCTCAGGACCTGGGTCTTAAAACTCCAAACCGGCCTTACGCGCGGCGTCGGCAATCGCCGAAACCCGTCCGTGATAGGGATAGCCATTGCGATCGAAGACCACGCTCTTGATCTGCTTTTCGAGACAACGCTGCGCCAAGAGGGCACCGACCTTGGAGGCTACCTCCGTCTTCTTGAACTTTTGCCCTTTAAGCGCCTCGCGCAGAGACTTGTCGAGATCGCTGGCGCTGGCCAAGGTCTCTCCCGAGAAGTCGTCGATGACTTGGGCGTAGGTATGCTTTAGGCTCTTATAGACCGTCAGGCGAGGTCGCTCCGGGGAGCCAAAGACTTTCTTGCGGATGCGCGCCTTGCGCTTCAGCCAACTCTCTGTCGATGTCGTCGTCATGATTCGAAAACTCCTTCGAGCGCCAAACCCTCCGAGGGAACGCTCGATGAGAAAATAATGTCAACACGCGCGGTTTAAGCGACGCCCTGTTTGCCAACTTTGCGGCGCGGCTGCTCTCCCGCGTATTTGACGCCTTTGCCCTTGTAGGGCTCCGTCTTCTTGAAATCGCGGATCTTGGCCGCTGTCTCTCCCACCAGGGCCTTGTCGATCCCTCTGAGGACGATGCGCACCTGCTTGTCCACCTCACACTGAATCCCCGCGGGCAACGTAAAATCGATGGGGTGAGAGTAGCCAAGATTGACCGTCAGGACATTTCCCTTGAGCTCAGCGCGATACCCCACACCCGAGATCTCCAGGACATCCTCGAAACCCACCGTCACACCTTTGACAGCATTGGCGATGAGCGTGCGGGTCAATCCATGAAGCGAGCGGGCTTCGATGCTCTCATCCGAGCGCTTGATCTCAATCTGTCCATTCTCGATCGCGATCTGCATCAGAGCGCTAACAGGGATCGTGAGCTTGCCCTTGGGTCCATCGACCAAAACATCCGATTTGCCGACAGTCACTTTGACTTTGTCGGGGATTTGGATCGGCAACTTGCCAATTCGAGACATCTTCGACCTCTTCATTATCTGCGCATTTCGATTGCGCGCATAATCACCACCGATCGGCCCGATACATTGGCCGTCGGCGCTCAATAGACGGTGCAGATCAATTCGCCGCCGATATTCTGCTTCCGGCACTCGCGATCCACCAAAACACCTCGGGAGGTCGAGAGAATCGCGACGCCCATTCCATTCAGGACGCGGGGGATCTCGACGGAAGGAACATACTTGCGCAGGCCAGGACGGCTGACACGGCGAATCTCCGTGATGGCCGAGGCGCGAGAGGGGCCATACTTGAGGACGATGACGATCTCTCCGCTCTTCTTCTCCTCGCGGCGGATCACAACGTCCTGAACGAACCCCTCTTCCTTCAGCACCTTGGCGATGCTTTCCTTGATAATCGAGCCAGGGATGATCACTTTTTCGTGACCTGCGCGCGCGGCGTTCCTGATTCTGGTGAGCATGTCCCCAATGGGATCAGTCATCGACATCGTTTCTTCCTCGTTCAGAAATTAAAAACTCTTCGAGCGAACGCGCTCGAAAACGATTTCACACATCTCGCCTGACCCGACTCACCAGGAGGATTTAATGGTCCCGGTAATCTCACCACTCAGCGCGCGATCGCGGAAGCAGATACGGCACATCTGAAACTTACGCAGATAGGCATGGGGGCGACCACACAACGGGCACCGATTGTATTTGCGCACGCTGAATTTGGGCTTGCGCTTCGCCTGGGCCATTTTTGAAAGTTTTGCCATCTTATCTCTCTCTAGCGTCCATGTTTTTGGACGCGCGAATAGTTCAAAGCGACGGCCTCGAGCCTACCTATTCATGAGGGCCGTCATCTCAAAGCTCAAATGAGGGATGACCTGTCCGACTCAGCACTCTCAGCTCAGTTTCGGAAAGGCATTCCCATCGCGCGAAGCAGCACACGGCCCTGTTCATCATTCTTCGCCGAGGTCACGATGCTGATGTTCAGCCCCTTGAGCTTCTCAATCTCATCGTAATTGATCTCAGGGAAGATGATCTGCTCACGGATACCCAGCGTATAATTGCCTCGGCCATCGAAAGCGCGCGGAGAGACTCCTTTGAAGTCACGGACGCGCGGCAACGCGATGCTGATCAAGCGATCGAGAAATTCCCAGGCACGATCATGCCGAAGCGTCACCATCGCGCCAATCTGCTGACCTTCACGCAATTTGAAATTTGAGATGGCCTTGCGCGCCCGTGTGATGACCGGCTTCTGGCCCGTGATGGCCACCAGCTGAAGAATCGAGGCGTCGAGAAGCTTCGGATTCGAGATGGCCTCGCCCAGCCCCATGTTCACGACCACCTTCTGCACGCGAGGCACCTGCATCGGGTTCTGAACCCCCAGCTCCTTCATCAGGGCAGGAAGAATCTCCGCCTGATAGCGCAGGCGCAGGCGCGCAGGGCCTTTCTTCTGATCGGGGTTCCCCTCTGGCGCGAGCTCATATCCGAGCTCCCCCTTCTTTCCTTTGACCTTACCATCACCCTTGGAATTACTTCCCTTTACCTGCGGCTTGCCGCCAGTCTTCTTTGCATCAGCCATTGTCTGTAACTCCTGCTTCGGAGAGCCTTCTGTCCCGCCGATCAGTGAAATCGTCCGGTCTTATGAATCGGGCACGCCTTTCGGCGATTACCGGCCGCCTTAGCCATTCCGAATCGATTGAACTCAGGCATCAATCAATTCTTTGCATTTCTTACAAAAACGAACGTTCTTCAGTCCTTTATCGTCGCCCGCATCAAGCTGACGCGCACCGATGCGTGTCGGCTTGTCGCAACGAGGACAGACGAGCTGAACATTCGCCAACGCGATAGAGCCCACCTTTTCGATACGCCCACCCGTCTGGTTCTGTTGGTTGCGGCCAGCCTTGAGATGCTTCGTCACGAGCCTGAGTCCTTCGACGCGGACACGCTTTTTGTCACAGAGGACTTCCAGCACCTTACCGCGCGGCCTCTTGCCTGTGCCGCGCTGCTGAGCAGCCTCCTTGCCCTTCATCAACTGAACTGTGTCGCCCTTCTTGATTTGCATGACACGCCTGCCTTTTTTCGTCTTGTTATCTCGATGGAGAAGCGAATTCTTGGATTCTCTATATAGCAAGAGAATCAGAGAACCTCGGGCGCCAAAGAAATGATCTTCATGAACTTTTTGGCCCTTAGCTCACGTGCGACCGGCCCAAAAATACGAGTTCCGATAGGGTCATGATCTTTGTTGACCAAGACTGCCGCATTGCCATCGAAGCGAATGTAGCTACCGTCGGGACGAGCAATCTCTTTGGAGGTGCGAACGATGACCGCTCGGGCCACATCGCCTTTCTTCACCTTGGCATTGGGGATGGCCTCCTTGACGGCCACCACGACGACATCGCCAATGGAGGCATATCGACGCTTGGAACCACCCAAAACCTTGATACAGGCAACCCTTTTGGCGCCTGAATTGTCAGCCACATTCATCTCTGTGGACATCTGAATCATTGGAAAAAACCTCGCTTCGTCGGGACAAAACTCATCCTCATAAATGAGCGCCCATAGCGTTCCCGCATTGCTCGAACAAGCGGCAGGAAAACAAAATCAGGCCTTCGGTGCTTGGCGAACGACCTCTGCGACACGCCAGAACTTGTCCTTTGACAAGGGCCGGGTTTCGACGATGCGCACAACATCACCCTGACTTATCGTCGGGTTCTTGGGATCGTGCGCCTCGGCGTGCGCCTTGTATTTGACCGCGCGCAGGACGTATTTGCCGTATCTCGAATGAAGCACACGACGCTGGACACGGACGACTACCGTTTTCTGCATCTTGTTACTCGTGACGATACCCACCCGGCTCTTGGCGCGCCCCTGCACCGATTTCTTCTCAATCTCTTCAGTCATTTTTTTCTCCGATGATTCGCCTTCGAAACAAACATCAACCCAACGGTTCGCTCCGAACAGAGAACGAATCACCCACAAATCAGCCAGCCACGGCCCCGCTCGCCTTTTCGGCCAGGACAGTCAGAATTCGCGCTAGCTCCCGACGACGCTTGAGCAATTCAGAAGTCGCTTCGAGCGTCCCCGTGCTGTGCTTGATCTTCTGGCGAAAAATCACCTCACGGGTCTCACCAGCCAAGCGAGTAAGCTCATCGACACTCAGAGAGCGCATTTCCTTTGCAGTTGCCATTACAGTGTCTCCTCTTCGCGCGTCACGATGCGTGTCTCGAACGGCAGCTTAAACTGAGCCAAGCGCAGCGCTTCCTTCGCAAGGACCAGATCGACCCCCTGCATCTCGAAGAGGATGCGGCCCGGTTTGACCACCGCGACATAGTATTCGACACCGCCCTTGCCCTTACCCATGCGAGTTTCAGCAGGCTTCTTAGTGATGGGTTTGTCAGGGAAGACGCGAATCCACATCTTTCCACCGCGCTTCACATGACGCGTCAGCGCGATACGGCCCGCCTCAATCTGGCGAGAAGTAATCCAGGCAGGCTCGACCGCCATCAGGCCGATGTCGCCGAAATTGAGCTTGTTGCCGCGTGCAGCAACACCTCTCATTCGGCCCTTCATCATCTTCCTATATTTAGTACGTGCTGGTTGCAGCATGATGCAATTCTCCAAAAAGGGCCGGGCCCTCTAGTCACTCTGCATTCCAAAGTCAACCACCGAAATGGCTTTTTATCAGGCATTTCGGGCGGTGGTAGTCACCGCGAGGTTGCCCTTCGGCAGAATCTCTCCAGCGAAAACCCAGACCTTGACGCCAATAGTGCCATAGGTGGTCTTGGCAATGGCATAGCCATACTCAATGTCGGCGCGCAGTGTGTGCAGAGGCACTCGGCCCTCGCGATACCACTCGTAGCGCGACATCTCAGCGCCACCGAGCCGACCCGAGCAGGCCACTCGGATGCCCTTGGCCCCAAACTTCATGGCCGTTTGGACGGCCTTCTTCATGGCCCGGCGGAAGGCAATGCGGCGTTCGAGTTGTGTCGCGATGTTCTCGGCGACGAGCTGCGCGTCGGTCTCAGCCTTACGGATCTCGACGATGTTCAAAAAAACCTCATTGGCCGTCAGGGCCTGAAGCTCCTTCTTGACCGACTCGATACCCGCGCCACGCTTGCCGATGAGGATACCAGGCCGCGCCGTATAGACGTTGACCTTGACCTTGTTGGCTGCACGCTCAATCTCGACGCGGCTGATCCCCGCATGACCGAAGCTCTTCTTCACGTGACTACGCAGCGCGATGTCTTCGTGGAGCCACTTGGCGTAATTCTTTTCCTCATACCATTTCGAATCCCAGCTCTTGATGACGCCGAGACGAAAGCCGGTGGGATGAACTTTTTGACCCAAGGCACTACTCCTTAGCGATGCCGCGCCTGTCTCAGAGGGCGGTGATTGTCTGATGCTTAGCGGTCGGAGAGGACCACTGTGACATGGCTCGTTCTCTTGCGGATACGCGTCGCGCGGCCCTGAGCCCGTGGCATGAAGCGACGCATCGTCGGTCCCTGATCGACATAGATCGTCTTGACGACGAGTTGGTCGATATCGAGCTGACCATTGCTGCGCTGCTCCGCGTTAGCGATCGCCGAACAGAGCAATTTCTCGACGGGTTTGCTGGCCGCCTTGGGAGTGTAGCGCAGGGTCGCTAGGGCTTTTTCGATGGGCTGACCGCGGACAATGTCGGCAATGATGCGAACCTTGCGTGGAGCGATGCGCAGATTGCGCAATAAAGCTGTGCTTTCCATGAACTGTCTCCGTTCCTGTGAGGCGGAGTCGACGGTTGCAATTATTTACCGCCGACCCTGGCCTTTTTCTCACCCGCGTGGCCATGAAATGTCCGCGTCGGGGCAAATTCGCCGAGTTTGTGGCCAACCATGTTTTCGGTCACGAAGACAGCCACAAATTTACGACCGTTATGAACCATGAAGGTGAAACCAACGAATTCCGGTAAGACCATCGAACGACGGCTCCACGTCTTGATGGTCTTGTTTTTGGCGTTCGTATCGATCATCACCTCGACCTTCTTGGAGAGGTAGGAATCGACGAACGGGCCTTTCTTGAGCGAACGCGCCATTTCTCTATTTCCTTGGAAAAAGCGCCGCTCTGCCCTTCTTTAGAGGCAGAGGCGGACTTGGAGGGTGGCTGGGATTACTTGGACTGGCTGCGCGGACCACGCTTGCGACCAGTGACAATTAGACGGTCGGTCCGCTTGTTCGTCCGGGTCTTGTAGCCCTTGGTCAGCTGCCCCCAAGGCGACACGGGGTGCGGATTGCCCTGGCCAGCCTTGGCCTCACCACCGCCGTGGGGGTGATCGACCGGGTTCATGACCACGCCACGGACCGTAGGCCGGATGCCGAGGCGGCGCTTGCGACCAGCCGTTCCGAGACGCGAGATCTCGTGTTCGATGTTGCCCACCTGTCCGACTGTCGCGCGGCACTCGAGCAGGACCTTGCGGACCTCACCAGAGGGCATGCGGATTTGGGCGTAACTTCCCTCTTTTGCCATCAGCTGGCCGGAGCTGCCTGCGGAACGGATCGACTGAGCGCCACGCCCTGGCTTGAACTCCAGGTTGTGCAGCACGGTGCCGAGCGGCATGGCGCGCAGTGGCAAGCAGTTGCCCGGGCGAATGTCGGCCTGCTCACCAGAGACGACCTCGTCGCCCACGGAAAGGCCAACGGGCGCCAAGATGTAGCGCTTCTCACCGTCGAGATAATGCAGGAGCGCCAGCCGGGCCGATCGGTTGGGATCGTATTCGATGGCCGCCACGCGCGCGGGCACGCCTTGCTTGTCGCGCTTCCAGTCGATGATGCGATAGCGACGCTTGTGACCACCACCGATGTGGCGCGTGGTGATGTGGCCGTGGTTATTGCGACCGCCTGTCTTCTTGATGGCTTCGGTCAGCTTCTTCTCGGGTGGTTTCACGGTCAGTTCCGCGAAATCCGAGACACTCGCTAGACGTCGGCCGGGGCTTGTCGGCTTGTAATGCTTCAGTGACATGGCTGCAGATTCCTTATCTTTAGCCGGGCGTGAGCCATAATTGGCCCCCGGACGCCCTTAGGATTTATTCGGTTTCGAACAAGTCGATGGACTCGCCCTCTTTGAGGGCAACCACGGCTCGCTTCCAGTTGGGGCGCTGACCTGTCGAACGGCCAATGCGCTTGTTCTTGCCCCGCTGGATGGAGGTGCGGACCTCTTCGACCTTCACACTGAAGAGCTTCTCCACCGCATGGCGAATTTCCGTCTTGTTCGCGCGACGATCGACCTGAAAGCTGTAGCAATTCTGGCTTTCACGGGCATTTTCGAATTTCTCGGTGACGACAGGTCCCTTGATGATCTCTGTCAAAGTCATGGCGCCAGCGCTCCTTCCAGCTGCTTGGCCGCAGGCGCGGTCAAGACGAGCGTTTCGTGGCGCAGGATGCTCTCGAGATTGAGACCTTCGGGCGCCAGGACATCGAACTTGTCCAGGTTACGGATTCCCCGGTGCAGGTTCTGGTTGTCGCGCGAATCGACGACCAGAGCGTTCGCCAACTTGAGGCCTTCGGTCAGAATCTTCTCAGCACCCTGACTGAGCTTGCCCCTGCCCTCGGTCACGACAGGCACCTCGAACTTGTCGAGAATGACGATCTTCTGCGCGCGCGCCGCCTGCGACAGCGCCACCCGCAGCGCACCGCGGCGCACCGTCCGAGGTGGACGGTAGGTGTAGTCGCGCGGCTTTGGGCCCATGGCCTTGCCGCCACCCACCCACTGGGAAGCGCGGGTCGAACCCTGACGGGCACGTCCGGTATGTTTCTGTTTCCAGGGTTTCTTGCCACCGCCGGAGACGAGCGAGGAGTTCTTCACCGCCACAGTGCCCGCACGCCGATTGATGGCCTGAAACTTCGCGACCTCGTAGATCACATGCCCATTCGGCTCGACGGCAAATACCGCGTCCGAAAGTTCGATCTCCGAGACCTTCTTTCCCTCTACATTTATGACATCAAACCTTGCCATGGCCGCCTCTTCGTCGGGTCCCGTCAGGACTTGATCTCCACATCGACACCCGCCGACAGGTCGAGCTTCATCAGCGCGTCCAGCGTCTGCTGGGTTGGCTCCAGGATGTCGAGGAGACGCTTGTGGGTTCGGATCTCAAACTGCTCGCGACTCTTCTTGTCCCCGTGCGGACTGCGCAGCACGGTGAACTTGTTGATCCGCGTGGGCAGGGGAATGGGTCCGGCCACCTTGGCTCCAGTGCGCTTGGCCGTCGCCACAATCTCACCAGCCGATTGGTCGAGGAGTTTGTGATCGTAGGCCTTCAGGCGAATTCGGATCTTTTGGGTGGTTGCCATCTACTTGCCTCAACAGAGCGGGCGCTTGCCGGGTCATCCCGACAGTTCACCCGCAGTTGTGTGCCTCTCGCCGATATGAATCGGGTGGCAGTCCAAAAAGGAGAGCGCCGCCTGAAAGGGGCGACGCCCACCTGTCGAACTGCGAGAGCGCAACTACGCGATGATTTCAGAAACGACGCCGGCACCGACCGTGCGACCGCCTTCACGGATAGCGAAGCGAAGCTCCGCCTCCATGGCGACCGGGGTCTGCAGCTCAACCTCGATGGTTATGTTGTCGCCCGGCATGACCATCTCGACGCCTTCGGGCAGCGTGACAGAACCAGTGACGTCCGTCGTGCGGAAATAGAACTGCGGACGATAGCCCTTGAAGAACGGCGTGTGGCGACCACCTTCGTCCTTACCCAGGACATAGATCGCGGCCTTGAACTTCGTGTGCGGATGAACCGAACCGGGTTTGGCGAGCACCTGGCCACGTTCGATTTCGTCACGCTTCAGGCCGCGCAGCAGGCATCCGACATTGTCGCCAGCGAGCCCCTCGTCGAGCAGCTTGCGGAACATCTCGACGCCGGTCACCGTCGTCTTGCGGGTCTCTCCGAAGCCAACGATCTCGATCTGCTCACCGACCTTGATCTTGCCGCGCTCGATACGCCCCGTGGCCACCGTGCCACGACCTTCGATCGAGAACACGTCCTCGACGGGCATCAGAAAATCCTTGTCGATCATGCGGACCGGCTCAGGGATGCTCTCATCAAGAGCTTTCATGAGCTCGTCGATACAGGCAGTGCCCTCAGTGCCACGGCTCTGCATGGGAGGCAGCGCCGAGCCACGGATGACAGGGACCGTGTCGCCCGGGAACTCATACTTGTTGAGCAGCTCACGCACCTCGAGCTCAACGAGGTCGAGGAGCTCGGAGTCATCCACGAGGTCACACTTATTCAAGAAGACGACGAGCGCCGGGACGTTGACCTGACGTGCAAGCAGCACGTGCTCCTTGGTCTGAGGCATTGGTCCGTCAGCCGCAGAGACGACGAGGATGGCACCGTCCATCTGAGCCGCGCCCGTAATCATGTTCTTGATGAAGTCGGCGTGGCCCGGACAATCGACGTGGGCATAGTGCCGCTTCTCACTCTCGTACTCGACGTGCGAGACCGCGATGGTGACGATCTTGGAATCGTCGCGAACGGTGCCTCCCTTGGCAATGTCGGCATAATCCTTCGCCTTGGCGAGCCCCTTCGCAGCCTGCGTGAAGGTGATAGCCGCCGTCAGGGTCGTCTTGCCGTGGTCGACGTGACCAATGGTACCGACGTTCACGTGGGGTTTTTTCCGTTCGAATTTTTCCTTAGCCATTTGCTGACTCCTCATTACAGCGCCCGCGGCTTACGAATTGGGCGCAACTTCGTTTGAACAAACCTCTGCCATCAAGAGCAGCCAAAGCTGCCGCCATCAAAAGCCCCGGAGACGAACGACTATCTCTTGGGCGATCCCTCCAGGAACCGGCTGGTAGCACGCGAACTGCATTGTGTAAGTCGCCCGTCCCTGACTCAAAGAACGCAACCCCGTAGCATAACCAAACATGTTTGCCAAGGGGGATTGTGCACGAATTTTTTGGGCGCCACTCTCCTGCTCCATCCCGACGATTCGCCCTCGACGCGCGTTCAGATCGCCGATGACGTCCCCCATATATTGGTCAGGGCAGATGACCTCACAGTCCATGATGGGTTCGAGCAGTATGGGATCGGCCTCACTGGCACCGTCGCGAAAGGCCATCGACGCGGCAATCTTGAAGGCCACGTCGCTCGAATCGACCTCATGAAAACTCCCATCGACGAGCCGAGCCTTGATATCCACCATCGGGTAACCCGCGAGCACGCCTGACTGCATAGACTCGACGACCCCCTGCTCGATGGCTGAAACGAATTCGCCCGGGATCACGCCACCCTTCAGCGCATTCTCGAACTCGAACCCCGCCCCAGAGGCGTTCGGCGCGAGCTCCAGCCAGACATGGCCATACTGACCACGGCCGCCACTCTGGCGGATGTATTTGCCCTCGCTCTTCACGGCCTTGCCGATCGTCTCGCGGTAGGAGACCTGAGGCTTGCCCACGTTCGCCTGGACTTTGAACTCGCGCAGCAGACGATCGGTGATGATTTCCAGATGCAGCTCGCCCATGCCAGAGATGAGAATCTGCCCCGTCTCCGCGTCCGCGTTCACCCGGAAGGACGGGTCTTCGATCGACAGCTTGTCGAGCGCGGCGCCGAGCTTGTCCTGGTCTGCCTTGGTCTTGGGCTCAATGGCGATCGAGATGACCGGCTCGGGAAAGTCCATCTTTTCCAGAACGATCTGCTTGTTCTCAGCGCACAGCGTGTCACCCGTGACGGCCGTCTTGAAGCCGACGACCGCAGCGATGTCGCCCGCCCAGATCTCGGTAATCTCCTCGCGCTTATTGGCGTGCATCTGGAGCAGGCGACCAATGCGCTCACGCTTCTTCTTGAGCGGGTTGTAGACGTGGTCACCACTTTTGACGCTGCCCGAATAGACGCGCAGGTAGGTGAGTGTTCCCGAGAAGGTGTCGTTTACGATCTTGAAAGCGAGTGCGGAGAAAGGCTCCATATCCGAGGGCTCGCGCACGGCCCTTTGTCCATCGGGCGCCTCACCCTCGACGGCCGCGATGTCATTCGGCGCGGGCAAAAAATCGACGACGCCGTCGAGCAAGGGCTGGATCCCCTTATTGCGGAACGCCGAGCCACCGAACGCCGGAAAGATCTTGAGATCGATACAGCCCTTGCGCAGCCCCGCGATGATGCGCTCGCGCGCTGGCTCACGCCCTTCGACAAAGGCCTCCATCACCTCGTCGTCGAACTCGGCTGCCGCCTCGATGAGTTGCTGGCGCTTCTCTTCGGCCAATGACCGCAGCTCGACAGGAATCTCGACAGCCTCGAAGTTCGCCCCGAGTGACGCCTCGTCGTAGCGGATGGCCTTCATAGACAGGAGGTCGACCACACCCTGGAGTGAGTCCTCACTGCCCCAGGGGATATTGATCGCCACTGGGCGGGCAGCGAAGCGCTCGGCAATCATATCGAGCGCACGGAAGTAGTCGGCACCGACGCGATCCATCTTATTGATGAAGATGATGCGCGGCACTCGATACTTCTCGGCCTGGCGCCAGACCGTCTCGGACTGAGGCTGCACACAACCCACGCCACAAAACACGGCAATGGCACCATCGAGGACTCTCAGGGAACGCTCCACCTCGATGGTGAAGTCCACGTGACCCGGGGTGTCGATGACGTTGACACGGCAATCCTTCCAAAAAGTCGTGATCGCGGCACTGGTGATAGTAATCCCGCGCTCGCGCTCCTGATCCATCCAGTCCATCACGGTGGTTCCGTCATCGATCTCGCCGATGCGATGGGTGACGCCCGTGTAGAAGAGGATGCGCTCGGTCGTGGTCGTCTTGCCCGCATCGATGTGCGCCATGACGCCGATGTTGCGATAGCGCTCTATGGGGCTGAGACGGGGCATGGAGAGACGTCTTCCTCGGGGAATTCGCGGTCCTCTTCACGAGTGATGGGCCACGACCGGACTTTTATGGGGATGCTCGAGTCAAAGAACTGGAGAGTTGAAGTGCGAGGCTTGGGTCGCCACGCAAGGGGTCGAGCGGCGCGGCGCTTTAGTCGAGGCCGATCGCCAGGTCAAGCGTGTTTTTGGTGGGATTTTCGATGTGCTTGGGCGACCACATAGAAGGGAGTGGATTTCTAAGGGCCTTGCCGATCCCCCCTGCCCGTCTCCGCCGCCTTGCCATCATCCCCCGAGTGATTAGCTTCCGCGCCTCTTTCTGCCACACTCCTCCCCCACCCTCCGCTCCATCCTTCCTCATCACCTCTCCCGGAGATCCCCTTGTTGCTCAAAGGCACGACCATTCTCTGCGTCCGCAAAGACGGACACGTTTGCTTGGCTGGCGATGGCCAGGTCACCCTCGAAAATCGCATCGTGATGAAGAAGTCGGCGCGCAAAGTCCGTCGGCTTGCGGGCGGTAAGGTCATCGCTGGTTTTGCTGGCTCGACCGCCGATGCTTTCACGCTGTTCGAGCGCTTCGAGGAGAAGCTCGCTGCACATCAGAACAACTTGGCCCGCGCTGCCGTCGAGTTGGCCAAGCTGTGGCGCACCGACCGTTTCTTGAGAAAGCTCGAAGCCATCCTCATCGTCGCCGATCAGGACAAGACGCTCGTTTTGACGGGTGTCGGCGATGTCATCGAGCCCGACGATGGTGTCATCGCCATTGGCAGCGGCAGCAACTACGCGCAGTCGGCCGCGCTCGCACTCGTCGCGCACTCCAATCTGAGCGCCCGCCAGATCGCCGAGGCATCTATGAAGATCGCCGGTGATCTGTGTGTCTTCACGAACGATCACGTCGTCTTCGAGGAACTGTAGAGGCGGCTTTTCTGTGGCCATCCCATCGAAGGCGAGGTGACATCGCGACGATCTCGCACGATGGGCAGACCCTGGGGCCTACTTTTACGCCAACCCCTTTGACGAGTTTTCTCTCGACCACCACCGAGGTTTCACCGTGTCCATCAATCTCACGCCCCAACAGACCGTCGATGCGCTCGACCGCCACATCATCGGTCAGGCCAAGGCCAAGCGCGCCGTGGCCATTGCCCTGCGCAACCGCTACCGCCGCGAGCAGGTCCCCGACGAGTTGCGCGACGAAATCGTTCCCAAAAACATCATCATGATCGGGCCGACCGGCGTGGGTAAAACCGAAATCGCCCGCCGCCTGGCGCGCCTGTGCGACGCACCGTTCGTCAAGGTCGAGGCGTCCAAGTTCACCGAGGTCGGCTACGTGGGTCGCGACGTGGATTCGATGATCCGTGACCTCGTCGAGAACGCCATCCAGATGGTCCGTCAGGAGGAGGCCGAGAGCGTCCGGCAAAAGGCACGCGATCAGGCAGAAGAGCGGCTGCTCGATCTCATCACGCAGACGAACAGCATCGGCTTTGGCCCGCCAGGCGAGAAGCCAGATCGTGAGCGCCTGCGAGCACAGCTGCGCGCTGGCACACTCGACGACCAGATCATCGAGATGGACGTGAACGAGCGCGTCGGGACGCCGCCACCGTTCATGGCAGCCTTCAGCGGCCAGGGCATGGACGAGCTCACCTCGCAATTCGAGAACATGTTCAACGGCCTCATGCCCAAGAAGACGCACCGTCAGAAGATCCGTGTCGCGGACGCGCTCAAGACACTGACCGACGAGGAGGCATCGAACCTCGTGGACATGGACCGTGTGCGGCGTGAGGCCATCGAGCGCACCGAGCAGCGCGGCATCGTGTTCATCGACGAGATCGACAAGATTGCTGGCCGTCAGGAGAGCCGCGGTCCCGACGTGTCGCGCGAGGGCGTGCAGCGCGACATCCTGCCCGTGGTCGAGGGCTCGACCGTCACGACCAAATACGGCCCCATCAAGACGCACCACATCCTGTTCATTGCAGCGGGCGCCTTCCATGTGTCCAAGCCCAGCGATCTCATTCCCGAGCTCCAGGGCCGCTTCCCGATCCGCGTGGAGCTCGACGCGCTCTCACGCCAGGACCTCGTGCGTATCCTTACCGAGCCCAAAAGCTCGCTCATCCGGCAATACACTTCGCTGCTCGAGACCGAGGGGCTGAAGGTCGAGATTCAGAACGAGGCCATCGACGAGATCGCGGCCATTGCCCAGACCGTGAACGAGCGCACCGAGAACATCGGCGCGCGGCGGCTCTACACCATCCTGGAGCGCCTGCTCGATGAGCTCTCGTTCAGCGCCTCGGACATGGGCGGCAAGCACGTCATCATCGACCGCGCCTACGTGCAGGAGAAACTCAGCGACGTGATCCAGGACGAGGATCTGTCGCGGTTCATCTTGTGAGTGAGGGCGACCGGCAAAGTCGCCCCCTACTTTTATCCGAATGGTTCACTCGCTCCTCACGAACGGCATCTCTTGCCCGTTCTGTCGCAGGTGAACGACCGGCGCTGGCGCGCGGAATCCACCTCGATCAAAGTGAAGACGAGCGATGCCTCGACGACCCGATAGTGGAAGCGCTCGGGGCTTTCGAGCCAGACGCGGATGAATGGTCGTCCGGTGAGCTGCGCCCAGATTTCGCTCGAAGATTCGCCGCGCGCCTCGAGCGTATCGTGAGGATGAGCTCTGGTGTGAGCTGCTGGCTGTCCACGAGCCGAGCCGCCTGCTCGCTGGTGAGCGTGATGACACCCAATCCCAAGGACATCCCTCAATTAGAACCTTTGCACCGCGAAGGACGGGGAAAGCCAGACGAGGCAGGAGCTTCCAGACGGAAGTGAAGAGCGAAGCAAAGATGGCTGGCGTTTCACGGACGAATGGGGCGACGGGATAATTGAGGGATGAATCCCAAGGACATCCCTCGATTAGGACGCTGGCCAGCTGCGCACCGCTGGCAAGGCAATGGCGGCCACCATCCGGTCCTGCCCTGACGGCTTCGGAAATGGCGGCTGGATCGATCAGACAGAAGGCGGCTCTGGAGTGCGCACGCGCTGGTCAACATCATCGGCATCACCGAACCCGCCAGACAGCGCGCTTTCGGCGATGTCATGTTCCTCCGCTCGTCCTCCTTGAAGTCGGGAATCCACATGACAGTTCAGCCACGCATCGACCCGCACACGCACACCTTTCTGCGCGGCGACGAGGATCTCAGCGCCATGCGCAGCTCGGGTGTCTGCGCTGCCGTGGTCTGTGCCTTTCTGCCCGTCACGCCGAGCGCCTCCTCCTCCCTCCTCGACCTGTTCACCTGGCTCGACACGGTCGAACGCGAGCGGCTCGTGAAGCACGACATCGAGCCGATCATCGCGCTGGGCATCCACCCGCGCTGCATCCCGCCAGTCGAAGATGTCGAACCTGTCCTCGATCGAGTGCGCGAACTCATCGATCGAAAGCGGGTGGGCGCCATCGGCGAGATCGGCCTCGAAACAGGCTCAAACGCGGAGAAGGGCGTGCTGCTCCGACAGCTCGAACTCGCCCGGGAACTCCAGCTCCTGGCCATCGTCCACACGCCGCGCGCCAACAAGTCAGATCGATTGAGCGAGACGCTCGAGCTCATCGATCGCGCTGGCATCGCGTCCTCGAAGATCATCCTCGATCACCTCACGCCCGAACTCGTTGCCGCTCTCGACTCCGACGGCCGCGATTTCTGGATGGGCCTCACGGTTCAGTCGGGAAAGACGAGGCCCGAGGAGATCGCGGCGCTCATCCAATCGCGCGGGAGCGTTCACCGACTGCTCGTGAGCAGCGACGTCTCGCATCAACCATCCGATCCCTGCGCCGTTGCCTGGACGGCCCAGCGTCTCGAAGCGCTCGGCGTGGATCCAACGGTCATCGATCGGCTGACGTCATTCAACGCGATGGAGGCGTTGCAGATGACACGTCGATCGATCCCTCGAACACGAGAGCCGCCTCGCCGCGCAGCACCACCTCGTTCGATTCATCGTCGACGCGGACGAAGAGCGAGCCGCCCGGCAGCCGGAGCTCGACCTCGGCGTCCATCGCCGCTCGGCCCTCGACTCTAGCGGCCACGGCCACGGCACACGCGCCCGTGCCGCACGCCTCGGTGAAGCCGCAGCCGCGCTCCCAGACGAGCACCTCGAAGATGTTGGGGCCGATGGCACACGCGCACTCGATGTTCGTCCGGTTTGGAAAGGCCGCATGCCGCTCGATGCGCGACGCGAGCGTGGCGAAGTCCTCGGCGGGGAGGTCGAACAGGACGAGGTGCGGGTTGCCCATCGACACTGCCGTTCCCGTGACGGCGCGCTCGCCGACCTCGATCTGGCCTCGGACGAATTGGATGGTTGGCGCGCCCATCCCGGCCGTGACGAGGCAGCGCGCCACCTCCCTGTCCACGCGGCATGTCCGCGGTCCAGCGCGCGTTTCGAACACGAGCGCGCGACCACGCGCACCCTTCACCTCGTCCAAGAAGCGCGCGGCGCAGCGCAGGCCATTGCCGCACATCTCTGCCTCTGATCCGTCCGCGTTGAAGATGGTCAAACGCACGTCGGCACAGGCACTCGGCGAGAGCACGAGCACGCCATCCGCGCCAATGCCACGCCGCCGATCGCACAGGCCTCGCGCCGCTCCTTCGCTCAGACAAAGCCCTTCTTTTGTGGCATCGAAGAGGATGAAGTCGTTGCCCAAGCCGTTGTATTTCCAGAAGCGTCTCGTCTCGATCATCGATGTCCAAAGCCCCATCGCCGTCACGCTCGTGGCGGCGATTTTGATTGAAGGCGTCCAAGCCCTTCGAACCCTCCCAACCCAACCACCCGAAGGAGCAGCTCAGATGAAAAACGCGGTGCCTCTCCATGGATTGCGGCCTTTTTTCAAGACGGCCCTCGCGCTCACGTTCGCGCTCTCCCTGATCACCTTTTCTTCTTCCGAGGCGCTGGCGCAGAAGCGAACCGCGACGAAGCAGGAGATCAAGCAGTCGCAGATCGGAAATGAGATCAAAGAAGCCAACTCGCGTGGGGCACTCAACACGGTTCTCAGCCGCGCCAACAGCCAGGGGCTCGTCACGAACAACCTCTTGATGGAGATGGAGCGCTGCATTGGATCGGGCAATAGAAACGAGCGCATGAACTGCCTCTATGCCGTGAGCCAACTGGCCGAGCCCAAGCACGCGAACATCCTGCTGAAGCGGCTCCAGCGGCTCATGGAATACGACGACAATCAGGAGATGCGCGCCCTGGCCTGCACCAGCATCGGCAGGTTGGGCGCCGGGGCCAAGCCCGCCATCGTCGACCTCGCCAAGGCCACGGAGGACAAGGCCGCGCCCGTGCGACGCGAGGCGCTCGTGGCGCTCGGGAAGCTCAAGGCCAAGAAGCAGGGCCCCGACATCCTCAAGCGCGCGCTCCTCGAAGACGAGGTGGATCAGACGCGCCAGGCCGCCATCCTCGCGCTCGGCGAGGTCGGCTACACCGCGGCGGCCAAGGAGCTCGAAGGGCTGCTCAAGCACTCCAGTGAGATGGTGCGCCTGACCGCGGCCAAGAGCCTGTGCTTGATGGACCTGCCCTCGGGCCGGAAGTTCACCGAAGGCCTGCTCAAGGCCGAGGACGAATACAAGCGCAGGGACGCCATCGTGATCCTGAGCGGCCTCAAGCCCAAGTGGACCGTCGAGGCCATCGCCTCACTGCTCGGCGACAAGGAGCTCTCGGTCCAGATCGCGGCGGCCAAGGCGCTCTCGATCCAGGGCGACATGCGCGGCACGCGCTGGCTCGTGCTCGCGGCCAAGAAGGCCGAGGCGGCGGACGACTACGCACTCGTGAACCGGATCGAGCAGGCCATCGAAGACGCCAAGGTGCCCACGCACCAGCGCAAGGCCATCCTGTCCGAGAGCAACAAGCCAGCGCCAAAGGGCAAGAAGTGAGAGGCTGGATCGCAAGGCAATCGGGGCCTCGATCTTTCGGATGTCGTGAACCTGGGCGTGTAGAGGCGCCCCCCGATGGCCGCCCGCTCATCCCAACGGCAGAGGACAGGCACGGGGGGCTGTCCCTACGAGTGTTCGTCCTGCTGCCGGTGACACTGACGCTCGCGGCAGCGGCGCCCGTGGGATCGACGTCGACATCATCGACCTCGACGACGTCGACGACTTCGGCCCCGACGCCTCGACCTCGCGGCCACCTGCCTGCCGCGACCGTTCACTCGGCGCAGCCGCGCTTCATCGATGTGCCCGCCGATCAGGCCCCCTCGCTCGCCGAGACCGCGGCCAAGGTGCAGGGCAACTTCACCGCGCGCCTGCTCAGCGCGAGCGAGCGCTTCCTCGGCACGCCCTATCGCCTCGATCCGCTCGGCGAAGGACCTGGCGCGCCCGATCCTGATCCGCTGCTGCGCTTCGACGAGGTGGACTGCATGACCTTCGTCGAGACCACGATCGCCCTGGCCCAGACCGGCGCGCCCGAGCGCACGGCCATCGAGGCACGTCTGACCGCCCTGCGTTACGCCGACGCCAAGCCCGCCTTCGAGAATCGACACCACTTCTTCACCGCACAGTGGGTGGCGGCGCTGCGGGACAAGGGCCTCTTGCGCGACATCACGCGGGCATTGGCCATCGACGTCCAGCAGCCGGAGCTCGCCGTGCGCCACGTCAAGGGGATCTCGCAGGAGCAGTGGAAGCGCCGCACCTCGGGGCGGAAGTTCGACCTGCCCGAAGCGCGTGTGCCGCTGGGCGGCCACCCGCTGACCTACGTGCCCATCGATCGGGTGAATCAGCTGAGCCGCCGCATTCCTTCAGGCTCCCTGTTCGCGCTCGTCCGCGAGGATCGACCGCTCTCGCCCTTTCTCGTCACGCATGTCGGCTTCGTGGTTCAGCGCGATGGAAAGACCTGGCTGCGCCACGCGGGCCGCGATCTCTACGGCCAGGTCGTGGACGAGGCGATCGAGCACTACGTGCAGCGGGCCGCGCGCTATCGGAAGTGGCGCGTGCTCGGGCTGCAGTTCTTCGAATTGGGCGAACAGCAACCCCACTGATGCGTCTGGCTTGAGGACTCATCCCTCAATTGTCCCGTCGCCCCGCTCGTCCGTGAAACGCCACTCTTCCTTGCTTCGCTCTTCACTTCCGTCGGCTGCTCCCGCCTCGCGCCAAAGCCTGGCTTTCCCCGACCCTCGCGGTGCTCGGTCCTCATCGAGGGATAAGTCCTGAATCGCAGGGGTGAGCGGCCAAATCGCCCGTCGAGAGAGTGTGTGTGTCGGAAAGGCACTCGACCGAGCGCGGCACGCCGCAATGCCGTTCGATTGAGGAATTCACGAGTGGCAGAAAGCCATCGGCGCGCCCCCTCTCCCGGTCACTTCACGTCCGCCCTCTCCCGTTTGACGCGAGAGTTTTTTGATTCTGTTTCATTCGGGAAAAGGCCTCTCGAATCACCCTCGAACGCTCCCTCGCAAAGCTTGCGGGAGAGATCCCATAGACGACGCGCCGCGTCTTGAGTTCACCGCGCGCTTCCCTCAAGAGCCGCCGCCTTTTTCGGACTCCTGTCGGTCGATGGCACCGACGCCATGCGGCGGGATTCGATGCGCGAGGTCTCCCATGCGTCTGCTTCGTCTTCTCCCCTGCGCCCTGCTCGCCGCGTCCCTCAGCCTCTTCGCTGCCGCGTGCGCCGACGATCCCGACGACCCCACAGCGGACACGTCCGCCCCGATCGTCGAAGCGCTGCCCTCGCCCCTCCCGGCCGAGAACCTGACGACCGACGCGGCGCTCATCCGGCTGGCGCCCAGCCTCTTCACGAACCTGAACCGGAACTGGAAGGATCTCGCCTCGATCATCATCGACGTCCTGTCCGAATCGATACCGATGCTGAACGGCGCGCACTTCAACGAGGCCGACAATCTCGTGGTCCCGATCAACCTCCCGTGCATGGACATCCTCGGCTTTGGCGCGCTGTGCGACATGAACGACGACGGCATCTGCGACGAGGACGAGACCTGCGAGATCGACCTCATCGCCAAGAGGCTCTCCATCGCGCCCAACGCAGGCACGGAGCCCTCGTCGGCCAACGCGACGGCCCAGATCGAGTTCTCCCTGAAGACGCCCGTCGGCGGACTACCGATCGCCGCGCTGGGGGCTTCCTGCGGCTTGAACTACGACTCGACGAAGATGACGACGGCCTCACTCGGCCTCGACGTCGTGCTCGATCCGAAAGCGCCACACCTGCTCGGCTTCGAGCTCTCCGAGGTGCGGCCCGACGTCTATCTCGATGGCATCGGCAGCCTCTCGAACAACATCTCCGTGAGCGGTGGTGGGCTCTGCTTCTTGCTCAGTATCGGCACGGTCATTCTCCCTACGCTCGACGGGCTCATCCAGAACGCCCTCAAGGACGCCGTGGACAAGGCCTCGGCGCAGGCGTGCATCTTCAAGACGAACGACGAGTCCGACCTCGATGGCGTGTGCGCGTCGGGTCAGACGTGCGCGTGCTACTCGGGCGATGCCCCGTGCGAGCGCGCCGACCTGCGCTGCCGCGACGACGCGACGGGCGCATTCCCTTCGATGTTCCCTGGCTGGACGGGCCGCGTCCACATCGGCCAGGCGCTCGCGGCCTTTGGCGTCGATCCAACGGCGGCCTTCGACTTCAGCGTCGCGGCGGGCGGAGGCACGCTGAACGCCTGGGGAACGACGACCAGCGGCGTCAAGACTGGCCAGATCCTGCTGGGCACCCTGGCCGGAGCGCGTGCCCATCCCGACGCCATGGCCCCCTGCGTTCCCGAGATGACGCCGCCCCAGCCCGTCGAGCTCAGTGGCAGCTTCGATCTGAGCCAGGGCCCCGAGGGTCACCAGGTCGCCATCGCCCTCTCTGAGCACGTGCTCAACGAGGCGCTCTACCAGGCCACCCGCGCGGGCGCGCTCTGCCTCGACATCGGCACCGAGACCGTGGCGCTGCTCTCCAGCACGCTCTTCGCCGGGTTCGTCCCCTCACTCTCGCTTTTGGGCCAAGACCTGCCGATGTCGCTCGCGCTGCGCCCGGCCAAGGCCCCGCGCATCGTCCTGGGCAAGGGCGTCGTGGGCGGCAACGGCGCCATCGAGGAGCCGCTCCTCACGCTCGTCATCGAAGACCTGAGCATCGACGTCCACGCCTTCCTCGACGAGCGCTACGTGCGCCTCTTCACGCTCAACGTGGATGTGGTCGCGCCGGTCGCCGCCGAGCTGGGCACGAACGCGAGCGGCCAGACGACGATCAAGCCCATCCTTGGCCAGCTCTCGAGCATGCTCGTCTTCAACACCGCGGCGGAGACGAACTCCGAACTCCTCACCGAGGATATCGCGACGCTTGGCGCGCAACTCGGCACGCTCCTCTCGCTCGGCGACAGCTTCGTGGGCGGGCTCTTGACCGCCTATCCCCTGCCCGACGTGGCCGGACTGCGCATCAGCGTCGATGGCCTCACGGGCGTGGGCACTGGCGTGGACGGCGATTACGCCTACCTCGGCGCCTTCCTCAGCGTCGCGCCCGCCACCGAATAGACAGGACGAGATGACCGACGCGCGCTCCCGCCCCTCTGCGGCTCTCCTGACGATCGCCTGTGCCACTGTCGCCGCGATCATCTCTGCGTCGCCCGCCCTCGCCCAGCGGCAACGACAACCGCAAGGAGCAGAGGCGACACCGCGCTACCTCTCCCTCGAACACACCGGCAGCCTGGGCTTCATCGCGGGCGCGTTCGGCAACTACGAGTCGATCGAAAAGGCGCGCTGTCTCGCCTGCCACACGACCGAGATCCTGTCTGGCCCGAGCGCCTCGCTCGACGTGGGCGCGAGCTTGGCCATCGGCTGGGAAGGTTCGGAGCTGACGCTGCGCCTGCGCCTGACGCGGCTGGGCGATGTCCCGGGCGAGGCGATCTTCTTGGGTGGCCGCAGTTACTTTGGCCGCGACGAGTGGAAGACCTACGTCACCTTCGAGCTCGCCGGTCACTTCCGGCCCATCGGGGCTGGCGGCGCGCGCGGCGGTTTTGGCGTGGCCTGGGATTTTTCGCCCATCTTTGGGCTCTGGGCCGAGGCCGCCGCCTCGTTCGCGCTGGGGCAGGGCCGACTCTTCGGCGCGCAGTTCGGCGTCGGGATCCAGGCGAGGACCTACCTGTTCTGAATTCCCAAACCATCTGTTTGGACGATGGATTGCGCGATGGATTGGTCAGAACGCGATCCGTCAAGTTTTGATGGCAATTTGCGAATGCGGCAGCGGTGGTGGGGCGATGTCGCTCCCGAATTCTCCACGGAGATCCGGGAGTAAGGACTTAGGACTTATCCCTCGGCTCTCCCGTCGCCCCGCTCGTCCGTGAAACGCCAGCCTTCGATGCTTCGCTCTTCACTTCCGTCTGGAAGCTCAAAGCCTCGCGCCAAAGTCTGACATTCCCCGGCCTTCGCGTTCCTTCCTCGATCCTCATCGAGGGATAAGGCCTAAAAATCGAGACCTCTGAGAATGGCTCCCAGAGGTCCCGAGGGGTGTGGCTGGATTTGGTCATGCCGCCTTCGTCCGAATGTCTGGAACGGCACTGGTTCTCAGGGCCGCCAGCAGACTTCGATCGAAGGCTCCTCAACGTCCGTCAGGCATCAGGCGCTGGTGCGCACCGGCCTCTGGATCCGCTGAGTGCTCGTCCCCGAGAGCGACAAGAAGAAGAGCGCCACGCCGACGAGGGCGTTGTTCCAGCCCGTGCCCGTGCCGGTCGGCAGCACGAAGACCGAGATGAAGAGCCAGAGCCCGAGCAACATGTTCGCGTAGCGGAAGCCTGACGCGAACATCGTCAAGAGCGAGAAGGCCACGCCCGCCACGCCCACGATCCAGGTGTTGGTGAACTGCACGCCCGTGTGGACCCACAGGAAGGCGGAGACGAACAACCAGATGCTCAGCAGAATGCTCACTGCGCGAACGGTCATCTTTTTCACCTCACCTTTCGTCGAAAAAGCCTCTCCTCTAATTTGGGCACGCCTTTCCGGGGGGGCCAGTGGTGGGTGATGTCGCCGAGACTGCGGTCGGCTCGGTGGCTCGAAGGAAGCGCCATCTCCCCGACCAGACGACAGAGCCCTGAATCAAAAAGCGGCGCGGGCTGTTGAACACCATGTCATCGTCATCGCGCGGTCGCCTCTTCCAAACGCCCCAGGTCGATGGAGACGTGCGCGTGATCGACGCGGCGAGCATCACCAGGTCGCCAGCGCCATCCACTGAGGCAGCCGAGCTCTCGATTGCCTCGCCAGGCCGCCCCTCCGAGAGGAAGGCTTGGGGTCATCGACAGGAGGGGAGTCGCGAAGGGGATCGAGAAAACTCGAGCGCCTGTGCCATCCCCCTCCCATCCATTGGGTCGCCAGGCTGCTGGAGCGTTGGACACGACCGAAGCCACCCTCATTTTTTGTGAATGACTTTGCCCATCGCTCATTGCAGAAAGCGCCCGCTCTCATCGCCCCCCTGCCATAGAGGTGCTGTGGAAAGGCCCGAATGGACTCCTCGATCATCACCTACATCTGGCTGTTCGCGGGCATCGCGTTGGCCGTCTCAGAAATCTTCCTCCCTGGCTTCATCGTCATCTTCCTCGGGGTGGCGGCCATGCTCGTGGCGGGCTTGCGGGGGCTGGGCATCGTCGAATCGCTCCTCCCCTCCCTCCTCATCTGGGCCGGGCTCTCTACCCTGCTCATCGCTGGCGTGGGCAGAGCGCTCAGAAAGCGAATCCCCGCCGAGCGCACCGTGGCGATCGCCGACGAGGACGCCGCACTCTTTGGGCACGTCGTCGATGTGGTCGATGCCATCCAGCCAGGCAAGGCGGGCGGCCGCATCCGCCTGCAGGGCACCACGTGGGACGCGCGCACCGCTGGCAAGGAGCCCCTCCCCGCAGGCAGCCAGGCGCGCCTGGTGGATCGGGACAACCTCAGCTGGATCGTCGAGCCCATCCTGCCCAGCCACGTCTTCTCCGCGCCCGTCGAGCTCTCCGCGCCCACCACCGAATCTGGCCCCGAGCGGACGGACGGCTTGGGGGCAGGCGCCGCGCGGCAGGCCAACCCGACAGTGCCTTCAGAGACTTCGAAGAAAGACTGAACCCCTCGGCCACTCTTCGAGGAGACGGGCTCACCGAGCCCCTTCCACCCACCCATCGAGCCGGTGAAGGAGTCCGGCAAGGAGCCACTCGATGTTCTTCCTCGTCACTGCCGCAGTCGTCGTGGTCCTTCTGTTCGTGAAGGCCACCTGCTGCATCGTCTCCTCGAAAGAGGTCTGCATCGTCCATCGGCTGGGCAAATTCAAAGAGGAGCTCAAGCCTGGCTTCCACCTGCTCACCCCCTTCATCGACACGGTCGCCTATCGCCAAGAAATGCGCGAGCAGGTCATCGACGTGCCGCCGCAGTCGTGCATCACGCGCGACAACATCCAGATCGAGGTGGACGGCGTCCTCTATCTCAAGCTCTTCGACGCCATGCGGGCGAGCTATGGCATCCAGGACTACCGTCGGGCCTGCATCAACCTGGCGCAGACCACGATGCGCTCCGAGATCGGCAAGCTGACGCTCGACCGCACCTTCTCCGAGCGCGAAAAGATCAACGAGAACATCGTCCGGGAGATCGACCACGCCTCTGACCCCTGGGGCGTCAAGGTGCTGCGTTACGAGATCAAGAACATCACGCCGCCGCACCGCGTCGTCGATACGCTCGAAAAGCAGATGGAGGCCGAGCGCCAGAAGCGCGCGCACATCCTGCTCGCCGACGCCGAGAAGACGCTCCTCATCAACCGCTCCGAGGCCGATCGCCAGGAGGCCATCAACCTATCCGAAGGCACCCGCGAGCAGCGCGTCAACGAGGCCAACGGTCGCGCCCAGGAGATCGTCCTCGTGGCCGAGGCCACGGCCCAGGGCATCGAGCGCGTGGGCCAGGCCATCAGCCGCCCGGGCGGCAGCGCGGCGCTCAAGATGCGGCTCGTCGAGCAGTTCGTCGATCAGCTCGGCCACATCCTCGATCGCTCCAGAGTCTCGGTCGTCCCCTCGGATCTGGCGAACATCAAGGGCTTCTTCGAGGGCATGGGACAGGTGACGAGCGGCCTGAGCCCTGACCAGGCGTCCGTGAGGGACGCGCAGGGACAGCCTCAGACTCAGATGCCGAAGCGCAGCGCGCAGCCGCCCCAGGGCGTGGACATGTCCGCCTCACAGGCACAGCAGCAGCGCCGCGCCCCTCCGCCCATCGCCACCAAGCGCATCCCTTGAGCCCGAGCCGCCCACCTTTAGGAGAACGACATGGAGAGCATTCCCTTTTTCGATAACCCGCTGGACGTCATCGCCCTCGCCGTCTGGGGCATCATCGCCATCATCCTGATCTTCCAGAGCAAGGACATCTTCGTCTTCGTGCCGCAGCGCTACGCCTACGTCGTCGAGCGCTGGGGCAAATACAAGGCGTCGCTCGGCGCTGGCCCGCACCTGCTCCTGCCGTTCATGGACAAGGTCGCCCACAAGCAGGACCTGCGTGAGCAGACGATCGTCGTCCCGCCGCAGGAGTGTTTCACCTCCGACAACGTCAAGGTGCAGGTCGATGGCGTCATGTATGTCAGCGTCACCGACCCTCACGCGGCGAGCTACGGCGTGACGGACTACAAGTTTGCTGCGGTGCAGCTCGCGCAGACCACGACGCGCTCGGTCATCGGCACCATCGATCTCGACCGAACGTTCGAGGAGCGCGACCTCATCTCCAGCCGCGTCGTGTCCGACGTGAACGAGGCGGGCCTGAACTGGGGCATCCGCGTCCACCGCTACGAGATCAAGAACATCTCGACGCCGAACACGGTCCGCAACGCAATGGAGCAGGAGGTGACGGCAGAGCGCGAACGCCGCGCGCTCGTGGCCCGCGCCGAAGGCGACAAGCAGAGCCGCATCAACCGCTCCGAGGGCCAGAAGCGCGAACTCATCAACAAGTCCGAGGGCGAGATGCGCGCGCGCATCAACGAGGCCGAGGGACAGGCTGCCGAGATCCGAGCCATCGCCGAGGCCACGGCCCAGTCCATCGAGAAGCTCGCCGAGGCCATCACCGGGCCAGGGGGCGAGGAGTCGGTGCGGATGCAGCTCATAGAGCGCTACTTCAAAAGCATCTCGAACCTGGCCAAGTCGAACACGCAGATCGTCCTGCCCGCCAACCTGACCAACCTCGACTCGCTCATCGAGCAGCTCGGCCTGTCCGAAGGCATCCTGACCGACGAGGAGCGCAGCGAGGCGCAAGCGCAGGCCAACCGCCTCAGGCACTCGGTGACGACGACGCCCGCGAGCTCCAGGCCAGCAGCAGCGCTTCCGGCGCCTCAGCCACAGGTGGCATTCCGACCCGACGTCATCCTGCAAGAGGCAATCGCCCAGCAGCAGCCAGCGGTTCGACCACCGCCGCCGACCAGGCAGCCGCCGACCAGGCAGCCGACGGCCGCGCCCTCCGCCATTGGTCAGGACAACGCGCTGAGCACCCTGTTCCCCAATCCCTCGAAGGACTGACGCTCGCCAGACACGGCGGCCGCACAAGGGCGAGCCATCAGGCGATTCACCAGGGCCTCGCTGACAGACGAACGCCCGTCTCCCCATGCTGGAGGCGGGCTTTTCCATTCTTGTTTCCACGTTCATCGGTGATGCCTCGTCTCTATCGTGTATGGGCGGCACGGCCTGCCGCTCCCTGCGCTCGTCATTCGGCACACACACGACGGCGACGGCGTGCCGTGGCCATACAAAAACGCATCGCTCCGGATCGAGATCGCCAGCGCTCAATCTCCCATCGCTTCCCTCTCTACCTTGCCAGCGCTGGAGCCCCCGCCTAGAAGGCTGCCCCCATGTTTCGTCCCCTCCTCCTCACCATCCCTCTCCTCCTCATCCACGCCGCCCTCGCCCCACGCGCGACCGCGTCGATCGATGCGGCCTGCGATCAGCGCCCCTCGCCCATCGAATGGCGCCCGTGCCCGGACACCGCCTTTTCCCCCGACACGCCCAAGGAGAGCTGGCGTCACATCGGCAGCGAGCTCGTCACTCTGCTGGGTTCGCCCAAGCACCGGGGCATCGACACGATCGTGAACCCTGGCCAGGACCAACTGCTCATCGGTAAGTTCGTCTACGGCCTGTTCGACCAAGACCTGGAGGACGAAAAGGTCGAGGTGTGGATCGAGGTCCGCTGCCGCGACTGGCGCCTGTTCGGAACCACCCAGACGACGCGGGACGGCCTGTTCGACACGGTCGGCGGCATCGAGGACGATGGCGGCCGCGTCTTCTTCACCATCCCCACCGAGAAGCGCCTGCCGCCCGGTTCCTACCGCGTGAAGATGCTCGTCAAGGGCGACCACAGCGAGGCCAATCTCTGGCTGCACGTCTGGGAGCGCGGCACGCGCGTCGTCGTCTCCGACATCGATGGGACGATCACCACCAGCGAGAACGACGGCCTGTGGACCGTCTTCGCGCCCAACTCCCCCACCCCGCGCGTCGGCGCTGCCGCGACCTTCCGCGCCTATGCGGCCAAGGGCTATCGCCTGCTGTTCGTGACGGCCCGGCCCGAGTTCGCCACCGAGGGCACCCGCCAATGGTTCGCGGACAACGGCTTCCCGACGGACGGCGTCGCCTTCCACCTCTCGCCGAGCGACAGCGGCGAACTCGGCGCCGGGGCCCAGGCCTACAAGACGGCCTACCTCCAGGCACTCACCCAAGCGCATGGTCTCGACATCGCGTGGGCCTACGGCAACAAGGCGAGCGACCTCGCCGCCTATCTCGCCGCAGGCGTGCGGCCAGAGGGCATCCGGCTCGTGGTCGGCGAATACACGGGCGACCTGGAGGGCGCGACCATGATCGAGAGCTACATCCCCGAGAGCGAGCGCGCTGCCTGCCTGCCACCGCTCCTCGCCCCCTCATCCAGAGAGAACGCCTCCCAGCCATGAGCAAGCCCGTGACTGAAGAATTGAAGGTCATCGCCCGCAACAAAAAGGCGCGCCACGACTACGCCATCGAGGAGACGTTCGAGGCTGGCCTGGAGCTGATGGGCAGCGAAGTGAAGAGCCTGCGCGACGGTCGCGCCTCGCTCTCGGACAGCTACGCGCTCCCCGAAAACGGCCAGATCTTCCTGCATCACCTCAACATCTCGCCCTACGCGGCCGCCTCGGTCCTCGGGCACCAGCCGATGCGCACGCGCCGCCTCCTGCTCAAGCGCCGCGAGATCGACAAACTGACGCAGAAAATCGCCGAGCGCGGCTACGCGCTCATCCCGCTCCAGCTCCACTTTCGGAATGGCTGGGCCAAGGTCGAGCTCGGCCTGGCCAAGGGCAAGAGCGGCATCGACAAGCGCGAAGACCTGAAGGAGCGCGAGACGCGGCGCGAGGTCGAACGCGCCCTCAGCGACCGCCGAAAGAGATGATGCGCCGGACGTCGTTCAGTGCCCCCCGAGGGCAATCGAATTCTGCTGAGTTTGGTCAGAAACGATGCGTTTTTCGAAGAGGCGTCCAAGCAACCCCCGGCGCATCCTCGTCGGGCAAATGGAGAATTTGAAGACTCGCCCTAGCCTCCGACCGCCCTGAGACTTTCCCCTCAACCTCTGGCGCCCGACAGCGCCGGAGCCTCCCCCGATAAGGAGTCATCACATGGCAACATGGCGCTGCACCGTTTGCGGCCACATCTATGACCCAGCCCAAGGCGACCCGGACAACGGCATTGCTCCTGGGACCGCCTTCGAAGACCTGCCCGCCGACTGGACCTGCCCAGTCTGCGGCGTTCCCAAAGAGGACTTCGAAAAGGAAGAATAGCTTTCCGAATACCTCAGCTCAAAATGACGACTCACCGCCATGAGGCAACACGGGATTCATGGCGGTGTTTTTATTAGATTGAGTCGATTCATCCAAAGCAGGTTCTACCAGCACTGGATTTCTTTATTTCTGCATTCCTATATTCCTGTATTAGCGAAGACAGTGTGAACAGAATCTCATCCTTCATTGTGGATCCGCTGGTCTGTTGAAAACGCATGAGGCCATGTCTCCAGCAGAGAGGACAGGCTCAACGGACAATGGCGTCGCAGTCCGAGCATCGACATCGACGCTATAGAGCTCGTCCACGTCCGGATTATCCGTTTTGCAATAGAGCAACATTTCACCCGATTGCTTGAAAGCGGACGAACATGCCTGCATTCCGACATTGAGCAATGGCGGCGGAAGGAACGTGTATTTTTGCGTCGCCGGATCGAAGATGGATAATTCCTGCTCAAAATAATGATAACCATAGATCTTGCCATCGATTGGGCTGGCTGCCCACGACAATGAATTGAAAACACCATTGACATTGTCTCCAGATGCCGTCACGGCAGGGGTCTTGACGTCAATCGTCGCCCATTTGTTTCCAAAATCACCGACGACATATGTTCCATCCTCAGTAAAGGTCCCAGTGATCCATTCGCTGTTTTCGAGCCCAGGCAAAACACCTAAATCAGTGATGTTTCCAAGGCGATCGATGCGAAGGAGGCGCGGCTGGCTGCCATCTGGATTTCGATGGCTGATCCCATAGATAAAGCCATCGAGATGATTGAAACCAATCGCGTCGTATCCAAATTCATCTGTCGATGAAACGAGCGAGACGGCCCAAGTCGTTGGATCGAGCGTATAGAGTTGAGTGGAAACACCGTCGATGTCGGACGAGGAAATAAAGATCGTATCCGTGCAGGTAAAGCTGGGCGAGGTCGAGCAATCGATCGTGCAGTCATTCTGGTCGAATGAGCAGTTCTCTGGGAGATCTGACGCCGTCAAACCACCAGGACCGCAATTGCATTGATTTTCGACGAGCTGACATTCGCAATTATAGCGCACATGGCCCGCGGAGAGATCGGCCGCCGTCGTCCCAATGAAGCAGCTCTGAAAATAGAATGTCTTGAGCGCATTTTCCGTGACACAGACCAATTTGTTCGTATTCACCCCAGGCAGCAATTGTTCCATCGTTTGATTGGGATAGGCCTGCTCGAAGAGATCTTTCGGGCTATAGCAGGTGAGCCCGCTCTCCGGGGTATTGAGAATCGGTCCTGTGCAGCTGCTATCTTGATAAATGGCATAATCGAACGACCAATCCGCGGCAGGGGCATCTGTCGAGGCGCAAAGCCCATTCACCGTGACAGGATTGCCCGTCGTTGGATCGACGATTTGCCCACCCAATCCAAAATTAAAGCATGGGCAATCCCTCTCCCCATCCGTGACATGCACACTGCTCGCGCTGGTAGGAAATACAGAGGAGCAGTTGTATTCAGAGGCAGCTTCTTCCAAACGGACACCACAGATTCGGACTGAATTTCCGACAAATTCCTGGCCCATCCCCGCGAGCATGAATTTCACGCCATCGAGTTTTTCATTCGCTTCGCCAGTGTCCCCTGTCTCCTCATTCCCGCAGGCCGTCATCGAGATTACAGCGGCCATCACCACAATAGCCGGAACACGAAAAACGCGCATTATCTCCCTCCAAATCGTCTGACTTTTGGACGACCTACCCAAAAGATATGCTGCCCTCCCTGATCGGACTTGAGGAAATAAGGGGGAGGCAGTGGCAAGTGAGTCATCAAATTGGGGGAGACGAATATTTTTTTGGCTATGATGTCTGGAAGGCTACAACTGCATAAAAAATGAAACAATTCATTACAAATGAAACAAGGGCGTCATGAATGACGCCCCTACGAAAAAAACAACAAACAATTAAAAGCATGGAATTTGTTGATGGGATTGGTAGGGGCGGCCCCCTGTGGCCGCCCGAAATGACATTACAGCAAATTCCATAAAGAATAAGACAATTCATTACAAATAAAACATGGGCGTCATGAATGACGCCCCTACGAAAAAAAACAAACAATTAAAATCATGGGATTTGTTGATGGGATTTGTAGGGGCGGCCCCCTGTGGCCGTCCGAAATGACATTACGGTGCATTCAAGAAAGAACGAGATAACTCATTATAAACAAAACATGGGCGTCATGAATGACGCCCCTACGAAAAAAATAACAAACAATTAAAATCATGGGATTTGTTGATGGGATTTGTAGGGGCGTCATTCATGACGCCCGAAAGAGCATTGAATTCGAAATAAAATAATAAAAATTTCGCGTCCCGCTTCGCGGGAATTATTCATTCGCAGCTTCGCTGCGAAATTACGCCGCCTTCCGGCGGCGATTTGCGTCGCTTCGCGCCGCGATTTGATTAAAGATTGAAAGATTTCAGATTATAGATTTAGCCACAAAGCGGGGCGAACGCCATAGTCGTCATAGTTAACATCAAGGCCGTTGACGTCGACATCGCCGTCGGGATCGACGAGGGCGGCGTCATTATCACGGTCGCCGGGCGACCGCAGCCACCACGCTAATTCACTGTCATCATATTGGGCCGTTCGCGCCCAACGGTCACTAAAATAACGACGCGCCTCGGGAATAGAGAGCAAGAATATGAGGTCTATTGTGTTATTGCCACCAGCCGTGCCATACGACGGATTATCCGGGTTGACATTAGTAGTAAGAACTATTTTCGCCTGTTCCTGCGAGGTAAATTCATTGAGAAATCTATTGTTCAGCCACGCGCGAAGTGTGCTGGTTTCCCAAGTGACGCTGTCAACCGTTGTATTGTATGGCTTTAGAGCGACGACATCTTTAGCCAATAACAACGCTTTATTGTTTTTCTTTTCGAGAATGAGCCACTCGTAATTTCCGAAATAACAAATACTTTCCTTAATTTTGCAATCACTAGCAGGACTAGCAGAGAAAGTATTCGGAAACTGCCCACGTGATATGAATATAAAAAAACGCTTACTATTAAACAAGTTACACCTGATACTATTCTTCCAGAAATTAATAAATCTATAATCAGACCGCCCAAAAAAAGAACGGCCACTAGAAGAAAAAAAGGGAGCTCTGTTTTTATGAGATAATCGGCCGCTAAATTAGTGACGATAACAAAAATATATCCCCAGTGCGGCAAACCAAAACCGTTCCTTCTCTCCTTTATACTCCCCTTATGCACTTGGTTCAGTTCTTCTTTGTGCGCTCCGCTGAGCTCTTCTGTGGTCTGGTAGCGTTGCTTCGGATCCTTAGAAGACGCATTCATGCTTAGACACCCTCTCTCATATTGATATAGATGACCATCTC
>JAISIF010000202.1 GCA_031262165.1 Myxococcales bacterium | reverse complement strand
CCAAATCCTGCGCGACCGTGGAAACCTTCCGTCCTTCCTCCAACACCAGACGCACAGCTCCGGCTTTGAACCCCGCCGTGAATCGACGTCGAGGACGGTTCGAAGATTGATCTTTCGATGCGGGAACGACTGCTTGTTTTTCTTTTTTCTTGGACATCTCTTCAGGCGAAAGATGTGTCCACCAAAGCGGGTCGGGGTCAGAGCGGCTGTCGTGCCCCGGCTCGGAATTCGAAGAGCTCACTGAAGCGTTGTTCCTCCTCACCCGACGCGCGCGGCACGGCGCGTTCAGCCAACTCTCCTCCTCTATGTGGCCTATCGTTGCCCAGCTCCAGATCGCCGGTCTCAGCCATCCGCTGACGAGCTACGGCCTGTGCGCGATCCTCGGGGTGCTCCTTGGCCTCGCCGCGATCTGGCGGCTCGCGCCCTGGCGAGACCTGCCCCGCTTCGAAGCGATCTGCGCGGCCACGCTCGGCATCGCGTTCGGCCTTTTGGGCGCCAAGCTGTTCTACCTCGCCGTGTCCCTCCCCAGGATCGCGGTCGAGGGCCTCGGGCCCTTCCTCGAAAGCGGCGGCTTCGTGTTCTACGGCGGGCTCATCGGCGGCCTCGCCGCCGTCGCGAGTTACCTGCGCGCGTGCGGCCTGCCCTTCCTGGCGTTTGCCGACATGGCTACGCCCGCGCTCGCGCTCGGCCATGCGCTGGGCCGCGTCGGCTGCTTCCTCTTCGGCTGCTGCTATGGCGCTCCGACCTCGCTGCCGTGGGGCGTGCGCTTTCCCGATTCGCCCTTCTTCGACGGCCCGGCCGACACGCCGCTCCACCCAGTTCAACTCTACGAGGCCGGGTTCGAGCTCCTGCTCATGGCTGGAGCGCTCTACCTGCTGTCGCGATGGCGCAGCGCAAACCGACCGCGACCTGGCACCGTGTTCCTGGCCTGGAGCGCGAGCTACGCCGTATTCCGATTCACCATCGAGCTGGCGCTGCGGGGCGACGATCGCGGGCTCGGGGCAGGTCCACTACCGCCGAGCGCGCTCATCAGCCTCCTGCTGTTCGCCGCCGCGCTCTTGTGCTGGCGGCGCGCGCAAGCAGCCTCATCGTCGAGGACAAACACAGACCCCAGCGGCGACGCCGAACGCCCCTGAGGGCTCCGAGAATGAGCCGATGCCGCCGCCGCCGCGCGGTTCGGCTCAGTGTCCGAATGGCAGGGCAGGCATGTCTGCCTCGTGCCAGCGCAGCAGGACGCACGTGATGTTGTCCGTGCCGCCTGCCGCGTTGGCGCCCGCGATCAACTTCTCGGTGGCGCGCGCCAGGTCTGACTCCGTGCGCAGGATCTCCTGCATCTGCTCATCGCTGATCATCCCGGACAGGCCGTCGGAGCACAGGAGGAAGGTGTCGTTCTCCTTGGGTTCGACGCGCGCGACATCGACGAGCACGCTGTCCTTCATGCCCAGCGCGCGCACGATGACGTTTTTGTGTGGAAAGTTCGCGATCTCCTCGGGCGTGAGGCGCTTGGCACGGATGTAATCGTTGAGCAGCGAGTGATCTTCGGTGACCTGCACGAGGCGCTGCTCGGCCGCGATGTAGCGATAGACGCGGCTGTCGCCCACGTGCGCCACGAAGGCTGCCCTGTCCTTGCAATAGACCGCGACGACCGTCGTCCCCATCCCGTGCTGCTTCGAGTTGCGCCGACTCGTCTCGAAGATGCGCATGTTCGCGAGCTTGATGGCGACGCTGATGCGGTTCTCGTCGTAGCCGTAGGCCTTGTCCATGCGGAAGGGCCAGGTCACCTCGTCGTCCTCACTCGTCATCTTGAAAAACTCACCGATCTCCGTGACGGCAATCTGGCTGGCGACCTCACCCGACGAGTGGCCGCCCATGCCATCGGCCACGCAGAAGACGTTCTCCTCGGGAAGCAGGAGGAAGTTGTCCTCATTGTGGTCACGTTTCCTTCCAACATCGGTCTTACCGACAACTTCCAAATGCATGTGCGCGCTCCTGTCTCGATCCACGAACCACTGTTTGGCAGAGAGGGGTTGGTGGCAATACTCCCTCAAAAGGGCGCGCTTCTTAGCCAAGCCCAGGGGCGCGGACAACTTCCCCTTGACAAAAAATAGGGGTCAGATCATCGGAGCCGCGCCCGTTCGATTGCCCCCAGATCGCCCAGAGGACTGCCTTCCAACTCGAAGCTGGATCGAACGAAATCTTCCAAACGCGCGCTTAGATTTCGAATGGCGTGAATGTGATGTCTGGGGTTTTGAATTCGAATTTTGGGTATCTAAAACGGCTCTTCCCATCACTTGCCTGAGGTCAATCGATGAACCGCACAGCCCTCACTCTTCCACTCTGCGCCACTGCCCTGCTCCTGACCCTCACCGCATGCTCCCAGACGACGGACTTGGGATTCACCTGCGAAATGACAGGGCCCAAATGCGAGGGTGTGCCCGCAGGCGAGGAGTGCCCCATCGTCAACCTCTCCCCGGACAAGGTGACGGACCCGGAGCTCGGCTACCCCATCCTCGATTACGTGAGCGAAGGCGTGGCCGAATGCGACGATCTGGTCTGCCTGCGCTCGCGCAACCGCCGATACGAAGACACGACCGCAGCAGCCATGGGCTATTGCACGGCGCCCTGCCAAACGAACGACGACTGCTCTCCCGACTTCGAGGGCAAAAAGAAGACGCTCGTCTGCAAGCAACTTCGGCCAGAGGGTGTCAGCGGCATGGAGGAGCAGGACACGCAGGCGAAGTATTGTGTTCTGCCCGAGACCGAAGGTGGTGTTTGATTGAAGTCATTTGAATCAGATTGATTTGAAAGATGTTTCAGGCGGCTCTTCGGAGCCGCCTTTTTTATTGTGTCCTCACGCTGAAGAGCGAAGCGACGAAACAATCCAAAAATCCTTTGATGCGCAACCTCGACAAGCAAAATGGATTGATTCGCTTTGCTCTCAGAAGCCGTATTCATTCATGCCAAGACAATCTCTCTCATCTGATATAGATGGGCGTCTCTTCAATGCACCTCAGCAAAGAGAATATTTTGAGCTGCTCTATAGATTTGAAGGTGTACTGTCAAAGCTCGAATGAAGGTCTGTCACGAGGGCGGTTTTTCATCAAAAAAATCAAAACCATTTGGTTTTGAAAAATCGAAAAAAAATACACGGCCCCCTTGGTCGAACCATTCTATTTGTCGGTTTCAAAGAACTATTCCCTCGGTAAAATATCGTTCCGAGGGAATTAAGGACCTATGCCTAAATAATTAAGTTATGACGTTTTCTACGGTTTCGGTATTTACACGACATGATTTTGAAAACTTTGATTTTTGCATTGATATTCTCAATCAGGATTCGCTCGCGAGAAATTCGTCTGTTGCCCGCCTTTTCTTCCTCAGTGAGTTCGCCGCCTTTTGGTTTCTTTTTCGGTGTTTCGCTATTTTTGTGAACCTTAGAAATTCCTTGATACCCACTGCCCACTTGTAACTTTATACTTTCCAGAATACGCGCTTCAATGGTGTCTTTGTACAACTTGAAATCATGCGTTTTTCCACAATCTTCCGAAACGCAAATAATTTCTTCCATGTGTTTGTTGATGACGACTTGAATTTTTATGGTGTGTTTTTTCCCTGAATACCATCGCCGCCGTTTTTTAGGTCGTTCTATAGTCGTATAAAAAAGCATCACTAACATCTTGAGTATTCATAGATGGCCGACTCTAGTGATTCATATCATAAAACATTATCACGTAGCCACCTCTTGAAATTTGCTCATGTCTTTTCGTGAGTAAAGCATGATTGACTTCGGTGTTGTTGGGAGTTCCCTTTTAGCGTTTCTTCTTTATGCGGCTATATCGGACATTCCGTCACATCAACAAGGATTATTTCTATACTTTCCTCCTCAAGCAATTCTTTCTTGCCGGGCGGTTTGAATTTCTCAGACCTAACGAGTGTATTTTCAATCCAAACAATCGTGTCGTGAATCGTTGCTTCCCCAACCTCAAATTCATACGCGAGTTCCTTTTGTGTGGCATATCGCCGCAGATATTTTAAGGTCATCAGCAATTGCTCTTCAAGCGTAAGTTTGGGTTTGCGTCCCCCCTTTTCGTGTTTCTTGAGATATTTGGCGTTTAATACCTTGACCATTTCGGAAAAGGTTTTTCTTTTTACGCCGATGAGCTGCTTGAAATCCGCATCCTTCAAACGTTCTGTTTTTTCATAGTGATTCATTTTCTCAACCTATTACTCTTTTATCACCACTGAAAGGTTCCCGAGGAGGTCTATACAATCGATACATTCACAAGTTTGGCTGAGCCGATCATAGAACCGCATCAAATCGGTGACCACTTTCCTTTTTGGCTATCGAGGAAGGGCAATGACGACTCGAATCTTTGCTGAAGATGCGTCACCTTTGCATTTTTTAAGAATATGCATCGAGGTATCGCTCAGATCATGAGCTAAAATCCTGCATATCTATGCAAAACTAGTGATTGACATGTCCCATCTTCTGGTCTAGGGCGCCGCGCCTCTTTTTACTGAAAGAGACGTCTATCGGGCCTCTGTCGAAGCCTTGTTGTCGTAGCTACAACTGAAGGGTCGGCCCGGGACCTTTCGCTCAATGGTCGGTGCGTTCACCAACCGAAATCGGAGGATGACTCAATGAAGAGATTTATGTTGGCTGTGTTGGCATCGTCTTTTTTGATCGCCTGTGGCGACGATGAGCCGAAGAAGCCGACTTGCAAGATTGAGGATGCTGCCAAGGAAGCCGCCTGCGCCGCCAAGCAATGTGGTCAGACCACGGTCCAGGACACCTGCAATGAGACGCAGACCATCGAGTGCGCCAACACCTGCAATGAAGGCGACGACTGCGTGGCCAATAAGTGCGTCTCGTCCACCGGCCCGACGTGCGCGGCCAGCGCCGAGCAAACCGAGGCAGCCTGCCAAGGCAAGTGTGGTTCGAGTTCAGTCTATCTCGGGGGAGATTGTGGCAGCGTGACTATTCAATGTGGCATGGATTGCGGCGCAGGAAAAACCTGTAATCTCAATTCGAATGCCTGCGTGAATGAGAGTTCATGTGAGCTGGATACTGCCGACTTTTGCGATGAGTACACCTGTGGTGTTCTCAACGTCAAAGACAGCTGTGGCTATAACCAAATCATTAATTGCGGCTGCGAGATTCCTCAATCCGTCATAGATTATTTTGGAGGCGATTCGCTCATTTATTGCGATGAAGAAAATGAATGGGTCGCTTTGAATACTGAGTTTGTCGATGAAATCTGTAGCCCGAATGGTGGCGTCTTTGTCGATCCTTCGCTCGTCGCGTGTGGAGATTTTGGCCTCAACGGGGTTTTCTCTGATTGGAGCGGCAGGGATAGCTGTGGCGATATTGTCTATCTGCCATGTTCTCTCGATAACTGTGGCGAGGGTCAAATCTGTGCTTCTTCATTGTGCGTCGAAGACACCCAGGACTGCCCTGATTATGATGCGACGATCGGCGCTTCCGTGACCATCGATAGCAGCGCGGCCGGCAATGGAGATATCTTCAAGAGCCCCCAAGGCGCGCTGGCCTTTTTTGAGATAGGGTCCGCAACCGAGGGAACGCTCTTCATCATTGGCGCCAATATGCCGGAAGGACTCACGACTGTGACGGGCGGTGATCTCTCCAAGAGCAATTCTTGGTTCAACAATTCAACCGGCTTTGGTTGTACACCTGACGCAGAATTCTGCTTTACAGCTCTGCCTTATGAATCAGATGGTGTTTATGCGATCTATGAGGCCACTGCAGGCACGATTGATATAACGAATGTTGGCAATAATACTTTTGCCGGCGAGATCAAGAATGCCAAGATGACCGCCAGTGTCCTGCAAACACTCGAATCCTGTGAAACCCCTGAAATCAGCTTCAGCTTCAGCGGACAGGTTCCAGAGGATTTCAACCTCGATTGTCCTGATTACGACTCCATCCTGAACTCCTATTATGGTGCTACGCTTCAGGGTGAAGCCTATGTCGAGGGAAAGTCCCTCGCTTTCATGGCTGACCTCGAGAGTGCGAATGGAACCGGCGCCATGCTCTTCGTTGGAATCAATGCGGCGACTTCCCTGTCCAAGACAATCCATTCTCTGGGTTATGGTGACAGCTATAGCGACTGGGAGGACAATGTTGGGCCTTTCTGCGACGTCGAGCCATCTGGGGAATACGACGGTGTCTGTGTGACGCTCTTTCCCTTCGAGACAGATGAAGAGGGATCCCTCCTTACCGGCAAGTTTGAGTTGATCGATGGTATGTTCGAGGTCACCACGTTGTCTGCCACACAGTTCGGCGGAAAGATTACCGATGGCATCTTCCAGGAAGAATGGCAGTCGGCGAACCTCTGTGCGCCCAGTGTCCCGTTGTCGTTCTCTTTCTCGGGTCCTGTCGTTCAGGAATAATCCATCGATTCTTTCATGATGTAAAAACCGTGCTCTCATCTATTGGGGGCGCGGTTTTTCATTTCCCGTGTTTCTTAGGACTTATCCCTCAATTATCCCGCCGCCCGCTTCTCCTTGAAACGCCAGCCTTCGCGTTGCTCGGTCTTAATTGAAGATAAATCCTTATTCATTCGTTCATTCATGAACCTGATCCTTCTTTCTTCTGACGATTTCGTCTGTGACACGCGGGCGACATTGACCGACCGACGCGCTCGGCACGTGATCGACGTTCACCGCGCGCGACTCGGAGAACGCCTCCGGGTCGGCCGCCTCGGTGGCAACATGGGCAGCGCTCGCGTGTGTGGGCTCAGCCAGGACGAGGTCGCCTTCGACGAAATCGATCTCTGCGAAGCGCCGCCCGAGCCGCTGCCCATCCGCCTCATCCTCGCCCTACCTCGGCCCAAAGTGCTCAGCCGCGTGCTAGAATCCGTGGCTGCCCTGGGCATCCAAGAGCTCTTTCTCGTGAACGCAGCCCGCGTCGAGAAAAGCTACTTCGACTCACCTCGCCTCTCGCCCGAGGAAGTGCGCGCCTCCCTCCTTCGCGGTCTGGAGCAAGGGTGCGACACGCGGCTGCCGCGCGTGGAGATTCGAGAACGCTTCCGGCCCTTTGTCGAAGACGAGGTGCCCACATTCTTTGCCGATGCCCGGCGCCTCATGGCCCATCCAGGCGTGCGCGATCGCCTCGCGGACCTCCTGTGTGATTCCTTGCCCCCCACCACTCCAATCGTCGTCGCGCTTGGCCCCGAGGGTGGCTTCGTCCCCTTCGAGCTCGAGCTGTTGCAGGTCCAGGGCTTTCGACCGTTCCATCTGGGTGAGCGCATCCTCCGAGTCGAGACGTCCGTCGCCTTCGTCATCGGTCAGCTCACGATGACGATTTGAGCGCCTTGCCTGTCACGATAGTCGACCCAATACGTCGTCATTCTAAATTAGAAGTATGCTTAGGCCTTATTCCTTAATTATCCCGTCGCCCCGCTCGTCAGTGAAACGCCAACCTTCGTTGCTTCGATGGTCACTTCCGTCTGGAAGCGCCCGCCTCGCGCCTCGTCTGACATTCCCCGTCCTTCAAGGAATAAGGCCTTATAGAGGCCACAATCGCATGATTTTTCGTCGTCGAGCCGCTTTTGATCGCCCAATGGTTTGCAGACCGTTTTTTGAGCACCGCTCGTATCTGGGTGAACCTTGATGCTTGTGCTATCAATAGCCAGAACATGCTGATCTGAATCAATGACTTTGTATTCTTTCAACCTTTCAATAATCTTCGACAAAACTTCTTTTTTGATGAGCCGAATTGTTCTCGAATAACAGGAATTGCCAGGCTACTGCCTGATCCCCGGCGCCTCACGCCCGCTCCGCGCGACGTATTCCAGATACCCGCCGCCGTAGACCACAGGCCCTTGGGGTGTCAGCTCGAGCACGTGGTCGGAGAGAGCCGCCAGGAAATGCCGATCGTGGGAGACGAAAAGCATCGTCCCATCGAAGCCTCTGAGGGCATCCAGCAGCATCTCGCGCGTGGCCATGTCCAGGTGGTTCGTCGGCTCGTCCAGGACCAGGAAGTTCGGCGGATCGAAGAGCATGCGTGCCAGAACCAGCCGTGCTTTCTCGCCGCCAGAGAGGACCCGGCAGGGCTTGTCCACCTCGTCGCCCGAAAAACCGAAGCAGCCAGCCAGCGTCTTGAGTGAGCCCACCGAGGCCTTGGGAAAGGCGCTCTCGAGCGTGCTAAAGACCGTATCGCCCCGCTCGAGCAAGTCCATGGCGTGCTGGGCGAAGTAGCCGATTCTGACGCTGCCGCCCACGGTGACCTCGCCAGAGTCTGGCTGCGAAGCGCCGGTGACGAGCTTGAGGAGGGTGGACTTGCCTGCGCCGTTGACGCCCATCACGCACCATCGCTCGCGGCGGCGCGCCAGGAAATCGAAGTTCTCGTAGATGACGTGCTCGCCATACGCCTTGTTCACCCGTGACAGGCGCACCACATCCTCACCGGACCGTGGCGCTGCCGGAAAATCGAAGCGGAGCGCCTTGCGTCGCCGTGGCGGCTCGACCTTCTCAATCTTCTCCAGCTTCTTCACCCGCGACTGCACTTGGGCTGCGTGGGAAGCGCGGGCCTTGAAGCGCTCGATGAACGCCAACTCCTTGGCGAGCATGGCCTGCTGCCGCTCATACTGGGCCTCGGCCTGGGCCTCGTTTTGCGCCCGCTGCTTCTCGTAGAAGTCGTAGTTGCCGCTGTAGCTGGTCAGCACCCCCGCGTCGATCTCGACCACTTTAGAGACGACCCTGTTCATGAACTCCCGATCGTGGCTGGTCATCCAGACAGCGCCGTTGAAGGCCTTGAGGAATCCCTCCAGCCAGATGATCGACTCGAGGTCCAAGTGGTTGGTCGGCTCGTCGAGCAGCATGGCGTCTGGACGCATCAACAGAATGCGCGCCAGCGCCACGCGCATCTTCCAGCCGCCGGAGAGCGCGCCCACCTCGCCATCCATCATCGCGGCACTGAAGCCCAGGCCCGCCAGGATCTCCCGCGCCCGCGACTCGAGCCCATAGCCACCCAGCTCCTCGAAGCGCGCTTGGACGTCGCCGAAGCGCTCGATCAGCCGCTCCATCTCGTCGGCACGGTCGGGATCGGCCAACGCAAGCTCGAGCTCATGTAGCTCGTGCGCGACCGACGAGACCGGACCCGCGCCGTCCATCACCTCGTCGATCGTGGTCTTGCCCGACATCTCGCCGATGTCCTGGCTGAAGTAGCCGACCGTCACCCCGCGATCGATGGAGACCTGCCCTTCATCGGGGGTTTCTTCGCGGACGATCATGCGGAAGAGAGTGGATTTACCCGCTCCGTTGGGGCCGACGAGCCCCACCTTCTCGCCGTGGTGGATGGCGGCGGAGGCTTCGACGAAGAGGAGCTGCTTGCCGTGTTGCTTGCTGATGCGGTCGATGCGGATCACAGGGAAGGGGGTCCTTGAGCTGGTTGGGGCCTCGATGCGTGTTGCCCAGAGTTGCGCGGTTATCGGCTGGCTCGTTGAGCGCCACATCGATCGGAGCGAATGGACGGCGGAAGGCGATCAGGATTTCAGAGATTGAGTCCCTTATGCTGAAGCGTGAGTGAAATTCGGTCTTGGGGAGCAGTCATCCGAATTTCAAGGCGCGTCAATGGATCGTCGAGATGGTTCATTCCTGGATCAATCGATTTAGAAAACTGCTGGTTCGGTTTGAGAAAGAGAAGAAAACCTATTTATAGTCGTATAAAAAAGCATCACTAACATCTTGAGTATTCATAGATGGCCGACTCTAGTGATTCATATCGTAAAACATTATCACGTAGCCACCTTTTGAAATTTGCCCATGTCTTTTCGTGAGTAAAGCATGATTGACCTCGGTGTTGTTGGGAGTTCCCTTTTAGCGTTTCTTCTTTATGCGGCTATAGAACTTTTATATTTTTTTTGTGCGATCATTGTCTGGAGACAAAAAATCCTGAAGGTTCATCAATCATAGGCAAAATTACTGAAGGACTTATTTATCAATTATCCCGTCGCCCCACTTGTCCGTGAAACGTCCGTCTTCGTTGCTTCGCTCTTCACTTCCGTCTGGAAGCTCCCGCCTCGCACCTCGTCTGACATTCCCCATCCTTCGTGGTGCAAAGGTCCTAATGAAGGGATAAGTCTTTAGGACTTTTATATTTTTCTTGTGCAATCATTGTCTGGAGACAAAAAATCCTGAAGGTTCATCAATCATAGGAAAAATTACTTAAGAATAGATTCTAAATTACAACTTTAGCACCAGGCTCGGTCCAATCACTCGCGCCCACAGCGCCTCGAACTGATCTCTGAGTGCCTCGATCGATCCCGTGTTTTCCAAAATCCAGTGGGCGCGCGGGCGCTTGAGCTCGAGCGGGAGCTGGGCGGCGACGCGGGCGTTCGCCTCGTCTGGCGACAGGCCATCACGGGCGACGATCCGCTCGATCTGAAGCTCTGGCGGGGCCGCGACGAGCAGGATGCCGTCGAAGCGCGCGTCGAGGTCTTGCTCGAAGAGGAGCGCCGCGTCGAAGACAGCGAGCGGGCAACCTTCGGCCTCGCGTTCACGCGCCCAGCGCTCGAAGGCGTCGAGAATCTCTGGGAGGACGATGGCCTCCAACGCGGCTCGCTCCGTCGGATCGCTGAAAATGACGCGGCCGAGCCATCCGCGATCGAGAGTGCCGTCCGCGCGGATCACCTGGGGCCAGCGTGTGGCGATCGAGCGAAGCGCCGAGGTTTCGGGGCGCGTCACGTCACGCGCCAGCCGATCCGCGTCGATGATCGGGGCGCCTTTCGCCTCGATCCAGCGCGCCACGCTGCTCTTGCCCGAGGCAATGCCACCCGTCAGTCCAATGCGCCGCATGCATCCTCCTCCTCCAATTTGCAGCCTGAAAAGGCCCTGGCCCCTTTGGCCAGGCAGTCGTAGAGGGCCGCCGCTTCTACGCGGGGCGTGAGCTCGAAGGGAGTCTGACGTGGCCAAACCCAAGAAATTCTTTAGCTGCCAGGCATGTGGCCATCATTCAGCGCAATGGCTTGGTCGATGTCCGGGGTGCGGCGCCTGGAACACGATGGCCGAGGAAACCATCGAGCCTCAGTCGCCAGCCCAAGCTGCACGATCGTTTGCACCAGGAAGCGAACGACCGCTTCGCCTCAAAGACATCTGCGCCGATCGTGAGATTCGCTGGCTCACCGGACTCTCGGAGCTCGATCGCGTGCTCGGCGGCGGCGTCGTGGCAGGTGGCGTGGTTTTGCTCGGTGGCGATCCAGGCATTGGCAAGAGCACGCTCATGCTCGCCGCGCTCGCCAGGCTCGCGCACCATGGGACCGCGCTCTATGTGACGGGCGAAGAATCACTGCGTCAGACGCGAATGCGGGCAGAGCGCCTGGGGATCGACAGCGACAACCTGCTTTTGTTTGCTGAAACAGATGCAGACAAGGTTTTGAAAACCGCAGCAGAGCTCAAACCAAGCGCGCTCGCCATCGACTCGATCCAGACACTCTTTTTGCCGGAGATTGGCAGCGCACCTGGGACCATCGGTCAGGTCCGCGAGATCTCGGGGCGACTCGTCGCGTTTGCCAAGCAGACCGAGACACCGACGTTCATCGTGGGGCATGTGACGAAGGATGGCGCCATCGCTGGGCCGCGCCTGCTCGAACACATGGTGGACACGGTCCTCTACTTCGAGGGCGATCGCGGGCATCCGTATCGTGTGCTGCGCGCGCACAAAAACCGCTTTGGTTCGACGAACGAGATCGGCGTGTTCGAGATGAAGTCGAGTGGGCTGAGTGCTGTCCTCGATCCGTCTGCACTTTTTCTATCGGAGCGGCCCATTCAGGCATCGGGATCGATCGTCACAGCATCTGTCTCGGGGACACGACCACTTCTCGTGGAGATCCAGGCACTCGTGGCGCCCACGGGCTATGGCACGGCCAGGCGAACAGCCATGGGCGTCGATCACAATCGCGTGGCGCTGCTCGCGGCCGTGCTCGAAAAGAAGGAGGGCGTGAACCTCGTGGGCTGCGATTTGTTCGTGAATGTGGCTGGAGGCATCGAGCTCTCGGAGCCAAGCGGCGATCTCGCCATCCTAGCGGCGCTCGTCTCCAGTGCGCGCGATAGACCTGTCGATGCGCAGACGCTCGTCCTGGGAGAGGTTGGCCTTGCGGGCGAAGTGCGCGCCGTAGCGCAGATGGAACCAAGACTCGCCGAGGCTGCCAAGATGGGGTTCAAGCGTGCCATCCTGCCCTCGTCGAGCGTGCGCGGCATCGAGTCACCGCCGCTCACACTCTTGCCTGTCTCGACAGTCGGCGAGGCGCTCGCCGTGTTGTTCGAGTGAGAGCGACGCGATCTGCCGCAAAACGACTGGGCGAGGAAATCACCTCACCGCACAGCCGGATCCTGGATCGACGCGGACTCTGTCGCCTGGCTGTCGCCCTCCTCCCGATGCGCGGACGCGCCACGCCATGCGCCCGACAGCAGGACGAACGCTGTGTAGGCCACGAGCGCGATGTAGAGCGCGTTGAGGGCGACACGGACGGGATTGCGATGGCGGGAGGTCTTCACGAGGGGCGGCCTTATGCGCGGCGCATGGCCGCGTGTCAACGCGCAGGAGCGGGGCGGGGAGAACTGAAAAATATCGAGTAATTTCAATAGGTTAGACCGATTTCTCGACCTTTTCCAGGCGCTTGACAAAGCAGGTCTGCCCGCCCATAGAGGCGCGCCTTTGCGCCTCCCTCTGGGGGCGGAGAGGAACCCACCCATTTTTCACGCTGCCTCTGGGGAGGGGCGGCTTGGATTTCCCAGCGGGCCATTGCCGTCTGAATCGTCTGGTTTCGGACTGTCCGTTTTCCTGGACGCGATGGGCGGCGACCACACAGCGGGAGCTTTCGAGAGGCGGACAATTTCATGGCGATTCATTCCCAGATCATCGGCAGCGGCTTCGTCACCGGCGAGCACTGCATCCCCAACGACAAGCTGTGTCAGATGGTGGACACCTCGGATGCGTGGATTCGCGAGCGGACCGGCATCGAGCAGCGCTTCATGGTCGAGCACGGCACCACCACGACCGACCTCGGACTGCGGGCCAGCGAGAAGGCCATCGCCGACGCAGGACTGCGCAAGGACGACATCGACTACGTCGTCTTCGCGACCATGACGCCCGACTATTACTTTCCGGGCTGCGGCGGCCTGCTCGTCCGCCAGCTGGGCCTCAAGAAGAGCATCCCCGCGCTGGACATCCGCCAGCAATGCACCGGCTTCCTCTTCGGCCTGCAGACATGCGACGCGCTCCTCAAGTCGGGCATGGCCAAGACGATCCTGCTCGTCGGCGCCGAGGTCCACAGCGTCTTCTTCCCGTGGCCCAAGCATCAGTGGGAGTTCCTGTTCGGTCGCTCGGACGTGCCACCCACGAAGGAGGAGAACGAGTGGTCCTCGCAGTTCCGCGATCGCGCCGTGCTCTTCGGCGACGCGGCAGGCGCGGTCATCCTCAGGGCAAGCGAGGAAGAAGGCGTAGGCATCATCGACAGCAAGATGTTCTCCGACGGTGACTCGTTCGAAGATCTCTATGTGCCGACCGGCGGCGCTGCGCAGCGGCCCTACATGTCACATGCCTCACTCGATGCAGCTGAGCTCATTCCAGTGATGAACGGCAAATCGGTCTTCCGACGTGCGGTCACCCTGATGCCCCAGGCCATCGCGGCCATCTGCGACGCGAACGGAATCGGACTCGACGACATCTCGCTCATCCTGCCGCACCAGGCCAACCTGCGCATCAACCAGATGATTCAGAAGGTGCTCGGCCTGACGGACGATCGCATCTTCAACAATATCCAGCGCTACGGAAATACGACCGCAGCCACGCTGCCCATCGCCTACGACGAGTGCATCAAGCAGGGCCGAATCAAAAAAGGCGACCTCGTCTGCTTCGTGGGTCTTGGCGCTGGCTTCCACTGGGGCGCCGTCCTCTATCGGCAGTGAGCGTGAACTGACCGCTGCTCAAAAAAACTTTCCGTTTTTCGCAGGACGACATCGTCGTGTGCTGAGTTTTCGATTCTTCGACCCGCAGCAGTCGACGAATGATCCCAATTCAACTTCCCCCGGCGCCCTTTTCCTACAGGAGAGGGCGCCTTTTTCGATCACCTGGAGTTCCAAGATGACCCTTCGCCGAACCCTTGCCGTCGCCTGCCTGCCGATTGCTCTCACTGTCCTGCCTGCCTGCCAATCGACCAAGGCTGTCTCGGCTTCATCTGCCGAGGGGACGAAAAATCTCGCCTCAGAGACAGGGGCAGAGCTGTGTGGGCACTTCAACCGGGCCGCTGTCCGCCTCAACCTGCCGCTCTATTGGACTGCCGACACGAACGGCGATGGCACGCCCAACCCCGAAGAACTCGTCGAACTGCTCTTCTACCCAACCTCGGGCCGACACCTGGGCAAGGGTGCCTCGAACGCAGAGCTTGCCCAAGCGCTCGAACGCATCAGCGCGACCACGGACGAGGCTGGCTCTCTCGAAAACCTCTCCACCGAGGAGCGCGCGCGTCGCTCAGCCGTGATTCGTGAGCTCGACCAGGGACAGCCCGCGCTCGTTCACACCGATCTGAGTTCGCTCGCCGATGCCGAAAAGGCCTTTGTCCAACAGATGCTCGCCGCGGCACACCTCATCGATGCCCTCTATGCGGTCCAGACCGGAATGCAGCCCTTCGAGGACAAGGTCAGCAGCCTCGATCCCGAAAGTCAGAGTCTGTTTCGCCGCAACTGGGGACCGAAGTGCCTCGCGCCCATGACACAAAACGATCCGAACTGTTGGGCCCTGCCGACGCGCGAACCGTTCAAGGTCGGCGTCTATCCGCTCGATCTCCAGGATGCGGACGCAGCCTTCTGCAAGCAGATGGAGGCTGATCCCAAACTCGCCGATCCTTTCACGGTGGTTGTTCGTCGAGGCCAGAGTGCCGAAGCGCTCTCTGCCGTGCCCTACACAGAGGCGTGGTCCGATGCGATGAAGAGCGTTGCCACTCATCTGCGCGCTGCTGCCGACGCGATCGACGCCATCGAATCCGAATCAGCGCTGCGAGCGTATCTGCGCGCTGCCGCGACTGCCTTCGAGACGAATGACTGGAAGCCAGCCGACGAGGCCTGGGCCGCGATGAATGGCCGCAACTCCCGCTGGTATGTCCGTGTCGGACCCGACGAGACCTATTGGGAGCCGTGCAGCCTCAAGGCGGGCATCCACCTGACGTTCGCGCGCATCAACCCCGCGTCCATCGACTGGCAGGACAAGCTGACGCCGCGGCGCCAGAAGATGGAGGACGACCTGGCCGAGCTCATCGGCGCGCCCTACGCCAGTCGCCAGGTTTCGTTCCAGCTGCCCGACTTCATCGACATCGTGTTCAACGCGGGCGACGATCGCGATCCGTTCGGTGCCACCATCGGCCAGAGCCTGCCGAACTGGGGACCGGTCGCGAACGAGGGAAGAGGCCGGACCGTGGCCATGAGCAACCTCTACACAGACCCCGTCAGCCTGAAGAACCGCCGTTCGGGCGCTCAATCGCTGCTCACCGCGCAAACCATGGCGCACTACACCGACTCGCCCAACCCAGGCCTCATCTCGACCATCCTGCACGAGGCTGCGCACAACCTCGGGCCGTCCCACGAATACGAGGTCGATGGAAAGATAGACACCGACGTGTTCGGCGGGCCTCTGGCCTCGATCGCAGAGGAGCTCAAGGCGCAGAGCGCAGCGCTGTGGTTCATCGACTTTTTGGCGCGCGAAGAGCTCTTCACGCCAAAGGAGGTGGCCGAGAGCTACCTCGACTCGATCGTCTGGGCGTTTGGCCATGTCTCGCGCGGCATGTTCGACGGCACGGGCAGACCCAAGACCTACAGCCAGCTCGCCGCCATCCAACTCGGCTTTTTGATGGACGAGGGCGCGCTCAGCTTCGAGCCTGAGGCCATGGCCGCCAACGGCACGGACAAGGGCGCGTTCACCGTGCACTTCGACAAGCTCGCGCCCGCCGCCGAGAAGCTCATGAAGCTGACTGGATCGCTCAAGGCCCAGGGTGATCGTGCCGCGCTGGAGGCGCTCATCGATCGCTACGTCAAGGGCAGCGTGGTGCCGCACGAGGTCATCGTCGAGCGCCTGCTGCGTCACCCCAAGGCGAGCTTCGTCTATGGCCTGACGTGGTGAGCGCTCCCTCTCCCACTCGTGCCAGAGGGCCTACCGAAGGCAGAGGTGAGGGCTCATCAAACGACGACAGCCTCGCGAATCGAATCGTCGAATCGCGGGGCTGTTTTGTCTTTGGCGTCGAATGTCACTCAGCGCGCGTGGACGAAGCCAGTGAAGTCGAGCTCGGCCTGGTCGAGCGCGCGGATCCAGCCGTCCTGTCCGTGCTCGAGCGCTTCGGGGGCGATCGTCGGTCCTTTGATCCAGAGCGCGCCCTGATCATCGAGACGCGCCTGGAGCCCGGGAAATGGTCGGCCCAGTGCGCTGCCACGCTCAGAAGAGGCAGGCACGTTGGCAAAGGCGAGCCCAAAGCTGGCCGGGCTCCCAGCGAGGGCGTGGAGCGGCAGATCGATGGCGGCAAAGGCCGCAGCCAGGCTCGGATCGAGCGGCGCCTGAACGGCGTCGGCCACGATGGCTAGGCGCACGCGGCTCAGCCCGAAGAGGCGCTTGAGCGGCGCGATGGCCAGCCGCTGCCCGAGTCGATACTTGAGCTTGGTCGAGGGCGGAATGGGCTTGTCCGCCGCCTCCCACTCGTTGCGCCGCAGCGCAACGTCGCGCGCCCAGCGCCCGCGCGTCGAGCCAGCGTCGAGCTGGGCTTCGATGCGCTCCCCCAGCTGTTGCCACTGCGCCCGCGTGGCGATGACGACCGTGGGTCGAAACACGGTGAGCTGGCGCGAGTCGAGCGGCGCGCCCGGGTCGAGCTGGAGCGTGGCGCCAGCCATCAGCGGGGCGAAAAACCCAGCGCTCAGCATGGCTGGCTGCGAGGGCGATAGGATCGAGAGCACGTGGTCGTCGCGCGTCAGCGCAAAGAGCTTCAGGAAGCGCTGGCACAGGTCGAACAAGGGCTGGTGCGCGAGCGAGAAACACGACGCGGTCACGGCGCGCTTCGATTTGGTCGAGTCGGATGCGACGAACAGCGCGGCCTTGGACGAGGGCTGGACAAACGGCGCGTCGGGCTCTGTCGGCGCGCGGGACAGCAGCGATTCGTCAGAGGCGAGGCGGGGGGCGCCACGCGCCTTGCCCAGGGCAGCTTTGAGCGCCTCGACGCCCAGCGTGTCGGACAGGATGAAGCGCGCGTTCAGGGCGCGAGCGATCGGCAGGAGCACGGAAGGGTCGCTCTCGAAAACGGAGATCTCGCCGCCCGCGGTGAGCGCCGCGATGAGCGCCGTCGGCCAATCGCCACTCGCGGTGAGGATCACGCGGTCGCCGGGCTTCAGGCCCAGGGACACGAGGGCAGCGGCCATCTTTTGGGCGCGGGCCTGTCCCTCGCTCCAGAGCAGCGGCGCGAAGCCGATGTTGGGGAGCGTCCGCCAGAGGGCAGGGCGGTTGTCTTTTTCCTGGTCAAAGGCCGCACGTATCGCTTCGAGCGCGGGCGGAAGCACAGGGGCGGGCAGCTCTGGCTGAGGGACGACCTCATTGATCGGGTCGTCGATCCGGCGGCTTGGATCGAGCTGGTTGAGGGGAGCGGCCTTGTTTCTGGAGCGTCGTGGTGTGCTGGGTGGGATCATGGGCGCGCGCTCTTAGCACCGCGCACCGTGAGGGCAAGGCACAGCTGTCCGCATTGGAAATCTGGAACGTGGAAGGGGAGCGTAGGGGCGTGCCCTCAAGTTCCGACCGGACCTGGCGAAGGACGATGACGAGCTGTCCGTTCACTATGTTTGGCATATTCAAAAATGACAGCATGTCCTGAATTGTCCCATTCATTCCAGGATAGGCTGTGTTCTTAGGACTTATCTGCGATGGATTAAGTCCTACGCCCTTACTGTAAAGAGTTTTACTTCCGTTCTTGCTTATTATTCCTGGCGTTCACTGAACCATTCTTTCATCGAGCAGGAATATAATGAAGAACTTCTATCACATTAAAAAAGCCACCCAGCTTTTGACTGGGTGGCTTTTTGGAAGCTTAGAGCTCTGGCTCTTCTTTAGAAGGATCCTGCACGACTCGAGCACTGAACCGCGCTTTCATCGAGCACGAACACAATAAACAGCTCCTATCTATACATAAAAAGCCACCCAGCTTTTGACCGGGTGACTTTTGTGTTTGTTATTACGAATAAAACTTATTCGCAAAGCCAGTTCTGACTGGCGACAGCAGACGTATATCCTAAGTCTGCACACCAATCTTCCTCACAACTGGCAGCTGTCTCGTCGTCACAATCGACGTCCAAGGCACCACAGCCACAGTCGCACGAACCGTCACCATACCAAGAGGTTCCACTTTGATACGAACAAGCAGTATTCCATCCGTCAGGAATTTCAAGTTCGATGCACTGCGTAGTATCAGAGGGATCGACAAGTGATAACCCGCCACAGTCCGAACCATATTTGCAAGATGCAATGGAGGCATCTGCACAATCCATATCGACAATACCACAGCCGCAATCGCAATCACCATCACCATACCACGCCCCAGAGCATGTCCAACCTTCTGCAACCTCCAGACATGCATCCTCTACACATTGTCCTTCACATTCTTCAATAAGGTTTATTGGCTCCCAATAATACTCGCCGCTCACCATTTCAAAACAGCCATATTCAAGCAGGTAACCCTCGTAATCGCTAGTTCCACATCCCTGTTTTGTATTATCACTTTCAGAGCAAGCATCCGCAGGAGCATAACAATTAGCATAATTGTCATCTGCCATTACTTCACATGAAGAACTCTCAGAGCATTTGAAAGCAGCGACGACTCCTGCAGTCGCACCATCCTCCACGTCACACCAAAGGACGACATCTCCAGTGCCACCACAGGTCTCTTGGAAAGTCTCCTTAGTGCATGACTGTCCTTCGCGTTCATCCAAAAGAATACATTTCCCCGCGTCACAACCATTTGAACACTCAACCATGCTACTATTATTGGGAACATATTCCGAACCGTCACAAACAAGCTGCATCGAGACATCGATAAAATAGAATCCTGGCAAACCATAATCTGCGCCAAGGTCGTATTCGATACAGTCATATTTTTCGGCGCCGGCTTCAGTGCAAGGTTCAAGTGCCGGAGCAACACAATGCCAGTTCTCGGTGGGGTGCGGTTCCATTCCGAGAGCGCTGCACAAGTCGGAATACTCACAGCTATCGGCAGATGCATCATCGCAATCCGAATCGACAACGCCACAGCCACAATCGCACGCGCCATCGCCCTGCATACTTTCGCCAAACAGATCGTCACAGATCCATGCCCCACCCACACAAAGCCAATTCTCATCTGACTTTGGAAGCATGGACTGCTCTAGACATGCATCGGTATAATCACAGCTATCGGCAGATGCATCATCGCAATCCGAATCGATAATCCCACAGCCACAATCGCATGAGTCATCGCCATACCATTCCTCAGGGCATGTCCAAGTTGGAGTGGTCTCTGGCACGCACGCACCGTCTTCACACGTCTCACCAGTCGCACAGTCTTCATTGCTGGTGCAGCCGCCAGTGGTCGTATCGGCTACGCACACGCCAGACTGGCACTTCTCACCAGTCGCACAGTCTTCATTGCTGGTGCACTCTGGATCAACAACGACGTCCGCAACACACACGCCGTCAGCAGAGCACTTCTCATTTGCGTCGCAGTCATTGTTGCTGGTGCATTCAACTTTTGGATCAACGGGATCTTTCTCGTCATCGCCGCAAGCATTGAAAGCCAACAGGCTCATCGCTGCGAGAGCAACAATCCAATTCTTCGTCATCTGCCATTCTCCAGTTCTGAGGCAAATGCCTCATTGTATTAATTCGATCGGCTCGTGGCGGAATTGCTCACGGGCGCCGATACAAACCACTGCACTTTTACTACCCTCTACCACTAGTTAAGAACTCGACCATTTTGGCGGCGCGCCCTTTAGTCCAAACCCTGCCACTGAGCAAGTGAAAAATTTCAAACCTTTATGCATGGCTTTCTCTCTCAAAGACCCTGCCATTTTCTCTGCATTTATCGATTTTATGCAGAAACAATGGGCTCTGAACAGGAGATACGGCTTCCAGAAAGGGAAGCACTCGATCACCTCTCTGCTCGATCTCAAGCCGTCGGCAGCATCGCTCTCGCTCATTTCTCCACGCCTTTTGGATATAAAAAAACCACCCGATCAAAATCGGGTGGTTTAAAAAATTAAGACTATGAAATTTATTTAGACGAATTATTCAGCTTCCTCAAAAGAGCCATCCTCAAGAGGACCGGTAAAGCTGAAGCTAATTGGGGGCGTTTCACACGAATTGGCGACGTAGCCATAATCATCCCATTCAGCTGTGGTCCAATCGTAGAAAACAGCATTGCTAAACTCTCCAGCGAACGTGGGATCGATAGAGGTCATCGTCAGATTGCCAGACAAGGCTTCATAGACAGTATCTTCAAAAAAGAAGGCCGCGCAGACAACTTCATTGCAATATGGATAGTCATTTTCAACGAGAATAAAACTCTCAAAAGCAATATTCTGAAAGCTGAACACTGACAGACCAGTGGCCTCTTCATTGATATTCACAAACAGCTCAGCGGCACCTACTTCAGCAAAGAAATCGACCTCAATATAACAGCCCAATTCTGGGTCACAGCCATAATCATAAAGCAGACCTTCGCCTTCCATCTCTTTCCCAGCGAATTCGCTCAGATTCTTATCGCAGGTTCCTTCATTGTCTCCACCTGCTGATACACACACGCCAGACTGGCAAATCTCGTCGCTGGCGCACTGAGCATTGCTGGTGCAGCCGCCAGTGGTCGTATCCGGCACGCACACGCCAGACTGGCACTTCTCATCGCTGGCGCACTGAGCATTGCTGGTGCAGCCACCAGTGGTCGTGTCCGCCACACACACGCCAGACTGGCACTTCTCATCGCTGGCACACTGAGCATTGCTGGTGCAGCCGCCAGTGGTCGTATCGGCTACGCACACGCCATCAGCAGAGCACTTCTCACCGCTGTCGCACTGAGCATTGCTGGTGCATTTATCCGTATTCGGTTTTGTTTCTTTCTTGTCGTCGCTACCGCAGGCGCCAAAAGCCAACAGGCTCATGACCGCGAAGCTGCTGATCAAAAGCTTCTTCATCATTCATTCTCCAGTATTGAGGCGGGATGCCTCATTGGGACAGCTGGTTGAATGGCTCGCGGCAGGTGCCACTGCACCATTACCAAAAAGCATTTTTGGCGGCGCAGCGCCTATTCCAGCTCGAGTCGCGATTCAAGTGAGTTTTTCAATATTTTATGCATCCATCATTCACGACTCGACCCTCGATTTTATGCATTCATTCAGCCTTTCATGCGGTCGATGCATATTTGATCGCGTCTTTTGAATGTCATCGCTCGGCATCCAAGCACATGACACCATCCACCGCCTCTTTGCCGAGAACTTCTCCTTCCTTACCCCTCCCCTCCCCGCCTCCTCCCCTTCCCCTCATCGGAGTCTCCCATGAAGGCTGCCAGTGCTCTCCACTGCCGCGCTCTCTCCTCCCTGCTCCTTGTGGTGCTGATGTCGGCGCTCGCCGCCCTTGCCCCGGCATGGGCCGCGCCCGCTCCCCGTTCCAAACCCATCGCCACTGACTGGAAGGCGATCGACCGCCTCATCGAGCAGGGAAAATTCGAGCGCGCCTCGAAAGAGCTCTCGCACCTGCGCGCTCAGGCCATGGCCGCGAAGGACGAGGCAACCTGGGCGCGTGCCCTGATCCGCGAGGCAGAGCTCCCGCGTGACTTCGAGGCGGCGGTGAACCTCTTGATGAGCTCTGCGTGGCCCAGCGCGTTCGAGTGGCAGGCAGCGCTCCATCTGGCCAAGGCCCGGGCGCTCATCGGCTACCTGGCGCAGCACCGCTACGACATCGACCAGCGCGAGCGCCTCGCGTCGACCCAGGACAGGCCGATCTCGACGTGGACGCGCGCCGAGCTGCGCGCCGAGATCGACCGCGCGTTCTTTGCCGCTTGGCAGAAGCGAGAACGCCTTGCCCAGCTCCCATTCGACACCTTCAAGGACGTGATCGAGCGCAACGACTTCCCGGAGAAGATCCGGCCCACGCCGCGCGACGCGGTGACCTACCTGTGGGTCGAGGCGCTCGCCGATTCGTTCCAGTGGCGGCCAGAGCAGCGATCCGGCGTGTTCGCACTGAGCACGGAGCGCCTGCTGCGCCCCGATCCGGCCCTGTCCAATGGCAATTTTCTGACGGACGAAGCGACCCACCCACTGCTCAAGATCGCTGTCCTGCTCGGCGACCTGGAGCACTGGCACCTCTCGACCGACGCACGCGAGGCCGCGCTGGAGACGCTGCGCGTGCGGCTGGAGACCTTGGCACCGCTCGTCACCGCAGCGCAGCGGGACGTCGTGCTCGCCGACTTCGACGCGCGCCTCGGGGCGTTTTCCAGCGCGCCATGGTGGGCCATGGGCATGGCCTCGCTCGCCGATCAGCTGAGCAAGCGCGATCGCCTCGAAGACCAGATCCGCGCCCTGGCGCTCGCCCGATCGGGCCGCGAGGCCTTTCCTGACTCGGCAGGCGCACAGCGCTGCAATGACCTCATCGCCCGGCTGGAGCTGCCCCGCTTCGAGCTGTCGTCGGGGTCGGTCGATGGCCCGCGCAAGCGCTCCCTCTCGATCGAGCACGCCAATGTGAAGGAGATCTTTTTGCGCGCCTACCCGGTCGATCTCGTGCGCCTGATCACGCGCACGACCTCCCAGGGGTGGAGCGGATCGCGGCACATCGAGGAGTTCATGCGCAACGCGAAGCCTGCCGCGGCCTGGAGCGTCCGGCTGACGGATCCGGGCGATTACCGAGCGCATCGAACCTTCCTCGTGCCACCGCTCGACAGGCCGGGCGGCTACTTCATCGTTGCCTCGCTGCGCGAGGATTTCGACGCTGCCAAGACAGTGCTCCAGGGCAGGACGCTCATGATCTCGAAGTTCGTGATCACCAGGGACCAGTATCCACGCACAGGTGAGCTCCGGGCGCGGGTGCTCGACGCGCGGACGGGCGCGCCCATCGCAGGTGCCACGGTCGAGGTCTATCGTGCGCCCCGCTGGGACTCGACCTTTGGGAAAACGGTCTCGGCCGTGACGGACGCGGCTGGCGAGGTCGCGCTGCGGCCTGGCGAGGGGAACTTCTTCCTCGTGGCGCGCAAGGACGGCGAGGTCACCCTCGACCCGTGGCCCGACTATGATGGCGGGTCGCGCAGCGCCCCGAGCTCGGAGGACCACAGCAGAGCGCTCGTCTACACGGATCGCGGCATCTACCGGCCGGGCCAGACCATCTCGTGGAAGATCGTTCCCTATCGCGGCAACACGGCGGCGGCGCGCTTCTCGACCCTGCGCACGGCCGGGATCGAGGTCGCGCTCGTGGACGCCAACCATCAGCGCGTGGCCCTGAAGAAGGTCGAGAGCAACGCCTTTGGCTCGGCCTCGGGCGAGTTCGAGATCCCGGTGGGCCGCGCGCTCGGCGAATGGCAGATCCGCGTCTCGCTCGACCTGCCGAAGAAAAAGGACGGCCTGTGGCTCGGGGTGTCGAGGCTGCGCGTCGAGGAATACAAGCGCCCGACGTTCGAGGTGGCGCTCGATCCGACCCAGGGCGCGGCCAAGCTCAACGCGCAGGTGAGCGTCGCTGGCTCGGCGCACACCTACTTTGGGACGGCCGTGAACGCGGGCGCGGCCAAGTGGACGGTCGAGAGGCGGCCGCTGTGCCCGCCTCGCTTCTGGTGGCGCGGCCCACCGTGTCGCGACGTCTCAGAGCTCGTGGCAGCGGGCGAGGCCACGCTCGACGCGGAGGGTCGGTTCCGGTTCGACTTCACGCCTCGGGCAGATCCGCAGGAGGCCAAGACCTCGCCCGACAAGCGCTATCTCTACGCGGTCCGCGTGGACGTCACAGACCAAGGCGGCGAGACGCGATCGGCCTCACGCGTCTTCCGGCTCGGCTGGCGATCGATCGACGCCTCGATCGAGCTGCCCGCGGGATTCTTGGACGCGGACAAGCCCGCCGAGCTGACCGTGTCGCGCACCAGCCTCGACGGCACGCCGCGCCGTGGAGGGGAAGGCCGCTTCTGGGTGACGCGGCTCGCGCTGCCCAAGACCGCGCCACTGCCCGCCGACCTGCCACGCCCGCGCGCGCCTGGACACGACGCGCACTTCGACCTGCCGGGCGACACGCTGCGGCCGCGCTGGGCACCTGGCTACTCGATGGAGGAGGCGCTCGCGCTCCAGAGCGAGGAGGCGCAGCGCGTGGCCGAGGGCGCGGTGAAGCACGATGACGAGGGCATTGGCAGAATCACGCTCACGGGTCTGGCCGCTGGCGCCTACCGGCTGCGCTACGAGACGCAGGACGACGCGGGGCAGATTGTCGAGCGCACCCGCGAGTTCGTCGTGGCCTCGCCCAAGGCGGACCTAGCGTTGCCCGCGCTGCTGATCGCGGACAGGTCGAGCGCAAAGGTAGGCGAATCGGCGCGCCTCTTTGTCCATGCTGGTCGGCCTGGGCAACGAATGTTGCTGGAGGTCTTCCGCGACCAGGAGCGCGTCTCCCATCAGTGGCTCGTGACGGGCACGGACAAGCCGCTGCGCGAGCTGCCAATCCGCGACGAGGATCGCGGCGGCCTCACGGTGCGCCTCACGACCGTCATGGACTGGCAGAGCGTCACGCTGAGCGCCGACATCGCCGTGCCGTTCGACGATCGCGAGCTCCAGGTCGAGTGGGAGAGCTTCCGCGACCACGTCCAGCCGGGCAGCCGCGAGCGCTTCCGCGTGACCGTGAAGCGCCTCGATGGCAAGGCGCTCGATCCGCGCGAGGCCGAGCTGCTCGCCTACATCTACGATCGCAGCCTCGAAGCCTTTGCCCCGCACACGCCAGCGAACCCGCTCGCCCTGTTGCCCAGTCGGCGTGGCCTGCCCGCGTTCCAGTCGAGCGTGACGCGGCCCTCGGACGCAGTTCGATGGGGACAGACCGGCGTCCAGACGTCGAGCGCGCCTGCCCCGTCCTCTGAACCCTTCACCGAGGACGCGTTCAAGGGGATGAGCGGCGCCAGTGGCCCTGGCCGCCGTTTCCTCTTCGAGGGTGGCGGCAACCTCCCGCGTCGAATGCGGGCTGCCGCGTCACCGGCGCCCATGGCGATGAAGTCGGTGGCTGGGTTGTCGGTGGCCGATTCGGCTGATTCGCTTGATTCGGCCAATTCAGCTGAGGCCGCCTCGCCGCTGTCCACAGATCCTGGCCCTGCCGAAGCCGAACACGACGCGCCTAGCCTGCCCCTCGTCCGCGCCGACTTCCGCGAGACGGCTCTCTGGGCACCGGCGCTCCTCCTGAACCAGGACGGCAGCGCCACGCTCGAATTCACGGTCCCGGACGCGCTGACCTCGTGGCGGGTATGGGCCGTCGCGCTCACGCGCCAGCTCCACGCGGGCATCGCGAGTCGCACGTTCCAGAGCGTCCGCGAGCTCATGGTCAGACCGCGCCTGCCACGCTTTTTGCGCGAGGGAGACCGCGCCGACCTGGCCATCACCGTGGACAGCGCCTCAGACGCTCCGATCGCGGGCCAGGTGAGGTTCGAGCTGACCGATCCCGAGACGGGCGCCGACCTCCTGCCCCTCTACGGACTCGACGCGACGGCAGCCACGGCCAGCTTCAGCCTCGCGCCAGGCAAGAGCCAGACGATCACCTTCCCGCTCCAGGTTCCACCGGGCCCTGGACCGATCGAGGTGAAGGTCACGGCGCGCACCGCGGACGGCAGATTGAGTGACGGAGAGCTGCGCCCCTTGCCCATCCTCCCGAGCCGCGCGCACCTGAGTGAGTCGCGCTTCGCTGCCCTGCGCGGCAACGAGCGGCGCACGCTCTCGTTCGAGGTGGATGCGAGTGACGCGAGCCTCGTCAACGAGGCGCTCGTCGTGACGCTCGATGCGCAGCTCCTCGATGGCGCGCTCGCGGCCCTGCCCTACCTCGTGCGCTACCCCTACGAGTGTGTCGAGCAGACGCTCAACCGCTTCGTCTCCACCGGCATCCTGACGGGCCTGTTCGAGCGCTTCCCGTCACTCGGTGGCCGCGCCAAGCTCCTGGCTGCCAGCCGCTCGGCGAGGCTCGAGACATTCGACCAGCTCGATCCCAATCGAAAGCTGTCACTCGAAGAGACGCCGTGGCTGCGGCAGGCCAAGGGTGGCGCAGGCGCAGAGGACGTGGAGGCGATCGCGCTGCTCAACCCCGAGGTGGCCAAGGCCGAGCGCGACAGCGCGCTGAGCAAGCTGCGCAAGGCCCAGCAGCGCGGCGGTGGCTTTGCCTGGTGGGCGGGTGGCACGCCCTCGCCCTACATGACGCTCTATGTGCTCGCGGGCTTGGCGCGCGCCGCCGAGTTCGGCGGAGAGATCCCGGAGGACATCGCGGTCAAGGCGTGGCGCTTCATGAGCGACTGGTATGGCCGCGAACTCGACGTCTGGATCACGCAGCCATCCAAAAAGGACGAGGCCGACGTCGCGCTCGCCACCTTCCTCAACTACGTGGCGACGGCGTTCGACGGGCCGCGCTTCGAGGCGGTGATGCTCGACCGCGCCGCGCGCCAAAAGCTCCTCGACTTCTCGTTCAAGCGCCGCAAGGAGCTGTCGAACCAGGGCAAAGGCCAGCTCGCGCTGACGCTCAAACGCATGGGCCGCGAGGCCGACGCGCGGCTCGTGTTCGACGCGGTCATGGACGCGGCCAAGACCACGCCAGAGCAGGGCACGTTCTGGCAGACGAGCGCGCGCAGCTGGCTCTGGTATCGCGACACGATCGACTCGCACGCCTTCAGCCTGCGCGTCCTGACCGAGCTGAGCCCCGAGGACCCGCGGCGCGCTGGCCTGGCCCAATGGCTCTTCCTCAACAAGAAGCTGAATCACTGGAAATCGACGCGCGCCTCGGCCGAGGCCATCTATGCGCTCGCCCACTACGCACAGTCCGAGCACCGGATCGACGCGACCGATCGCGTGCGGGTGACGCTGGGCTCGAAGCAGGAGGAGTTCGTGTTCCAGCCGACCTCGCCCACGAGCGGCGCGCGCAAGCGACAGATGTCGCTGACGAGTCAGGCCATCGATGCCCGCGCACTCTCCGCCATCGAGCTGGAACAGATGACGCCGGGCATCGTGTTCGCGTCGGCGACCTGGCACTTCTCGACCGAGAGCGAGGCGGTGCGTCAGAGCGGTGATCTGTTCTCCGTTCGGCGCACCTACTTCCGCCGCGTGGTGCGCGGCAGAGAGCACGTGCTCGAACCATTGGCCGAGGGCGCGCGCCTGAAGCCAGGCGACGAGGTCGAGGTCCAGCTCGTCGTCAGCACCAGGCACGCGGCCGAATACGTCCACCTGCGTGACCCGCGCGCGGCGGGGCTGGAGCCAGTGGAGGCGCTCTCGGGCTACCGCTTCGATCAGGGCCTCGCCTTTCAGCAGGAGGTTCGCGACAGCGCGACCAACTTCTTCTTCGACCGCTTGCCAGCCGGTGAGTTCACGCTGCGCCATCGGCTCAAGGCCTCGATGGTCGGCACGTTCCGCGTATCCCCTGCCACGCTTCAGTCGATGTACGCGCCCGAGTTCACGGCGCATTCGAGTGGCAGCCGCATCACCATTCAGCCGTAATTTCATGACGGAGGATCGAAAGACGTGAACGCCTATCTCTTCGACTTGGACGGGACCCTCGTGGACAGCATCGGCGACATCGCCGCGTGCGCGAACCTGGTGCGAGGCTCGTTTGGCATGGCGCCGATCCCCGAGGCGCTCATCCTCACGTTCATCGGCAAGGGCTCGCGCCACCTCGTCGCACGCGCGCTCGTTGGATCGAACGACGGCGCTGATCCAGACGCCGCGACGCTCGACGAGGGTGTTCGGCGCTGGGTCGAGCTCTACGAGACCCACATGATGGACCGCACGCGCCTGTTTCCAGGCATTGCCCAGGCGCTCGCGCGGCTCCACGGCCCCAAGGCCATCGTCACGAACAAACCAGGCGAGAGCGCCCGCAGGCTGTGCCAGCGCGTCGGGCTCGATCGGATGTGCGCCGCGGCCATCGTGGGCTTGGGCGACGTGGCGGAGCGCAAGCCTGCCCGCGATGGGATCGATCGCGCGCTCGCGCTCATCGAGGCCCGCGGAGGCGGGACGGCCGTGGAGTGCGCCGTATTCATCGGCGACTCGGAGATCGACGGCGAGGCAGCCAGGACAGCTGGGCTCCCGTTCGTCGGCGTGCTGTGGGGCCTGGGCACGCGCGCCGAACTCGAACGCGCCGGTGCCCGCGCCATTGCCGAGCATCCAGACGAGCTCGTGGCCTGCTGCGAGAGGGCGATGGGGTGACTCATGCGTCGTCTCTACAAATAAATTGATGCGTCCGAATTGATTTGTAGGGGCATTATCAATCGCCCGTCATTAAAAATAATTTCATTCAAGTATCGGCTATGAATCGATCCTGAAATCCGTCACCCAAATTGTTTTGTAGGGGTAATTATCAATCGCCCGTCGTCAAAAAAAATGATTTCATTCAAATATCGATCATAAATTGTTTCTGAATTGTTCCTCAACACCGTCGTCCAAATCGATTGCGCACGAACGATCGATAATCGCCCCTACAATTGAATCTCGCTGCCTCGATAAAATTGTAGGGGCGCAGCCCCTAAGGCGTCTCCTCGAATTCGGACCGAGCCAGGCGAAGGACGATTCGTGAAATCCAAAAAACATAATGAGACGAAAAAACGCCCTGCCCACCCTCTTCTGAAGAGGATGACGCAGGGCGTTCAGTCCCGTGCCAGAGGCACCATGGATGGGCGAGGTCGACCTCGCCGCGTCACTTGGCGACGGTGTTCACGTCGATGCGGATCGATGGGCCCATCGTCGTCGTGACGGCGATGCCCTTCAGGTAGGTGCCCTTGGCCGTCGCTGGCTTGGCCTTGATGATGACATCCATGAGCGCCGAGAGGTTCTCGCGCAGCTTCTCGGGCGCGAAGCTGGCCTTGCCCAGACGCGCGTGGACGATGCCGGCCTTCTCGACGCGGAACTCGACACGACCGCCCTTCAGCTCGCGGACGGCCTTGGCCACATCCATCGTCACCGTACCGACCTTGGGGTTGGGCATGAGACCACGGGGGCCGAGCACGCGCCCCAGGCGACCGACGACACCCATCATGTCGGGCGTGGCCACGGTGGCGTCGAAGTCGAGGAAACCACCGGCGACCTTGTCGCCGAGATCCTCGGCGCCCACGATGTCGGCGCCAGCCTCTTCGGCCTCCTTGGCGCGCTCACCTTTGGCGAACACGGCGACGCGCACCGTCTTGCCTGTCCCGTGCGGCAGGACGACCGCGCCGCGAACCATCTGATCCGCGTATTTGGGATTGACGCCGAGGTTGATCGCCACCTCGACTGTCTCGTCCATGGTCTTACGGTCGCCCTTGCGGGGCGCGTGAACCTTCTGCCGCTCGTCGTAGGACTGCTTGAGAAGGAGGAACGCCTCCTCGACCGAGACCCTCTTGGTCTTGTCAATCACTTTCGCCGCTGCCTGATACGCCTTACCTGCCATGACAACTCACTCCTAACGGTGGTCCCAGCGAGCCGCTCCGCTCAGGAGCAGCTCTCCCACCCAAAAAGGTTTGCTGAAAAATCGCCTCAATCGACGACTTCGAGCCCCATGGAACGGGCCGTCCCCTCGATGGTGCGCATGGCCGCGTCGAGAGAGGCTGCCGTGAGCTCATCCCCCTTGGTCTTGGCGATTGCCTCGATCTGCTTGCGCGTCACGGTCCCAGCCTTCTCCTTGCCAGGCTTTTTGGAGCCAGATCCCTTCTTCTTTTCGGTGTGCAGACCCGCAGCCTTCTTGAGGAGGACCGCCGCCGGGGGCGTGCGCATGATGAAGGTGAAGGTCCTGTCCGAATAAATCGTGATCACGACCGGGATGATCAGCGCTTCCTTGGCCTGCTCCTGGGTCCGCGCGTTGAACTGCTTACAGAACTCCAGGATGTTGACGCCGTGCTGACCGAGCGCTGGACCAACCGGGGGCGCCGGAGTGGCTTTACCCGCGGGGAGTTGCAGCTTGACCTGACCCGTTACCTTTTTCGCCATGATGTCTGACCGCCTTTGTGTGGTTCATGCGGACGAATCAACGTCCTCCCACTCTGATGAAACGACATGCTCCTCGGCAACCCGGTCGATAGCGCCCAAGTTTTCCGAAAGAGGCCCTCTCCCGAGGTCCAGCGGCAACGCGATGATGTGCCGATTCGATCGAATCGAGTTTCGATTCAAATCAAATCAATCGCGCGCGCCGCTTCCCTCGAATTGAATCTATTGGATTGTCCTTTTGCTTCGTGAATTACCCAATGAGCATCAGGAGGCTTTCTCGACCTGCATGAAGTCGAGATCGACTGGTGTCGGGCGCCCGAAGATGGACACGGAGACCTTGACGCGGCCTTTGTTGTTGTCCACGCCCTCGACCGCGCCATTGAAGTTGGCGAATGGCCCGTCGATGACACGTACATTGTCGCCCACGGAAAACTCGACCTTTGGCTTGGGCTTGTTGGAGACATCCTCGGACATCTGGTTCATGAGGCGCCGCGCTTCGTCATCCGAAATCCAGGGGATGCGATCCGGCTCCATGGTCTGCGTCCCACCCACGAAGCCCGTCACCTTGGGCGTGGACTTGACCAGATGCCAGCTGCGCTCATTCATGACGAGCTCGACGAGGATGTAACCCGGGTAGCACTTGCGCTTGCTCGTGCGCCGCGTGCCTTTGACCATCTCGACGACCTGTTCCGTCGGAATGAGCACCTCGCCAAAGTATTCGTCCATTCCCTCGGATTTGATGCGCTCTTCGAGGGACTTCTTGGCCTTGTTCTCGAACCCGGAATAGGTGTGGACCACATACCAACGCTTCCGCAAAGGCGAACCCGTCTCGATCTCTTTTGCTTCTGTCATGTGCAGTCCACCTTTCTTCGATTCAAAAGAAACAATTCATCCCCCACGGAAAAACGCGTGGAGGATGTGCCTTCGAACTTTGGGTCCGATCGATATGTCAAGCTGCTCGGGCTCGATACGCGCCGCTCAATCCCCCTTCGCTCTGGATACCTGATTTGGGTCGATGTCGATTCATCTCGTCGGCCCATCAGAGAGTCCACCGGTCCTTGGCTCACCCGCCCGAAATCCAGTTCAAAAGCGCTGGAATCCAGTTGGACATGATCTTCGACGAGACGAAGTCGAAGAAGAACAGGATGAGCGAGGCGACGATGCTCACGACGACGACCGCGACGGTCGAGACCTTCGTCTCGGCGAAGGACGGCCACGTCACCCGCTTGAGCTCGGTCGCGATGTCGACGCTGCCCGCGTGAATCTTTTTATTGAAAAAGCAGCCTAGGACGATGGCCAGCGAAATGCCGAACCCAATGAGCGTGGCGGGAGAGAATTGTTCCACACCCAGCAGCGTGGGATTACTCCAGCGCATCGCCGCGAAGATGCTTTCGATGAGACTCGAAAAGAACAGGACGCTGACGATGCCCAAGGCGACATAGGCGATGCCGACCATTTTTTTGACATCGACACCAGCATTCAGTCCTGTCGAAGATGAAGACGAATCCATGTGAGTCTTTTCCTTTCGCGTCTTGCCGAGAGAATCACTTGGCGAGCGTTCCTCGAAATCACGATCTCGGACAACAAAATACCTCAGCACACCTTTTTATTTCTCATCCACTACAAAAAGGCGCCTGAGGTCTTGTTCAGGCCAGGAGGGACTCGAACCCCCAACCCGCGGTTTTGGAGACCGCTGCGCTGCCAATTGCGCTACTGGCCTTCGAGACTATTTCGTCTCCTTATGATCCTGATGCTTTCGGCAATTCTTGCAATACTTCGCCAGGACCAACTTATCGGTCATCGTCCGCTTGTTTTTGGTCGTGGAGTAATTCCGCCACTTACAAACGGTGCATTCGAGCTGAATAATCGTCCGGTTCATTTTTCCCTCACTTCTTCCTTACACGACGCGCTCAACCAGGAGCGCCAGATCAGCAGACATTCCGTGAAATCTAA
>JAISIF010000009.1 GCA_031262165.1 Myxococcales bacterium | reverse complement strand
TAACTCCAAGCAGGTGTTCGAGAACTCTGTTTCACTCTGAAAAAGAAAAATCGAACCAACGGCGCCAACCCCAAAATGCTGCCCTTAAAGGCCTGGTTGGTTAGAACTCGATTGCCCTGCGAGGGACAGCGGGGCAATCGAGTCCTAAGGGCTCATCCCTTGATGAGAAGCGATCGACGCGAAGGCCGGGGAATATCAGATGAGGCGCGAGGCGGGAGCTTCCAGTCGGAAGTCTCCATCGAAGCAACGACGGCTGGCGTTTCACGGACGAGCAGGGCGACGGGATAGTTGAAGGATGAATCCTAAATTTTCTTGACGGCCCTACGACGCCAGACGGGCTTTTGAGCGACGCCAAGCCGATGTTCGAGCATCCCGTTTCATTCAGAAAAAGAAAAACCGAACCAACGGCTCCAAAACCAAAAGGCTGCCCTCGATGCCCTTTCGAGCCTTGTTTGGTTAGAACTCGATTGCCCTGCGAGGGCAGGAGGGGGGGGAGGGGGTTGGTGAGTGAGTTTCGAGAACCCGATTTGCCCTGCCCAGAAGGCGCTCTCACTCAGATCCCTCGCATCGTCTCCTCGATGAGCCAGTCCACCACTGCCTTCAGATCGCCACCGCTCTTCTCATAGACTTCGAGCTGGCGGTCAGCACTCGTTCCCTGCTTGGCGATGCGCAGGATGCCTTCGAGGTAATCGATGGTCCCCAGCGCCTCGGCCGCGTCCGAGACGAAGTCGACGAGCTCGTGGGCCAGCTCCAGAAAGGGCCGCTCCTCGCCGATGCCCAGATCGATCAGCTTGGCGTGCGTCCCGTAGCGCGCCGCGCGCCACTTGTTCTCCTCGATGAGGCTGCGCGGGTAGCCGCGCCAGGAGATGTTGCGCTTGTGCATCATGTAGAGCTGCGCCACGAGCGCCTGGATGAGCGCCACGACCGAGAGCGTGTCCTCGATGTTGGTCGGGATGTCGCTGATGCGCACCTCGACCGTGTCGAAGCGCCAGTGGGTTCGCACGTCCCACCAGATCTTCTTGCCGTTGTCGATGCAGCGCGTGCGGATGAGCAGGTTGATGAAGTTCTTGAGCTGCTCGACCGACTCGAACTCGTCGGGGATACCGGTCCTCGGGAAGCGCTTGAATACCTGGCAGCGGTAGCTCATCAGGCCTGTCTTGCGGCCCTTCCAGAATGGCGAGCTGCACGTCAGGCAGAGGATGTGTGGCAGGAAGTAGCGCAGCTGGTTGGCCATCGCGAGCGCCACCTGTTTGTCCTGGATGCCGACGTGGACGTGCAGCCCGAACACGAGGTTGGCGCGCGCCACGTCCTGCAGATCCTCGATGATCTCGTAGTAGCGCGGGTTCTCGGTGATCTGCTGCGCCTGCCAGTCGGAGAATGGGTGGCTCGACGCGGCGATGATGCGCAGGTCACCGTTGCGCGCCAGGCGGTTCAGGTCGCCGCGCATCTCGACCAACTCCGAGCGGACCGCGTGGATGTCGCGGCAGATGCCCGTCCCGACCTCGACCATCGACTGGTGCATCTCGCTGCGCACGCGCTCCCGCAGGACGCTGTGGCTCCCCTCCTCGATGAGCTTGCTGATGTAGGATCGGAGCTCTCGATCGACGGGGTTGACGATCTGGTATTCCTCCTCGACGCCGAGCGTGAAGGCATTGTCGAACAGCGGCATGGGTGACTCCTCTTGGGATGGTGCTGCCGAAAACTGTGGCTGGGCCTGGCGTGCCTCGCCCGAGGCGGCCCCTCGGGAAACGCCGGGACGGGCTTGGAAAAATCCGCCGAGGGCATCGCGGATGTGGGGGCGAGGTCGGACTTGGAGAGATCGCGGTGGAGGGAGCGCGTCGGTGGCCTGAAAGCAAACGCGCCCGCCCCTGGTCAGAGGCGAGCGCATCGGAGAGTCAAGGCCGCTGATCGGGCGAGGCCTTGGTCTTGGTCTTCGCATCACCACTGCTGCCGCCGCTGTCGTTCGGAACGCCATAGGCGCCCATGGGCCGCGGCTTCGGGTTGGCGAACCATTCGCGGAAGGCATAGCCCTGGTGGTTCACGCGCCCCTCGCGCGCCGCCTGGATGGCGAAGGCCGCCATCGCGTCCACGACCTTGTCGAAATAGAACTGGTGCAGCGACCAGACGTCCATGTCCGGCGCCGGGTTCGTGAAGTCGATGGCGTAGGGCACACCGTCGGCGATCGCGAACTCGACCGAGTTCATGTCGTAGCCGAGCGCGTTGTTCAGCTTCCAGGCGCCGTCGAGCACCTCGGCCTCCAGCGCCTTGGGCAGGAAGTTCTCTGCCGGGACGTAGTCGCGCTTCTGCGGATCCCACTTGGTCGGCAGGATGTAGTTCTTCCCGATGCAGATGCAGCGCACGTATTCAGTGAAGGGCACGAACTCCTGGAGTGTCATCACGAGCTGCTCCGAGGCGTCGTAGGCCGCGATCAGCTCATCCATGTCGTGGACGATGCTGACGTTCTTCCAGCCGCCGCCCTCGGCCGGCTTCAGCACGGCGGGGAATTTCACGTAGTCGCAGATCCCCGCCCAATCGAGCGGGTATTCGAGGTTGCGCAGCGAGCGCTTGGGATCGATGGCCGAGATGTAGGAGTGCTGCGGCAGGACCACGGTGCGCGGGACCCTCACGCCGATCTTGGATGCCAGCGAGAACCCGAAGAACTTGTCATCGGCCTGCCACCAGAGCGGATCGTTGATGACGAACGTGCCCATGAGCGAGGCGTGCTTCAGGGCGATCCGGTAGTAGGGCACCTCGTGGCTGATGCGGTCGATGAGCACGCGGTAGGGCAGCGCGTCCCCCTCGCGGATGCCGCCCAGCTTGGCGAACTCGGCCTTGAAGCCCGGGGTTTGATTCACCTTGTCGATGAAGGCGTGCGGGAAGCTGTCTTCCCAGCCGACGATGATGCCGATGCGTTCGGTCATTCGAGTGGACTCCTGAGTCCTGGGAGATTCGAGTAATTGCTGGATGCCTGGTGTTCGGCCAACGGAGGAGATGATGGCGCGTCGAGGTCCTTTCCACCCACGACGAGCGCGACACACGCGATCCAAACGCCGCGAGCGCGCCTTCAGCTGAATCGACTCAGCTGGCGGCAGCTCTCGCCCGCGGCTCGGCTAGAAACGACTCCATGTCTTGCTCGGGCGCGTCGAGGGCCTTGTAGCCGCGCGCGCCTGCCAGACGGTTGAACTGGAGCGTGAGCCAGGTGGGGATGAGCATCGCGTAGGTGCGCGCCACGCGCTTGGGGTTGTCGAGCGTCTTGACCATGCGGTCGTAGGTCAGCTCGCCATAGACCTTCTTGAAGCGGGCCGCCTGCTGCGGGTTCTGGACCCAGGTGAGCACGCCCTGGCGATCGGCCTCGGGGTGGAACTGCGTGCCATCGATGCCTGGCGCGAAGTGGAAGGCGACGAGCGCCTCGCCCTTGTCCGAGCAGCCTGGTCGGCTCTCGCGGGCAAGCAGCGTCCCGCCCAACTCGCGCAGCCGCTCCTCGTTCAGCTCCACGGCCTCCCAGTCGCGATTCTCGAAGGCGAAGAGGCGGTCGGCGAACGGGAAGAGGTAGGGCATCTGCTGGCCGAGCGACGAGATGTAGGCCGGCATGACGCCGAACTTGGTGCCGTCCGGCCTGAGCTGCATCTTGGCGACGCCCAGGTGTTCGCACGCCAGCTCGAACGAATAACAGACGGTGAAGATCTTGGGCGCGTCGGCCGGGCTCACGCGGTTCTGTTCGATGACGTGATCGAGAAACGCGCGGTAGCCCACGCCCCACGGCTCGTCCCAGCCATCGAAGGGCGAGCCTGGCCCGCCGGAGGAGAGGATGATGTCCGTGTCGAGATCGGGCAGCTCGCCGAGATTGCGCGGCTGGATGTGCTCGAACTGAACGGCGAGGTGTGGGTTCACCTCACGGATGCGGCTCTTGAAGGCATCGACGATGCGGCGAAAACAACGCGTCGATTGATTCGCGACGCCGTTGTTCATGTCGATGAGACATATCTTGACGGGTTTCTCTTTCAGGTTCATGGCGGCGGGGCGCCTAGTCGAAAGGCCCTCGAAAAGAAAGCCTTTTTATAGGGTATTTTTCGGCGCTCGAAATACCTGTCTGCTCCCCTCCTTTCACTCTAGAGCGGCGCTTTCGACAGGCTTCTTCGAGCCCTCCAAGTTCGCGTCCCCTGCCCTCACTTCGACGCGACCTGGCGAGCTGGCGACCAAAACAAACGCAACGACAGAAACGGAACGAAACAACGCTCGAAAGGACCCCTCGTGCCGCACAGATATCACGACGCCGCCCAGCCTCCCCCACCCCACATCGCGGGCCCGCTGCCGATCGCCGATCGCATCGGCGCGCATGCCCACTTCACGGGAAAGGGCGTCGTGGCAGCGTTCCTCGACTCGGGCTTCTACCCACACCCCGACCTCGTCACGCCCTTCTCCCGCATTCGCGCCTATTTCGATCTGATGTCGGGCAAGAATGGCACGGAGCACCTCGACGCGCACACGCAGGATCCATCGGCATGGCACGGGATGATGTCGAGCGTCGTGGCGGCCGGCAATGGCGCGCTCTCGAATGGCCGCTTCCGCTCGCTCGCGCCGCAGATGGACCTCGTGCTCCTGAAGGTCGGGACGGTCCAGCGCATCCACCACGACGACATCACGCGCGGCATCGAGTGGGTCATCCTGAACCGCGCCCGCTACGGCATCCGCATCCTCAACATCTCGTGCGGTGGCGACTACGAGGAGAGCTACCTGACCGATACGCTCTCGCGCTTTGCCGAGATGGCCGTGCGGGCGGGCATCGTCGTCATTTGTGCGGTCGGCAACCGCGGTGACATGCCGGGCCACATCCTGCCGCCCGCGTCGGTCCCGGCCGTCATCAGCGTCGGCGGCATCGATGATGCGGGCAACCCGAGGCTCGGTCGTGTCAGCCTCTACCGCTCCTCCTATGGCCCGACGCTCGACGGCATCCAGAAGCCCGAGATCGTTACCCTGGCCGACTGGCTGGCCGCGCCCATCCTCCCCAACACGCCGACCCAGCGACAGGCCTCACTCCTCTCGAAGCTCGCCAAGGCACCGGACGAGGAACTCCAACAAATCATCGAAGCGCACCTGGGCATGTTCCACCCGATCGACGAGCTGCGCGGTCGACCGCCGTTCCAAATTCGCCAGGTGGTCGCCGCGGCGCTGCGCGATGGTCTCGTCATCGACAAGCACTACAAGATGGTGGACGGGACGAGCTTCGCGGCGCCCATCGTCACATCGGTCGTGGCGCAGATGCTCGAGGCCAACCCAGAGCTCACGCCGCTGCAGGTCAAGCAGATCCTCATCAAGACCGCTCGCCGCTTGCCCGACGTCGAAGTGGACAAGCAGGGCTGGGGCACGCTCCAACCACTCCAGGCCGTCGAAGAGGCGCTGCGCTGGCGCGGTTGATCGCGACCACGCACCGACGCATCCTCTGCCACCCCACAGAAGGAATTTCCGCCTCATCATGTCTGGTTTTGGACAGTGGATAGGGGGCCTGCCCCGCATGGAAAAAAGTTCAACGATCCACTTGAAATTTCTGAGCGACTCACACAGGGTCCCGCCCCGTTTCAATCAGTGGTTGATTGAAACGATTGCCGCACAAAAGATGGTGGCAGCAGACAATGCCGGGTCAAATCGGCGAAGAAAGAATGAAGCAATGGCAACTGGAACAGTGAAGTGGTTCAACGACGCGAAGGGTTTTGGTTTCATCTCTCAGGACAATGGTGGGGACGATGTCTTCTGCCATTACAGTGCGATTCAGGCCGACGGCTTCCGCACGCTCGCTGAGGGCCAGCGCGTCGAGTTCGACGTTTCAAAGGGCCCCAAAGGCCTTCAGGCGTCGAACGTGCGCCCCATCGCCTAATTCAATTTAATCAAATAGATTGAATGGAAAAGACCGGCAGAAATGCCGGTCTTTTTTTGTGTCTCATTCAGTTCGATCTGCTTTTGTGGGATCGTCACTAAATGAGAAGAAATATCCGTGACGGTCAAAATTATCGAAACGAGGCAGTCGATGAAAAATACCGGCAAACCTTATGAAGAACTCACCGAACAGGTATTTAATCGGCTTCTCGCTCAGGACAAAGTATGCGCTCAGGTCAAACGGGATGTAATTCTCGATGGTCGATCGACGAGACATCAAATCGATGTGACCTTTGAGTTCGTCGTTGGACCAATCCGTTATCGCAACATCGTTCAGTGCAAGGACTGGAATTCTCCCGTAAAGCAGGAGCAGGTGCTCGCGTTCTTAGGCGTGCTCGCTGACATTCCAGGCCAGCCAAGAGGCATCATGGTGTCTCGGTCTGGATTTCAGGAGGGTGCCCGGAGAGTTGCGGACCATCACGGAATCAAACTCTACGAACTTCGTGAGCCTCGTGATGAGGATTGGGAGGGGTTGATTCGAAAGATCCCAATCCATCTTCATATATGTCATTCCCATTTTGAAGATACCCGTCTATTTTTTGATGAAGATGCGATTCGAAAACATCTTCATAATCGCGATTTACCACTTCTAGAAATCAAATTCTCATTCAATCCAAATATAACCCCATTAAAGAACGAGGCTACGGATGAACAAATCAACCTAGATGATTTATTGAATGGACTCATTCCAAAGACAGGCGTTCCTCCTTACAGAATCCGCCATGATTTCACTGACAGAGTTATTCTCGAAGTTCCGACCTCCCCTATTCCCCGCCTTCCTGTCGTAGCAATTGAAACCACAGTTTCCATTCACAACTCGATTCATAAATCTCAGATCAATTTTGATCACCTCATAGCGTATTGCTTCAAAGATATACTCGAGAACAAAGTGCATTTTATTGGTGCGGCTGGTGAACCGCCTTCACTCTGACGAATTCTGGAATAGACAGAAGCAAAATCAAGATGAGCATTGATCCTCACATTTTTGCTGATCACATCCCCCCTCACAACCCCGAAAAGAAAAGCGCCAAGCTCAGAATCACATTGAGCAGGAGCACCATCATGCTGGCCGCGACGACGCCACGGGTGGTGGCCTCCCCTACCCCGCCAGGTCCGCCATCCGCGCTCAGGCCGCACTGGATCGCCGCCAGCGGGATGGCCAAGCCATAGCCGAGCGCTTTGATCACAAAGGCGAACAGATCGTCACCGCCGATCAACTCTGGATTGAGGAACGCGCCGCTGTCCGCGCCATAGAAGAACAGCGCGCTGGCGGCAGAGCTCAATTCGGCCGAGGCCGTCCCAACGATGAGCAGCGCCGGGATGGCGACGAGGCCCGCGAGCAGGCGCGGGAACACGATGTCCGCGGAGACGTCGCCCGCCGACAGCTCGAGCGCGTCGAGCTGCTCTGTCACCTTCATGGCCGCGATCTCTGCGGAGAGCGCGGCGCCGATGCGCACCGCGGCCAGCACGCCCGCGATCGTCGGGGCCAGATCGCGCAGCACGACCTCGAACCACGCCGAGCCAACGATCGAGATGTCTCCCACGATCTGCCGCGCCTGCGAGGCGCCATGCTCGATCAGCACGGCCCCAAAGAACGCCATGCCGCACACGATGAGCAGCATCGACTGCGTGCCCATGGCCACGATCTGCCGGAGGACCTCGCGCGCCGAGAAGCCGAACTTCCAGGCGTGGCGCACCGAGTGCGCCAGCAACAGGATCAGGGCCACGGGGTTCAGCCCTGTCCCCCCCGACGCTCGGGGGCGAACGGCGCGTGCGCTCATCAGGCGAGCACCCGGCTCGTCACGAAGGTGATGAGCCAGTCGAGTGCCGTGAGCGCCGCGGCGCTGACCACGACGGCTTTGGCCGCGACCTGCCCGATGGCCTGGGCACCACCGCGCGCCTGGAGCCCCACCTGCGTCGAGACGAGCGAGATAGTCGCCCCAAAACAGAAGAGCTTGACGAGCGCCGCGTTCAGATCCGCGACGTAGAGCCGCGCCTCGAAGCTCGTGAGGTAGGTCGCGGGCGCGATATCGGACACGGCCCAGCCAAACGCGATCGAGGCGAGGATGGCCACGAGGCTGGCGACGAGCCCGAGCCCAGTGACGGCCAGCGCGCTTGCCACCACGCGCGGCGCCACGAGGAGCGCAAAGGGATCGACGCCCACGCCGCGCAGGCCTTCGAGCTGTCCGCCGATGCGCATCGCGCCGAGCTCTGCCGCGTTGCGAGCGCCGATGCGTCCAGCCATCACGAGTGCCGTCATGAACGGCCCCATCTCGCGCAGCACCGCGTAGCCCGACGCCCAACCGAACAGCGACTTCAGGCCAAAGCGCGTGACGATGATGTTGGAGAACAGCACGAGGATGAAGCCGACGAACACGCCCAGGACGCAGGCCAGCGCCATCGCGTCGAAGCCGAAGTGGACGAGTGAGCGGAGCACCTCTCGGGGATCGAGCCGTGGCAGCGCGCGCACGGTGCGCCCCAGGACGAGCCCCATCGAACCGATGCTTTGGAGCAGACGGATGGCGCGTCCACCGAGGCGCGTGATCGGTTGAAGCAAGGCACCGCGGGCGCTGGCGGCGAGGTCCTGGCCCATGCTCACGCCTCGTCGATCGCGGCGGTCGCCAGCTCACGGGAACGCCGCGCCGCACGCTCGACCGCATCGATGAGTGTCGCGCGCAGCCCGCCCGCCTCCAGCGCGCGCAGACCCGCGATCGTCGTGCCGCCAGGGCTCGTCACCTGGGCCTTGAGCTCTGCCGGGTGCAGGCCCGTCTCCTGGACCATGCGCGCGCTGCCGAGCAGCGTCTGAGCCGCGAGCGCCTGCGCGGTGTGGCGTGGGAGGCCCAGCTCGACCCCAGCGTCGGCCAGTGCCTCGACGATGAGGAAGGCGTAGGCAGGGCCGCTCCCAGAGAGCCCCGTGACCGCATCGAGCAGGGCTTCACCAACCGTCACCGTGATGCCCACCGCGTCGAAGATCGAACGGGCGAACATCAGCTCCGATTCACCCACGCGACTGCCTGCCGCGATGGCCGTGGCACCCGCGCCGACGAGGGCTGGCGTGTTGGGCATGGCTCGGACGACGCGCGCGTCTGGGCCGAGGCGTGCGGCGATGGCCGCGATGGGCACGCCCGCCGCGATGGAAATCACGAGCTTCGAAGCGTCCACTGCAGGCGCGATCGACGCGAGCGCCGCGTCCATCACCTGCGGCTTGACCGACAGGACGACGACGTCCGCGCGCGAGGCCGCCTCGCGGTTGTCCAGCGTGGTCTCGATGGCGAGGTCGCGGTGCAGTCGGGCGAGCTGATCGGCGTTCGTGTCCGCCGCGACGATCCCTCGTGGCTGGGTCGTCCCGGTCCTCAGCAGGCCGCGGATGAGGGCCGTGGCCATGTTGCCCGCGCCGATGAAGGCGATTGTTTTATTTCGCTCCATTATTTTTTCATCCCTGTTCTGAATTCTCGATTCATGAAATGAATTCTTTGAATCGATTTGATTCGCGTAAAATCGCTTTCAAAAAAAATGACGCGGCTGCTTGCCGCTCACCCAGTGCGCTGTCAACCGCTATCTGTGCCAAGAAAAAGACGAATGATTCATTGAATTCATGGCATTCGCGGGCCAAATCACATGAGGTCTGTTCGACAATCCCTCCAACTCATTTCTTTCGAGGCGGAGGGGCATCCTTCTCGGCGCCTTCGATTCGAATCGTCGATCAGCCAATCCATTATTGTCCGAATTCCGTTGGACAATCGGCAAAACAGGAGAACGACATGAAGATCCTCATCCTACAGGGACCTGGGATGCGCCTCCTCGGCGCGAATGTGCTGGCTAACTGCGATGCGGCGACGCTCGAAGCCAAGCTCCGCGAAGAGGCACGGCGCCTGAGCGTGCAGCTCGTCTTCTTCCAGTCGAACTCTGAGGGCGCGCTCCTCGATTTCCTCGATGAGCGGCACGCCGAGTTCGACCGCGTGCTCCTCTTCCCCACGACGCTCGCGCAGACCGGCCTGGCCCTGCGGCAGCACATGCGCCTGCTCTCGCTGCCAGCCATCGAGGTCCACTTCGATCCAGAGCAGGCGGCCGCCTCGATCCTGCGACCGCTTTGCTTCGAGCAATTCCAGGGACTCAAGGGCGCGCTCGAAGGCCTGCGCATGCTGACGTTCGTCCAGCGCGACGCGCCGCTCAAAGCCTCCACCTCAGTGGGAGTGTCGACGCCGATGCCAGCGAAGACCTTCGGACGGAAGAAGCCCGTCGCGACGAGTTCAGCCAAGGCAGCTGGTCCGGCAGCCGGTGTGTCGGGCGTGCCAGTCAAGACGATCGGGCGGAAGCGATAGAGGCAATGATCGAGTGCCTACCATCGGCCGCGGGGCTCGTTCGGCGCCGAGGTCGATGGCACGCGCACGGGCGATGGACGATCCCCCCTCCGAAAGACACGCATCGCTCTCGACGCGACATCGCCAGAACGCCATCACCCGACCGCGCGGATCATCGATTCGACCTCGACCTTCGGGGAGTCCGATGCGGGCGCTGCCTCGCCAGGGACCACAGGCATGTATTCCGGGACGATCTCGCCCAGTGCCGCGCGCATCCGTTCGGGCGTGGGCTCCTCGGCGCTGAAGGCGATCGGTAAGAGCTCGTCGAGCGCGCGCTCCACGTCGGCGAGTGGCCTGGGGTCGAGCCGCCCGATGAAGATCTTGGGGTGCCGCGTCCGCGTCGCGTTCTCGCTCGCGAGCGAGAGTTCCTCGAAGAGCTTTTCGCCTGGCCTCAAGCCCGTGAAGACGATCTGGATGTCGCGATCCGGCATCAACCCGGAGAGGCAGATGAGGTCGCGCGCCAGGTCCTTCACGAAGACTGGTTCGCCCATGTCGAGCACGAAGATCTCGCTGCCCTCGCCCATGGCCCCGGCCTGGAGCACGAGCTGGCTCGCCTCGGGGATGGTCATGAAGTAACGCCGCATCTCGGGGTGCGTGACGGTGACCGGCCCGCCCGCGGCGATCTGCGCCTTGAAGAGCGGCAGGACACTTCCGGCCGACCCGAGCACGTTTCCGAAGCGGACGGCCACGAAGCGCGTCTCGCTCACGGCGGAGAGCGCCTGGACGTAGAGCTCGGCCACGCGCTTCGTCGCGCCCATGACCGAGGTCGGGTTCACTGCCTTGTCCGTGGAGATCATCACGAAGCGCCGGACGCGGTGGCGCCGCGCCGCGTCGGCCACGGTCTTCGTCCCAAAGACGTTGTTCTTCACGGCCTCGCACGGGTTGAGCTCCATCATGGGCACGTGCTTGTGCGCCGCCGCGTGGAAGACGTGATCTGGCTCGAAGCGCGCGAAGATGGCCTCGATACGCCGCGCGTCGCACACGTCGGCGATGCACGGCCAGAGCGCGACCTCGGGGAAGCGAGCGAGCAGTCCACGGTGGATCTCGAACAGCGCGTTCTCGGCCTGCTCCACGAGGATGAGCCGCTCGGCGCCCGCCAAGCAGATCTGACGGCAGAGCTCCGAGCCGATGCTGCCCCCCGCGCCCGTGACGAGGACCGTCGCCCCCTTCAGCTCGGCGTGGACCAGCGCCTCGTCGAGGGCCACGGGGGCGCGCCGCAGCAGGTCTTCGATGGTGACGTCCCGGATGTGGGTGACGCTCACCTTGTCCAAGACGATCTCGGACAGGCCCGGGATGATCTTCAGCCGCACGCCAGCGCGCTCACTCGCCTCGGAGATCGAGCGGACGACATTGCCCGGCGCCGTGGCGATGGTGATGAGCACCTGCCGCACGCCCAGACGCGCGCAAACCTCCTCCAAGTCCGCGAGCCGACCGAGGACCTCGATGCCATTGATCGACGTGCCCAACTTGTTCGGGTCGTCGTCGAGAAAGCCGACGGGCGCCACGCCCAGGTCAGCCCGCGCCCTGAGCTCCTTGGCCACCATCACACCCGCCTGGCCCGCGCCGACGAGCAGCGTGGGCACGCAGAGCTCTGGGCGTTCGGGGCGGTGCAGCTCGCGCTCGTGCCGCTCGCCCCAAAGCCGCCGGAGCGCGCGCACGCCCGTGATGCCCAAAAAGGCCACGGCCAAGTCGATGAGAAGCACGCCGGTCGGCATCTGGACGTAGCTCAGGTAGCCACTCTTGATCGGCAGGAAGGGCACGCCGTAGCGCAGCAAGAGCAAGAGCGCCGTGCCGATGGCGAGCCCGCCCAAAATGCGGACGACCTCGCGCAGCCCCACGTAACGCCACGAGAAGCGCGGCACCTTGAAGAGCATCAGCCCCGCGTATTGGAGGCAGATCACATAGGGCCAGAAGAAGGTCAGGCGCTTGATGAACTCCAGCGAAGGCAGACCATCGAATCGCAGCAACACCGCGATCCAGAAGGTCAGCGACAGCACGAGGAGGTCGAGCAGCTTCAGCGAGGTCGTTCGGACGAGTCTGTTCATGAGGGGCGAGGGCCTTAGGACTTATCCCTTGATGAGGACCTTTGCACCGCGAAGGACGGGGAATGTCAGAC
>JAISIF010000204.1 GCA_031262165.1 Myxococcales bacterium | reverse complement strand
CTGAGCGAGAGCTGGCCCCGCAACACAGGAAAGGGACGGGCGCGATGGCATGGAATCCCTCTCACTGAGGGGGATGTCGGTCGAAATTTCCTTCGTGTCCCTCGGAGCCAACCCGTAGGGGCGGATGGCAATCCGCCCGTTCGCAACGCCCCTCGACGATCGACTCACCTTCGACGACGGGCGATTGATAATCGCCCCTACGCACCCATCGTCCGTGACATCCGAAAACCGAGAATTCGATGGAACCCCGGTTGCCCTGGAAGCGCTTGGAAGCGCTGCCGCTCGTCATTGCCGACTGTCCGCTGGATGACGATCTTCATCTCGCAACGAGTGCTTTCTGAGGTCGCCGTCAACGGGGGAGGGCAATCGCGATGCTCAAGAGAGGCAAGGGCAACAAGCGCTGGATGGGCGCTGCTCTCGGGATGGCGGCTGGCGTGCTGTGCCTGCTGCTGCCCAGCTGGGCGCAGGCGGCTCGAGACACAGGGGATGGCGGCAATCGGGTCGGCAGCTGGGTGGAGACCAAGGCAGAGACGAGCCGGGTCGAACTCGGCGTCAACCTCGGCGTCGGCGGCTTCCTGGGCAGCGTGAGCGAGTATCTGGAAGGGGGCGGCCCTGCCTGGGGCATCACCGCCACGCTCGCGCCGGACGAGCTCGTCTCCTACGAGGCGGCCTACTTCGGGAACAGCAACGGCATCGACGGCACCTCGTCACACCTGGCGCACAACCAGCTCCAGGCCACGGTGCATCTGGGGCCGACGATCGACACGGGCGTGAGTTGGAAGCCCTACATCTTCGGAGGGCTCGGCGTGTCGCTCATCTCGGCAGGCGGCAACCCCCATGGGCTGGGCAGCGCCCTCCAGTTCACGCTGCCCCTGGGCTTCGGCGCCGACTTCTTCACGGACTCGACGTTCCGCATCGGTGTTCGCGGGCAATACAACGTCGGCTTCTTGGGCGGGACCGCGGCCGCCGACGTCGGTTTGCCCGATACCTTCAGCACGACAGTGGCGGCGCAGGCCCGATTCTGAATCCCGCGTCGTCCAATCCCCGGGGCGCCTTCGCCGACACGCCCCTCGGTTCACCGGACAGGTGACGCGCAAGCGCCCAGGGGCATTCGGAAGCGCAAGCGGAGGCCCACCCTGTCCGTATCGATGCGCACGCGCGCACGAAAAAACCCGCGGGCTCCGGTGAGAAGTCGGGAGCGCCGCGGGCTGTCTCGTCTCACGTCCGTGGTGAGAGGTGAGGAGGGTCAGAACTTGAAGGGGAAGTCGATGGGCTGCATCTGCGGGCCGGAGTAGGCGGGGAACTTCATGCCCTGGATGACCCTCTTGAGGCAGCCCTCCAATTCCGATCCACGGAACTGCGCCGTGTTCGTCTTGATCCCGGACGGCTTGCCGCTCTGCTCGATGGTCCAACGCATCACGATGGTGCCGGAGTCGTCCGCTTCATCCGTGCAGCTCTTGATGGCGCTGCGGTTGCGCATGACCTCGCCCATGATGTCGTTCTGCGACAGCGAGGCCTTGGCAGCAGCCCCACCGCCGGTAGGTGGCGGGACATAGACGGTCGGCTTTCTCTGGGCAGGCTTGGCAGGCTCAGGATCACCACCACTGCCACCGCCACCGAAGAGGCGCTCGAAATCGTCGTCGATCTTGCTGGCCGGAGCAGCGGGCGCGGGCCTCGCCTTGGGTGTGGGTGCCGCGACCTCCGCACCCGCCGAGTCGACCGAGTCGAAGTCGTCGAGCCTAGTGCCAGCCCTGGCTGGCTTGCGCGTCGATGGCGGCGGCGTGGGGCGGGCCGCGGGTGGCGCTGGCTTAGGTTCGGCCTGGGCGATTCGCCTGGACTCAGGGCTGCGCTCTGGTCTGGAGGGCTCGGGCTTGGCGACCACGGCCGGCTTGGGCGGCGGCGTGGGCTCGACGGTCTGGGCGGCTGGCGGCGGCGTTGGTGTCGGTGTCGGCGCGACGGCGACTGTGGCGGGCGGTGGCGCTGCTGGCACTGGGGGCACGGCAGCCACGGCAGGTTCCGAGGCCTCTGGCTGCGCGGCGGCGGGCGCGGCAGGGACGGGGACAGGGACAGGAGGCTGCGCGGGCGTTGGCGCTGCCACTGGCGGCGGCGCTGGGGGCGTGTCGGCCGCGATGGGCGGCTGGGGGAGCTCCGTGGAAGGCATGAATTTGAGCAGCACGACGGCCAGCAGCGCGAGCACCACCAACAGGCCCAGGCCCAAGCCCCACTTGAGCATGCCGGACGACTGCGAGGGCATCTGCGGCAAGGGCTGCTGGCTCGGCTGATGGTGAGGCATGTCGCCACGGCCAGGCCTGCGAGCACCGGCCGATGGCGCGCCACGCGGGCGGCGATCCGACGCCTTGGCTCTGGAATCCCTGACGCCGCGGGCATTGACAGCGATCGGCTGCTCCCAGTGCGCGGCGGCATCCTCCTCGGCATAGCCACCAGGCGCGGTGTGCCCGTGCCCGTTGGTGTCCTCGGGGAAGGCACCCCCAGCAGGCATCGCGGCGCCCAAAAAGCCATCGTCGGGCGCGTAGGGATCTGGCGGAAGGGGCGGCTGGAGCATGTCGTGCGACGGCGGCACGTCGGGCATGAAACCAGCGGACGGGCTGGGCAGCGGTGCCAGCGCGGGCAGCAGTGAAGGGGCGGGGGCTGCCGAGGCTTGCGGCGGCGCGGACAGGACACCGGTCGGCGGCAGCGAGGCGACCGAGGGCTTGTCGAGCGCCGATATCTCGTCCTGGATCAACGAGCTGAGCATGCTGGCAGCAGAAGGCTTCCAGGACGACTCCTGAGGCGCTGGTTGAGGCGAGGGCAGCGAGGCGGCAGCAGGCAGGCCGCTGGTGCCAGGGCCACCCTCGGCAGCCCACTCGCCGGACAGGCCACTCGATGCCGGGAAAGCGGGCGAGGCGGAGGGAGCCTCGCCCGAGCGTGGCGGATCGCTCAGCGGTGGCTTGGGCGGCTCCAGCTTCTTGGCGAGCGTCGGGACAGAGCCGAGGGGCTCCCAGCCCACCATCTGCGCGTTCCAGACGAGCGACTCGGTCGAGACGTCGCCCTTGTCCCAGAGGGCCTTGATCGCCTCGAAGTCCATCGGACCCTGCTGCTGCCCGTCGATGGCCACGAACCACTCCTCGCCAGGCGCGATGGCCTTCTTGGCAGGTGGCTCGGACGCCTTCTTGGGGGTGACCACGACCGACGCGGCAGGCTCGGGCTTCTTCACCTTCATCAGGCTCGCCATTTCGAGCAGGTTCACGACGCGCGTCGAGTCGCCCGTGTCGCTTTCGAAGCCGGTGAAGCCATCACTGGCGGCGGCCCCGACATCCAAGCTCGGCACGGCGTTGAATGGGTTGGAGGGCTTGTCGGCCATCACCGACTCGATGGCCTGGCCGACCGCCTCGTCTTCGAGGCCGAGGTCGAAGGGCAGCGTCGAAATCGAGGACCCCTCGCGCTCCACGTTCTGGGAAAAGGCGGCGACGGCTGCCTTGGAGATGGCGGCCGCGGCGGAGCGCTCGTCATCGATGCCCTCCTTGCCGCCCTCCTTACTCTCCTTCTTGCCCTTGTCCGCCCGCTTGCTGGAGCCGCTGGAGGAGGCTGGAGCCTTGGCGAGCGCCCCTGCTTCCTGCGCCTTGGCCTGCGCCTCTACCCGGGCGATCGCGTGGATGGACGCCGCCTCCTCTCGCATCTCCCTGCTGGCGGCGGGCGCCGCACTCTCCTCGGGGAGGCTGGGAAACTGCGCGGCTTCGGCCTGAGCCGACGGCAGATGCACGATGATCTTGTTGTCGCATTTCTTACAGCGGACGCTCACGCCGTTCCGGCCAATCTTCTCATCCCGGATTTTGTATTGAGCCCCGCATTTGTCGCAGACGAATTTCATGAAAGGCCTTTCGCTCCACTTTCTCTCGAAGAGCCGTCATCCCAGCCCAGGACAGCGAGGCTGAACGCGCCAAAAAGAAAACCCGCTCTCTCATGAGCAGAGAGCGGACATTTCCCAGAAACCAGCTTGTCTTCACACATCTCCATAGCCTCTTCGCACCTTCAGAAAAAATTTTGGATGCCACTTTCCGCAGGCAAGCGCGGGCAGGGGCGAGGGCCGAGTGTCCCCGTTTTGAATCAGTCTCCCCTGCCCTGCCTCTGAGAAACGCTGTGTGGACCGAGGCAATCGAGTTCTCGTCGAAAGGAGCTGTATCGAATGCCGACCGCAGGGCGTTGCACGCGACGCCTCTAAGCGACCGCAACGACGAATCAACGAAGACTCTTCATCAAACATCAAGACAGCCGGACCTCCAGGCTCAAGCCCAATTCGGCGCGCAGCTGGGCATAGTTGGCTGACGTGCAGAAGAGCAGCAGATCGCGCACCCGCGCGCGCAGCGGCACGCGCGAGATCGGATCCTTGCTCATCAGCTCCATCGCGACCCGGATGTCGGAGCACAGCAGCGTCGCCGCGCGGTTGGCCGTCAGCTCGGTCGCCTCGATGTAGCCGCGCAGGTCGTCGGCCGCGGCGCTCTGGAGATACTGCTGGCCGAGCTGACCGAGCGCGCCGAGGAACTGCTGGCCGAGCCTGGCCAGGATGCGGCCCTCCGTCTCGATGGCACGCAGGTCCGCCGTCGGCGTGAAGCCAGGCACGCTGTAGTAGAGCGCCGCCTGGAAGACGGCTTCGAGACGCGCGATGGGCAGCATCCGCGCGAGCACGAGCTCGGGCCTGCAGAAGGTCATCTCGCGCACCATGTGGAAGTTCAGCGTCTTCTGGTCGGTCTCGCTGAACAGCGCGCCGCCCGCCTTGAGGGCGATGGGGTGGACGTGGACCATTTCCAACAGCAGGCCCTTCTCGGGATGCGTGAACTGCTGCATGGCATGCGCGCCCTTCTTCATGCGATCGCGCAGGGCCACGAGGTAGGGCGCGTAGAGCTCGGTGTCCGACATCCCGCACAGCTGGCGCACATAGCGGAAGTTGTTGAGCGCGAACTCCTGGCCCGTGAGATCGACCCGATCCAGGCGCGGGTCGATGCTGAAGGTGGCGTGGCGCTTGGCGAAGAAGGCGCCCAGCTGATTGTAGAGGAGCGCCAGGAGGCCGCCCATCGGGCTGAGCAGCTTCGGGTGGTAGATGCGCGCCCACAGCTGTTCGGAGACGGGACGACGGACCTGCTCACGGCGCTGGGCATAGGGCGAGAGCTTCGTGAGGATCTCGCGCTCGTCCGCCCCCGCCTCGCCGAGCAGGTGTTGGGCGACCTGAGCAGCGACCCAGGCGCCGTCGTAGTCGCGCGCCCTGGCCGAGAGCTGGGCAATGGCCTGCACCACGCGCTGAGGCGAGGTCGAGAACGGCAGGGCGTCGCGGTAGGCGTCGCGGGCCATGAGCTCCTGACCTGGAGCGGCCGCGGCGAGCTGGGCGTATTTCTCCAGAATCTCGCCGTCGTTGGGCAGGCCGCGCGCGAGCAGCTGGTAGATCTGGAGCGTCGCCACCTGGTCGCGCTTGACCTGCTCATAGAAGTTGGCGAGCGCCCGGAAGATGGCCATGCGCGCCTCGTGCGTCTCGGGCAGCTTGGGCAGGCGCTGGAGCATCCGCTGGTAATTCGCCTCGAGCAGATCCCACTTGCCCGCCTCGCCCAGCATGGCCTCGAGCGCGGCAAAGGCCTGGACGAACCGGTAGTCGATGTCGAGCGCCGCGTTGAACGCCTCGGCCGCACGCTCGATGTCCTTGAGGGCGTCGCGGCAGACCTCTCCCAGCGCGCAATAGAAGCGGCATGCGCGCGTCGGCGCCTGCGCTGGATCGATGAGCGCAATGAGGCGCTCGAGCGTCTCGACGGCCCGATCGCTCTGGCGCGTCTCGATGTAGAGCACGAGCAAGAGATCCAGGACCTTCTGCGAGGAGGGATCGATCTCCCTGGCCTGCGTGAGCGTCTCGATGGCGCGGTAGGGATCCTTCAGCCTGTCCTTGGCCAGCAGGCCTGCGCGCAGGAGGACGTCGAAGCGCTCGGCGCGACCGTCCTCGCCGCTGCCGTCGAGGAGCTTGGCCACGCGCTCCAGGTAGCGCAGGGCCTGCTCCCAGTGTTCGAGCTGCTCGCACAGCGCGGCCATGGAGCGCAGCGACGGATCGTGGTGCGCGTCGTGGGAGAGCGCCCGCTCGAACTCGCGCTGCGCCCGATCTGGCTGGCCGAGCTTTTGGTAGAGATCACCCAGCTGCCAGTAGATCTCGACCACCTCCAGCTCGGAGAGCGTCTCGCTGTGGTGGATGAGGATGGCCTGATAGACCGAGATGGCGTCCGCGAGGCGCTCGGCGGCCACCAGGCGGTTGGCGTAGCCCTCGGACGACGGCAGGTAGGTCGAGTCGAACTGATAGGCCCGCTCGTAGGAGGACAGCGCGCGACCGTCCTTGCCGAGCTTCTCACAGACGTAGCCGAGCCGATAGAACTGGCGGCAGAGCTGACCGGCGAGCTTCGGGTCGCGTGACAGCGCGTTGGAGAGCCCCTGCACGACGATGTCGAGGAGCTGTTCGGCGCGCTCCCAGCGCTGCTCTGCCATGCAGATGTCGCTCAAGGGCCGCGCCGCGTCAAGCAGGTCCGGGGCGAGTTCGAGCGCCTTCTCGTAGTGCAGCGCGGCGCTGGTCGTGTCCTCGCGCATCTCCTGGAGGAAGTTCGCGGCGCGGACATGGGCATCCACGCGCTCGCCCATGTCCGTCGCGCTCTGGGTCTCCTGGACGATCATGTCCAGGCAGCGATCCCAATCCTCCTCGGCCTCGTAGAGCTTCTGCAGGGCGCGGATGGCGGGCAGCGCGTCGGGATCGGCTTCGAGCGCCTTTCGGAAGGCGGCCTTGGCTTCCTGCGGCGCGCCGAGCATGTCGAGGTGGATCGCGCCCATGCGGCACAGGAGCGTCGCCGACTCACGCGTCTTGCCGCACAGCTCATTCTCCTTCGCGAGCATGTCGAGCGCGTTCTGGGCATCGCCCGCCTCCTCGTAGAGCAGCCCGAGCGCGTGCATCGCCTCCTTGGAGAGCGGGCTGAGCTCCAGCGCCTTGTGGAAGGAGTCGAATGCCTGCGCCGTCCAGCCGAGCTCCGTACGCTGGACCTCGCCCATGGCCACGAACAGCTCGACCCGATCATGGACCGGCGGTTCGAGGCCGAGGTGATACTCGTAGGCCTGGAGCAGATCCTCCCAGCGCTCCGTCTCTGGTCGACGCGCCTCGGCGTCGAGGCGCCGCAGCTTTTCGAGCCCGCGGACGGCCTGCAGGTTCGTCGGATCGAGCTCGAGCACCTCCAGGAGGCACTGATCGGCGCGCTCCAGGTTCTGGAGCTTGCCCTCCCAGATCGCGGCCGACTTGAAGTGCAGGTGGATCGCGCCCTCTGGCGACTCCAGCGCGAGCTGCGCCCGATAGATCTCGAGCAGCTCCGCGGCGCGATCGAGCTTCGTGAAGATGCGCTCCAGCGCGGCGAGGGCGTCTCTGTTCCCAGGCTCGAATTCGAGCGCCAGGCGGAAGCCCGTGATGGCCTCCAGGCTGTCGCCGATCTCGCGCTCCTGAATTTCGGAGAGCTCGACCTGCAGCTGCGCGCGCTCGTGCGGGTCAGTCTCGAAGTCGCGGGCGCGCTCCAAGATCTCGACGCAGCGCTCCGGCAGCTTGTGGCGGCGGTAGAGCTCCACCAGGGCGCGGAACGTCTCGCGATCGGGCTCGAGCTCCAGCGCGCGCTGATGCGCGTGCGCCGCCTCCTCCATGTCGCCGATCCGGTTCTCCTGCGTCAGCGCGATCTCGCGCAGCAGCTGCTTGCGCTCCTCGATCGACGCAGCGACCTCGTATTTCTGTTCGAGGCTGCCGACGTAGTCCGTGTCACGGCCGCGGCGCGCGAACATCGAGGCGAGTGCCTCCAGCGCCTCAGCGCTCGCCGGATCGAACTCGATCACGCGGCGCAGCTGGGCTTCGGCGGCGTCGGGATCGTCGAGCTTCTCGTCCTGCAGCCGCGCGAACGCGAGCGTGAGCTCCACGAACAGCGGGCCCCTTTCGATCGAGTCGACGATCTCCTCGTAGATGGCGGCCAGCTCGTCGTGGCTCGCGGTCTCGTCCGCGATGCGGTGCACGGCCCGCCGGACGTCCTCGTCGTGCGGCGCCTCGGAGAACGCCCGACCATAGGTGAGGAAGGCCACGTCCTTCTGGCCGAGCTTCTCCTCTTGGAGCGCAGCCAGGGCCTTGTGCAGGGTCAGGCGCTCCTCTGGCTCGGTGAGCGCAGCCAGATAGCGCTCGCACGCGGCGCTCAGCTTTCGCCACTCCTTCAGCGCCGAATAGATCTCGCAGAGTTTGTCGAACGCGGCGCGCGAGGTGGGATCCAGGTCGAGCACGCGCTCGTAGGAGGAGGCGGCAGCCAGGGGCTTCTTGAGCGCGTCGGTCTGTAGATCGGCGATGGCGTAGAAGATCTCGAGCGCGCCCTCCTCCTGATCCTCCTCGATGAGCAGCATGGCCCGCAGCTCGAGCGCACGGATCTGATCGGCGGGGCTCTCCAACGTCTGGAACAGATCGCCGACGCGCAGGAGCTCGTCGAGCGTGTGCGGTTCGAGGTCGAGCGCGCGGCGTGCGGCGTCGAGCGACTCGATCCGCTTGCCGATTGCCGCGAGCACCTCGGCGAAGCGCAGTCGGACGGCCTTGACCGCGGGAACGCCGTCCTGGAGCGGGATGAGGCGGCGCAGCAGGGCGGCCAGCTCCTCGGATGGCCCCTGGCCTTCGTAGATCGCGCGCAGGGCGTCGAGCGCAGGGCGGTGGCGAGGATCGCGGTCGAGCGCGGCGCGGAAGTCCTTGATGGCCTCGTCGGCGCGACCGAGCTCGACGAGCGCGCGGCCCTTCTTGTCGAACAGGCGCGTCAGCTCACGCGGATCGACCGTCTGCGAGATGCGCTTCTGGATGAGCTCGACGAGCGGCTCGAACTTGCGCGTCTCCTCGTAGAGGCGTTCGAGCGCCGCGTAAGCCTTCTCCGAGCGCGGATTCAGCGCACGGAGCTCGACGTAGAGCTCGATCGCGCGCTCGGGATCGTCGAGCCCGTCGAGGGCGACCTCGGCCATGTGGCCGAGCAGGTTGTCGAGCTCGCTACCCGAGACGAGCGGCCGCTCCAATTCGAGGACGGCCATGAGGCGATCGAAGCGCCGCGCCGCCTCGTAGAGCGCTGCGAGCGCGCGGGCCGAGGGCAGGTGGCTCGGCGACAGCTCCAAGGCCTGCTCATAGGCACGGGCAGCTCGGTCTGGCGCGGGCGGATCGAGTTCGAGCTCGGCGACCTGGCCCAGCCGGAAGAGGTGATCGGCGCGAGCCTCGTCGCTCTCCACGGTGGCGGCCAGCGCTTCGAGCGTGTCCACGAGCTTCTCGTAGGCTTCGCCCGCCTCGTAGAGACGGCACAGGGCTTCGAGCGCCCGGCAACCTGGGGCAGGCTCGGCCAGCCGCGCCTTCTCGTAGGCCTCGATGGCCAGCTCTGGCTCACCGAGGCGCTCGTCGTAGAGGGCACCCAGCTCCAGACCGACCTGGAGCGCGTCGTCGCCATCGAGGCGGACGAGCACTTCCAGATAGAGCTCTGCCAGCTCCTCGAAGGTCTCGGCCTGCGCCGCGCTCTGATACAGGAGCGCGCGCACCTCGGCCTGGGTCGGATCCTCGCGCAACGCCCGGCACAGCGAGAGGAACGCGAGGTCGTGGCGGCCAAAGCGGATGCGCAGCTTGGCGCTCTCGACGAGAAAGTCGAGGCGGCGGGTCCCACCGATCGCCGCAGCGCGCTCTTCGAGCAGGTTGGCGAGCTTCTGGTGCTGTCCCGTCTGGCGCAGCGCGTCGGTGAGCAGGTCACCGGCGGCCTCGAAGCCAAAGTCACGCTCGACCGTCTTTTCGAGGCAGGCGATGGCCTCCGAGTGGCCCGGCCGCTCCTTGAGGATCTCCTCGAACAGGGCGAGTGCGCCCGCGCGGTCGAGCAGCTTCTCGTCGCGCAACACGGCCAGCCGCAGCTTGAGGCCGAGCGCCCGCTCGCGCAGGCCGCGCTGGAGGTTGAGCGCAATCTCGCGGGCGAGCACGTCGGCGAGCTCGGCGTGGCGCTCGGCCTCGGCGCACAGGTGCTCCAGGCGTTCGAGGGCAGCCATGTCCTCGGGCGAGAACTCGAGCAGGCGGCGCAAGCTGGCGATGGCCGAGTCGATATCCCCCAGAGACGAGATCTGGAGATCGGCCATGGCGCGCAGGAGCTCGGCGCACGCCTTGGGATCCTCGGTGACGGCCAGCTTCAGGCGCAGCACGTCGATGAGATCCCCGAACGCCGAGCGCTTTCGATACAGCAGCGCCAGTCCATCGAGGGCGGCCTCGTCCCCGGGCACGAGCTCGATCAGGCGCCGGAACGAGAGGATGGCCTCGTCTTCGAGCGAGCCGTCCTGGGCCTGGAGGGTTGCCAACAGGCGCACGAGCGCCACGCGTGCGGCGTCCGTGCGGGCGCGCGGCGTGATCTCTTCGATGAGGGTGATCAGCTCCTCCTGGTTGCCCGACGCCACGGCGGAGCGGTGCGCGTCCGCCAGGATCTCCACGTCGTCGGGCGAGGCCTCCAGCGCGCGGCCCGCATAGACGAAAGCCATGTCCACGTTCTCGAGCGGGCCTTCGTAGATCTGCGCGATACGTCTGAGCAGTGCGGCTTTCTCCTCCTGAGGCGCGGTCTGGGCGCGGGCCTCGAGCATCTGGACGAGCTTCAGATTGTCGCCCGACGTCGCGAAGATCGGTTCGAGCGCGAGCGCCGCCTCGGCCCTGAGCGTGCCCTCGCTCTCCGCCATCTGTTCGAGCTCGGCGATGGCGCCCGGGTGACCGGGTCGCTTGAACAGGACCGACGAGAACAGCGACAGCGCGCCGCGCGGATCGGCCAGCTGGGTGCGCTTGAGGCGACCGAGCGTCACGCGCAGCTCCAGCGCCTGCTCCTGCTTGCCCTGCTGTTCGGCACGCTCGACGTTCATCTCGATGAGCTCGGCCAGCTCGGCGTAGCGCTCCGTCGTCTCCAGCAGGCGTTCGAGCTGCCCCTGGGCCTGCGTATCCTTGGGCGCGATCTCGAGCACGCCGCGCAGCGCCTCGATGGCCGTCTCGGGATCGCCGAGCTTGGCGTCGGCGCATTGCGCGATCTCCATCAGGATCGCCTGCCGCTGCGCTGCCGTCTCTGCCCTGTCGCGCTGCCGCCACAGCACGGCCACGAGCGGGCCGGGTTGGTTCGAGCGGCGATAGAGCCGGGCCAGGACGTCGAGCAGCTCCGCGTCGTTGGGCTGGGCTGCCGAGACGAGTTCATACGCCTGCGCTGCGCGCTCTAGGTCGGGCAAGCGCTCCGTGTAGAGCGCGCCCAGACGGCGCAAGAGGCTCAGGGCCACGGCCTCGTCTGGGCCGCGTTCCAGCGCGTCCTCGTAGGCGGCGGCCAACTCTTCGAACGCCCCCGTGTCGGCGGCCAGGCGCTCGAGCGCGTCGAGCATGGCCGCGTCGCTCGCGTCCTCGCCCAGGGCGCGCAGTAAGGTCGCGAAGGCGAGCGGTTTCTCGCCCAGGCCCTCGCGCAGGCGGGCGAGCTCCAAGAGCACGTCGATGCGCTCCTGACGGGAGCTGAGCGTGGCCTTGACCTCGAGCACGTCGCACAGACGGCGCGCGTCGTCGCTGGCGCGGTAGTGCGCTTCGAGCACGCGGGCGGCCAGGGGGCGCGTCCGCTCCTTCTCGAAGAGGCGTTCGAGAGCCGTGACGGCGCGCTGATCGCCTGGGTTCTCGCGCAGGAGCTGGGAAAACGCCTCGATGGCCTCGGCTGGCTCGCCCTTCTCGTCGAGGAGCTGGGCGCGGGCAAACGCGGCGCGCTCACGCTCGGGCTGGGTGGGAAGCAGATCGCACTGGCTCTTCAACGCGTCAGCCTGCGCGCGCCACTCGCCGAGCTTGCCATAGGCGCGTTCGAGCAGGCGCAACGCGTCGAGCGACTTGGCGTCGAGCACGAGGACGGCGCGGGCCTGCTCGACCGACTCGGCAAACCTACCCGCGTCGAACAGCGTGGCCGCGGCCTGGAGCAGGAGGACCTTGCGCTCCTCGGGCGCCTGCACCTGCGTGAGCTGCTGGAGATAGACCTCTGCCAGGGACGCGGCGTCGGCCGTCTTCGAGTGCAGTCGGGCGAGCGCGTTGAAGGCGGTTTTGTCGCCCGGAATCTCTTGGAGGACGCGCTGGTGGAGCGCGATGGCCGCCTCGGCTTCGTCGAGCGTCTCGCGCAGCGCGGCGGCGCGGCGCAGGAGCTTCAGCTTCAGCTCGTCGCCCAGGCCTACCGCGTCGATCGAGTCCTCACAGATGTCGGCGAAGATCTCGAGGTTGTCCGTGCCGCGCGCGAGCCGCTCGAGCTCGGCGAGGACGCCCTCGCGATCGATGCCCTGCGAGAAGTGATGGCAGGCGGCCATGAAGGCCTGATCTGGCTGCTGCCGATCGATCTCGTGGATGGCGCGGATCTCGGCGGCCAGGCGCGGCTTTTGGCTCGTCGGCAGGGAGGCGAGCAGCGCCTCGCGCAGGGCGATGCGGCGGTCGTGTGCGCCTGCCTGGGCCAGGATGGGATCGACGATCGCGAGCGCCTCGACCGAGCCGCGCGTCGCGGCCATGCCCCAGGCCTCCAGTGCCTCCAACGTCTCCGCGTGCGACGGATCTCCCTGGAGGATCCTCTGGTAGAGCGCGAGGGCGCCCTGCGGATCCTTGAGCAGGACGCGCTTGAGTTCGGCGAGTCGGAATGCGGCCTGGCGGCCGACCACGCTGTCGCCCTCCTGGGCGCGCCTGAGCTCGAGCGCGAACGCGAGCTGCTCTGGCTCCTGGAGCTGGGCGTAGAGGCGCTCCAGCGCGAGCGCCGCGTCCCGATCGAGCGGATCGCTCTCGGCCAACGCCCGATACGAGGCGGCGGCCGCCTCGGGATCGTCCAGCGTCTCCTCGTAGAGCGCGCCAGCCTCGCGCCAGAACATCGCGCGCTCCTGATCCTCGAACACGAGCCGACCGAGCAGGACGGTGGCGCGGGCCAGGTCCGCGGGCCTGTCGAGCAGGCGATAGAGGCGGCGCATCCCGCGCAGCGCCTCGACGTTCTCAGGCTCCACCGCGGCGATGCGCTCGAAGCAGGCGAGCGCCTGGTCGCGCTGGCCGAGCTTCTTCTCACAGACGTCGGCCAGCTCGCGCAGGAGCGGCACGCCTCGGCTGCCCGGCGTCACCTCGACGGCCTCCTCCAAAATCTCGGCGTAGCTCTCCAGCGTCTCGGCGCTCTCAGCCAGCTTACGCGTGGCGATGCGCAGCTGCGCGTCCTCGGGCGCGAGCGGGAGCGCGCGGGCCAGCGTGGCAAACGCCAGCTCTGGCTGTTGCAGCTCCACGGCATGGATCTGCGCCGCGCGCCGCAGGATCTGGATCTTCTCGGCCGGATCGGTGGCGCACTCGGCCATGATCTCCAGCACGTGGACCTGCCGGTGGTGATCGCGCGTGGTCTGGTAGGCCACGTCGAGCACGCGTGCCGCGCCCTGCCGCCGCTCGGGCACCTCCAGCATCTTCTCCAGCGCCGCGAGCGCCTCGGGATCCTTGGGGCGATCGGCGAGGATCTTCGCGTAGTTCTTCAGCGCGCCCGAGGCGTCGCCGCCGCCCTCGGCCTCGTCGGCGATGAGCCGCGACAGGCGCAGGCGCAGCCGGGCCACCAAGGCGCGATCGCCCGCGGCCTCGGCCAACTCGAACTGCCGCGTCAGGGCGCGCTGCGCACCGGCCTTGTCGCCGATCTTGAGGCAGAGCCGCTCGAGCCGTTCGAACAGCTCCGCCGTCGGCGTGGCGCACTTCTCCAGGTGCTCTTCGAGCAGCTGGGCCGCCACCTCCACCTTGTCGTGGCGCTCGGACAGGTCGATGAGCTCTAGCCTGAGCGCCGCGACGCCCGCGGCCTCCTCCTCGCCCTCCGCCGTCTCGCGCAACAGGGCGATGAGCCCGCGCAGGGCCTTGGCCTGCTCTGCTGGCCGGTCTGCCTGCCGCGCGAACTGCCGGAGTAGGTCGAGCGCCTCCGCGTCTGGCGCCTTGTTCAGGATCAGATCGAGCGCTTGGAGCGCGAGGTCGTATTCCTGGACCTCCGCGGCCAGGCGCGCGGCCTGGAGCAACAGAGCCTTGGCCAGCGTGCCGCCCGCCTCGCGCGCCAGCTCGATGTAGAGCGAGGCGAGCTCGGCCTGTGCGCCCAAGGTCTGAGCAAGCGTCTCGATGCGCTCGCGCAGCGCCGCGTCGGCCGGCGTGAGGCGCAGCGCCTTGTCGAGCCACGTGAGCGCGGCGCGTTCCCTGCCCTTGGTCCGCTCGCTGATGGCCGCCAGCTCCACGAAGAAGTCGCGCCGCGTGCCAGGATCGCGGGCCGCCGCCGCGAGCGTCTTGAGCGCCTCGATGGCTCGGCTCGCCTCGCCCGTTCGCCTGTAGTGGGACAGCAGGGCTTCGGCGATCGCCTCCTTGAGCACGCCCGCGTCGAAGAGCGCTTCGAGAGCCTCGACCATGCGCGGCGAGGTGCCCTCGATGGACAAGAGCCGCAGGTAGAGCAGGCCCGCCTCTTCGGCGTTCCCCAGGCGCGTCCGCAGGAGTTCGGCGCGCTGGAAGCGCTGCTCGCACTGCCTGACGGGATCGGCCTCCAGCAGCGCCGCCTGCCGCTCGCACAGGCGCGCGAGGCTCTCCCAGCGACCCAGCTGCGCGGCAAGCGCCTTCTGGCGTTCGAGCCAGTCGACGCTCGGCGCCTGGAGCTCATCGAGCCGCTCGTAGAGCGCCCAGAGCGTGTCGCGATCCTGGGCGTCGGCCTCGGCCTGCTCCAGCGCGGCGATCTCGGCCTGGAGCAGCGCGACCTTCTCCTCGGTCGACGTGGCGCTCGAGATCAGCGACTCGACATCGCCCGTCCCGGCGATCTTTTCGAGCAGCTCCTCGACGGCCTGCTTGGCCTGAGCGTCGTCGGGCGTGAGGTCGAGCAGGGCGCGGTAGGCGCTCAACGCCTCCTGGGT
>JAISIF010000191.1 GCA_031262165.1 Myxococcales bacterium | reverse complement strand
TCTGAAGCCCGAACGGTTGCCGGAGCCACGAGCTCGTATCTGCAAGGCCGGGCAAATGAGGTTTCTTCTTTGGAAAGAAGGTTTCGAATGGGTCGACATATTGGAATCGATGTCTACGGCATGGGTGAAATTCCAAACGTATCGCGTTGACGTTGCTCTCTGAGAGACATCGATTCCGATGAGCTCCTCCCCGATGCGATCCTCGCCTCGCCCTAATTCCAAGAGTATCGCGTTGACGCTGCTCTCTGAGAGGGGGAGGGGCGGCGCAGCCGACGAGGGAGAAGACTCGAGCTCGTTAGAACTCGATTGCCCTGACTCGGTTTGCTCGGTTTGAACGACGCATTCTGGCCAAGTCGACTGCGGCCAAGAGTGCCCCCTCCAGCAAAACACCCCTCTCTGACAATTCAGCCTCCCCCTTCTGAGGGTTCCGGAAAATGTCAGACCCCTGTGGGATGATCGGGATGGGGGGCGTTTGCCCCCTCAAGCTCCCTCTGGGTGTTTTCCGGAAATGTCAGACCCGGGTGTTTTCCTGAAAGATCGGCTGAAGATCGCCTCTGGATTTCAGCCCAAAAACTATCGGCAAGGCAGCGAACCGACCGTTTCGGTTCAGCCAGAACAAGGACTTCTCCCTCGATTATCCCGTCGCCCCGCTCGTCCGTGAAACGCCAGTCTTCGTTGCTTCGTTGGTCTCTTCCGCCTGGAAGCTCCCGCCTCGCGCCTCGACTGACATTCCCCGGCCTTCGCATTGCTCGGTCCTCATCGAGGGATGAGTCCTAAGACTTGAAGGCAACCCCACATGCTCGTTCTCGGAATCGAAACCTCTTGCGATGAGACCGCCGCCTCGGTCGTGCGCGATGGCCGGGTGGCGCTCTCGGACGTCATCTCGTCACAAATCGAGATCCACCGGCGCTACGGTGGCGTGGTGCCAGAGCTGGCCTCGCGCAATCACGTGATGCAGGTCATGCCCGTCATCGATGAGGCGCTCGCAAAGGCCAGCGTGACGATCGGCGACCTCGACGCCATCGCCGTCACGAGCGGGCCAGGCCTCATCGGCGCGCTGCTCGTGGGCGTGCAGGCGGCCAAAGGTCTCGCGTGGTCCACTGCCAAGCCACTCGTGGCCGTCAACCACCTCGAAGGCCACCTGCTCGCCATCCGCCTGCTCGAAGAGGCGCCCGAGCCGCCCTTCCTCGGCCTCGTCGTGTCCGGAGGCCACACCTCGCTGTTCGACGTGCGCGCGTTCGGCGACTATCGATCGGTCGGCTCCACACGCGACGACGCGGCGGGCGAGGCCTACGACAAGGTCGCCAAGATGCTCGGCCTGCCCTACCCAGGTGGCCTGCCCATCGACCGCCACGCGCGCGAGGGAAACCCCAAGGCCATCGCGTTCCCCAGAGCGCACATCCGAGGTGAAGGCGCCGAGTGCGACTTCTCGTTCTCGGGGCTCAAGACGGCGGTGCGCGCCTGGATCGAGCGGCAAGGCAAGCCCGAGGGCGTGGCACTCGCCGATCTGTGCGCCTCGTTCCAGGAGGCCGTGGCCGATCCGCTCACGGCCAAGGCGATCCGCGCGGCCAAGGCATTGGGCCACCACCGCATCGTCCTGGCCGGTGGCGTGGCAGCGAACAGCCGACTGCGCAGCCTGATGACCGAGCGCGCGGCCAAGGCAGGCGTCGAGCTCTTCCTGCCGCCAGTTCGCCTGTGCACGGACAACGGCGCCATGATCGCGGTCGCTGGCACACACGCCTTTTGGCGGGGGGAGCGCGCTGGGCTGGACCTTGCCGCGACGCCTGGCTGGCGATTGGGGACCAAACCGGAAGCTCGATCATGACGACGTCCGCCCCTGCCCAGCTCCTGCGCTTCGACTTTCCACCCCAGCTCCTCACCATACTGCGCAGGCTCGCGGACGCGGGCTTCGAGGCCTACGTGGTGGGCGGCTCGGTGCGCGACATTCTGCTCGGCAAGGCGCCGCAGGACTTCGACATCGCCACGAGCGCGCGCGCCGAAGCCGTGATGCGCCTGTTCCGACGCGTCGTCCCAACTGGGCTCAAGCATGGGACCGTGCTCGTCATACAGGGCGAGCTCAAGGCCGAGGTGACGACATTCCGCGGCGAGGGCGACTATCTCGACGGTCGTCACCCCGAGTCGGTCGTCTTCCTCGACGACGTAGAGGGCGACCTGGCGCGCCGCGACTTCACGATCAACGCGATGGCCTACGACCCCGTGCGGCAGCGCTTTGCCGATCCGTTCGATGGCCGCCTCGACCTCACACGCCACCTCGTGCGCTGCGTTGGGAGCGCGCTCGATCGATTCTCAGAGGATGGCTTGCGCGTGCTGCGCGCTGTCCGGTTCGCCACCACGCTCGGCTTAGACATCGAACCAGAGACCATGGCGGCCATCGCGCCCACGCTGTCCACGTTCGACAAGGTCTCGCGCGAACGGCAGCGCGACGAATTCGTGAAGCTCCTCGAGTCAGCGCACCCCTCGCGCGGCATCGAGCTCCTGAAGGAATCCGGGATCTTGTCGCGTCTGCTGCCCGAGCTCTCGGAGTCGGCGATCGACGACGCGCGGCTTCGACTCGATCGACTCCTCGACGCCAAGTCAGACGCGAGCCTCGAGTTGCGGCTCTCCGCGCTGTTGGCCGACCTCGCGCCTGCCCAGCTCTTTGGCCGCGTCGCGCAGAAGACGCAGGCCACGGCACTCTTGCGGCGCCTGCGCTTCTCGAACGCAGAGCTCGACGCCGTGCAAAAGCGCCTCGCCCGGCGTGAATTTGCTCTCATGGAACACGCGACCGACGCGGCGCTTCGTCGCGCGGTGTCGAGCGTCACGCCTGAGCTCGTCCCAGATCTGTTGCTGCTTGCGCGCGCCTTGGGCGCTGACCGCGAGCGCGAGGAAGCGCTGCGGACGCACATCGACGCGGTGCTGTCCACGAACCCACCGCTCGCGATCGTTGACCTCGCGATCGATGGAGATCGCGTCGCAGCGATCTTGGGAAAGGGTGGACCCGCGATCGGCCTGGCCTTGAATCGCCTGCTCGACGCAGTGCTGGACGAACCCGCGCTCAACACACCAGAGGCGCTCGAAGCGATCCTGTGCACAGGCCAAGAGGGCGCTCCATGAAGCGGGCAATACACTCGATCGTGTTCGCCTGCCTCATGGCGCTCCCCTCGTTCTCGCGTGCCGCCGAAGATCCGATGAACCGCCTCGTCACGCGCTCTGGTGTCACGCTGCGCACGGACGAGCGGCTCTTCACGCTCTACGCGGCCTTCAACGCGCTGGGTTACGACGAGGCTCCGATCGCACGCGACCGCCCGTTTACCGCCCGCCGCTTCTCGCTGATCCGCCAAAAGGTCCGCGCCAACTTTCGCCTCGCGCCTGACTCGATCCAGCGCTTCGAGGCGCTGTTCGAGCGCGCGCCTCTGTCGATCGAAGCCTATGTGCGCTGTGCCCTCTCGCTCGACTCGGCCTTCGCGGACTCGACGCACGCCTGTGACGAGGCGCTCGCAGAGTTGCCTGGGCTCCTCGAGAAAGTGCGCGCGCCAGCGCTCTATGCGGAGGTCGCCGCTGAAGCGCGCGAGCTCCTGAGACCGCTTTTGCCCAAACTCGACACCGCGATCGGTTCGCGTTCGGAGCAATCCGCATTGATCGTTCTGTTCAACGCGCTCGATGGACAACGGACGATCGTCATCGATCAGAGAGAGCTCCTCGCCCTGGGTGATTTCGAAGGCGAGGCGCTCGTCGCCGAGATCGTTCGGCACATCGAACGAGCAGCCGAAGGCAGGGAAAAGATGAACCAGAGGCAGAGCGTCGAGCGGACCCCCCTCAGAGGCCCTCCGTAAGATCGCGCAGGTCTTGTCTTGGGCAATCCAATCCTGATCTCGGGGAAGCATGGTCCGTTTTGGCGAAATCTCCGGGGCAATCGCGATCCTCTCCATTTGGCAGACGCGATATGTCGGCTGCTGTTCGAGGAGGTGGGCGATGTGCCTGTCCGTGAAGCGAAGAGAGGCGTCGAGCTTCGCTTCGTCGCTCTTGCAGTTGCCGAGGCGGATACGCTCATCGACCTCACCGATGACGACGAGGTCGAGCTCAGTAGTGCCCTGTTTGTCCCAATGACCTGCGATTCGAAGGGCGAGCGAAAAGCCCCCGGCAGCCCTTCCGTCCGCGCTCCTCAGAGAGCGTCGCCACGAGGCGCTTCAGACCTGGACTTTCCCTTCACATAGGCGCGCACTGGCATTCCGAAGCAGGAGCTCGATTGGCTGAAAATTCACTGCGGACAGGAAGGGCGCGAGAGCTGGCAGCCACGAGCGCAGGAGATTGTCGAGGATGTCGTAGCGATCTTTGCGCGCCTTCTCCGTGGCAATGATGGGAAGTCGACGCTCGATGAGCCGCTTGATGTGGCCAGCCACCAGCTCCGCGCTCCCTGGACTGACGGTTCGAACCTGCGTTTCCAAGTCGCCATGCGTGCAGCCCGGGTTTCTCGCGACGAACTCGAGCACCACCTCCTCATGGTGGCCGCGCAACCCGTGAAGGAACCAGCTCTCGCCCTCATGAGAGAGGGGCTCTGAGCTCTGGAAAAACATCCGCGCAAGAGCGCCTCGCATTCGAGGCAGGCGCATTCTGTTGCTCGAAGCAGTCGCGATAAACTTTCAGGACGCCTTCGAAGAGGTTCCAGAGCAGGAGCAAGCGGCTCCGATCGAGGTCAGCGTGAGCGCGCAGAATCTCGAGGTTGGAGGCGATGTCGAGGAGGCCGACCTCCAGGCTGTCCATCGCCCGGCGCTAGAGGGGGCCGCGCGATCTTTGAGGAGCGTCGGCATCTCCGTGTAGAGCGAGCCGCGGACGAAGAGCCCACCATACGCCGATGAGGCTTTGGCAGAGAGGCGAGCTCCTTCTCTGTAGATGAGACGAGAACGCCGAGAGGATGGCTCGATGGCAGTATGAAACTCGTCGAGGATGACGATGAAGCTCTGCTCGGCCAGCGTCGCGATCGTCGTGGCCATCTCCGAACGCGTCATGGGGGGGGGCGCGTTCGTGAAGGGCCTATCGCAAAGGACTCGAAGGCATCCCGCAGCACACAGAGCATGCCGACGCGACCTGAGTCAGGCACCTGCTTGTAGAGCCCCCCCCGATGATCATGCACCGAGTCGAGGGACTGTCGAATGAGGGGCGTTTTACAGATTCGCCTGTGGCCGCTGAGCTTGACGAAAAACCAGCGGCCGCTCCGCAGGATCGCCTTGAGCTGATCGAGCTCGGCAAGCCGCCCATAGAATGACAGAAAATTCTATCGTCATTTATTTCAAGTTATCGAAAATCGCGTGCCAACCATTTGAATTTACAAGGTTTTTGGGAATTCGATTCAGAACTCATCCCTCAATTAGGATCGATCCCCACTGGTCCGTGAAGCGCCAGCCTTCGCTCTTCGCTCGCGGTGCAAAAGTCCTAATTGAGGGATGAGTCCTAAGCGCGCAGAAGCGAATGGAGAGGCATTCGCTTCTGTGGAGCGTGGAAGAGATTCACTCGCTCTGTGGCGCGCTACATTCGCTCGTCGATGGCCCGGTTGCTCATCTCGTCCGCCTCTCGGTTGTATTCGCGCGGGACGTGGCGAATCGAGGCGCGCTGGAACTGCGAGATGAGCTCGGTCGCCTCGGCATAGAGGGCCTGGAGCTGCTCATTCTTGACCCGGTAGATCTTCTTGATCTGCTTCACGAGGAGCTCGCTGTCCGCGACCATCTCGATCTCGTTGGCGCCCAGGTCGCGCGCGGCGCGCAGGCCGACGATGAGGGCCATGTATTCGGCGTAATTGTTCGTCTGACGGCCCAGGTATTTGCCGACGCGCGCGACGATGCTCCCATCTGGCTTCATAAGGACAGCGCCCGCGCCAGCGGGGCCCGGGTTTCCGCGCGCCGCGCCATCTGAATAGAGCAGGAGCTTGCGCGGCGATGTCTGGGCTGCAACGGCTCTGGCAGCATCGCCACCGCCACCAAACCCAAAGCTCGACTGCTGTGCTCGGCTGGCGCTGGTGGCCTGGCGTGGCGAGCCAGGAGCGGGCATCGTCGATGAGGAGTCGGGCGCTGGTGCATTGGATGATGCCGTGGCAGGCAACGCGGGCGCATCGACATCAGGCGATACAGAGATGGATGCCGAAGGCTGGTGCGTCTCCAACAGCTGCGCGAGCTCCCGCAGGAGCGCTTGGACCTCGGCAAAGGGAAGCGCGCCGATTCGCGCTCGCAGCTCATCAAGTGAGGCGCAGTCGTCGGCGAGTCGGCGCAGGAGCGCGGCACTGACCGACGACGTCATCCCTCGGCAGCCTTGATGGCGGTGCTGGCCTTGGTCTTGCGCGTCTTGGGCGCGGCCTTGGTCGGCACTTCGGGCTTGGGCGCGGGCGGTGGCGCGAGCAGCTCCTCCGCGTAGATCAGGCGGTGGCAGGAGGGGCAGGCTTCGATGGCCTCGGCGCGCAGTATGTTGTGGAGCTGGGGCCGAATCCGCATGTTGCAGCCGCGGCACGTTCCGACCGGCGCCACCGAGGCGAGCCCCGTCCCAGTATGACGGCAAGCAGCTTCGTAGCGCGCCAGGAGCGTGGGCTCGACGTCCTTGGCCAGCTCGATGCGCTTGAGCGCCATCGCGGCCAGCTCTTCCTCATGCTTCTCCACCTGCTTCCTGAGCTTGGTCTTCTCCGAAGAGATCTTTCGCGACTGAGTGGCCTGATCGGCCTGCGCCTCGGTGAGTTTCTGGCGCGCCTTCTCCAGATCCTGGGCGTTGGCCGTGAACATCTCCTCCTGAGAGAGGATCGACTTCTTCACGATGTCGATCTCGCGTGCGAGGGCCGTGTATTCACGCGTGGAGCGCTGTTCGACGAGCCTCGCCTCCCACTTCTTGACCTTGTCCTTCTCCATCGCGATGCCCGCTTCGAGACCGATATGCTTCGACTCCAGCTCGTCGAGCCGCGTCCGCTCCGCCTCTGTCCGGAGTTTGATGGCCTGGAGCGACTCTTCGAGTTCCGCGAGGCGGACAGGGAATGTCTTCCCCATTTTTTTCAGCTCCAGGACATCCGCATCCAACTGATTGAGTATTTTTAGCCCTTCCAACCGCTCTTTCATCGACACGAGAGAACCTCCCAAAAATTTGCACAGGTAATGTAAAGAACCGCGCCGTTTACCCCTTTTGGTCTGAAGAGACAACCTCTTAAAAACATCTCGACTTCAAAACGTCTCGACGTTCATT
>JAISIF010000187.1 GCA_031262165.1 Myxococcales bacterium | reverse complement strand
CTGGAGGTTCGGAGCCGACGAGGAGAGGCGACCCGTGGCCGCGACCGTCTGGTGAAAGGTGGTGTGGATGCGCCTGTCGCGCTCGACCAGCTCGGGCAGCGGATCGAGGTAGGTGCTCTTGATCTTGGAGAGGGCCCGATACTCGATGATGAGGGCGGGCAACGGGTGCATGGGCGAGAGCTTTTCGAGCACTTCCTGATCGACGGAGGGGCCGCGCGGACCACGGCGCTGGACGGGCAGTTTGAACTTCTCGAACAGGATGTGCGCGATCTGCTGGCTCGAGTTGAGGTTGAACGGCTCGCCCGCCATCTCGATGGCGCTCTGCTCGAACTGGGCGAGCGACGTGGCCAGGGAGGCGCTCAATCGGTTGAGCGCACCAGTCTCGATGAGGACCCCGGTGCGCTCCATGTCCGCGAGGATCTCCACGAGCGGCAGCTCCAAATCGCGGTAGAGCGTGTCGAGCCCGAGGGATTCGATCTCGGGCAAAAAGAGCTTCAGGAGATCGGTATTGGCGGTCATGTAAGCGCAGATCCACTCGGTGGCGGCCGCGACGGGCAGCGCGGTGATGGGATCCTTGCGAAACCTGGATTCTTGGCGGACGTCGGGCGGCAGCGCTCTGCAGAGCCGCTCGCGGGCCAGGCTCACCAGCGAGCGATCGCGCCGCTCGCCATCCAAGAGATAGATGGCCAGGTCCATGTCGTTCAGCGGCCCCTTCAGCTCGATGCCGAGGCGCTCCAGGCACAGCAGGGCTCCCTTGAGTTGGTGGCCCCATTTGCCGATCGCGGCGTTCTCGAACAGCGGCCGGACGTGATCGATGACCACCTGCTCGCTGAGCTGGCGAGGCGCACCCAGGTAGCGATGGCCAACGGGCACATACCAATGCCGCAGGGTGGCCACGTCCCCGAAGCCAAAGCCGATCGGCGCGTCGTGCCGCGCGTCGTGGCCGCTGAGCAGGAGTTGAAACGACATCGTCTCGACCGACGACAGGTCCCGCACCATCTCGGCCAGCTGGAGCTCGTTGAGGATGAGTTTGGAGACGCCCGCCGCCTTGTCTGACACAGGTGAAGGCGGCAGCTCCAGCGAGAGATCGGCGATGAGCTTGTTGAAGCCGAGCGACTGAAACAGCGCGCGCACACGCTCGCGGTCGAACGGCACCCGCGCGAAGACCGCCTCGTCGAAGGCCACGGGCAGATCCGTCTGGAGACGGACGAGCAGGAGGGCGCGCTTGACTTGGATCCGGCACAGGGCGAGCTGGTCCGCGATGGCCCTGCTGTTGCGCAACCTCAGGCCCGCCACCTCCCCGAGGTGCGCGTAGATCCCATCGATGTCGCCCATCGCCTCGATGAGGGTGGCCGCCGTCTTGGGGCCGATCTTGGGAACGCCGGGGATGTTGTCCACCTCGTCACCGACGAGCGCGAGGTAGTCGATGACGTGGTCGGGCGACACACCCAGCTTGTCGAAGACCTCCTGTGGACCGATGCGGCGCTCCTTCATCGGATCGAAGAGCTCGACCTGATTGTTGACGATCTGCATCAGGTCCTTGTCACTCGTGATGACCGTCACCCGATAACCCTGGGCCACGGCTTGCTGGGCAAGGGTCGCGATCACGTCGTCGGCTTCATACCCAGCGCTCTCGATCGTCGGGATGTTGAAGGCGTCGAGGATCTGCTTGACCACGGGAAACTGCTCTACCAGCGCCGCGGGCGTGGGCGGCCTATTCGTCTTGTAGTCCGGATCGATGGTCTGCCGATACGCGCGCGAATCTTTGTCGAGGGCCACGGCCAGCAGGCAGTCGGGGTTTTCCCTCATGGTCCTCAAGAGCATCAGGGTGAAGCCATAGGCAGCCTGGATAGGGCGTCCCTGGGGCGTCGTCAGGGTGGGAATGGCGTAATAGGCTCGAAAGACATAGGAACTGCCATCAATCAAAAGAAGACGCTTGTTGGATGAATTATTCATTTCATAAAACAAAAGCCCACGAGGCAGACGCCCGTGGGCTTTCGGCTCCATCAGAAACCATTCATAGACAATTGTAATCGATCAACATCTCTTCGGCGCGTTTGTTCACGCCACTCTTGGGAATCGTGATGCTCGCCGACAGGCGGGCAGTCTCACAGCCCGGATCTTGGCGCAGGAACTGAGAGGCCTTCTGCTCCATGAATGCGATCTGCTTCAACAAATCCCTGTTTTTGGCATCGTATTGATAGCCCGTGTAATAGGCCTTGAAGGCCTCCCCATAGAATTCCTTCTTCATGAAGTCTTCGCCCTGGGTAAAATAGATTTTGGCGAGCTGCGCTTTCATGTCCCGAATCAAAACACTCTCGACGCCCTTCGGGAAAAAGGTTGCTTCCGCGTCGAAAGCATCTTTCCAAAACTGCTCTGCGCGGGCAGCGTCGTTGCGCAGGATACCCTCCTGGCCGCTGGTGTAGCGCCCGTCGATGACTTCGAGCTTCAGGATGAGCTCATCGACGTCGGAGCTGAAGTTTTTGGGGCTCTTGGCTTTGGCGCGCTTCAGGTCGTCGGCAATCTTCTTGGGCCGTCCGGTCGTGTAATACTCGATCATCGCCTTGGCGACGGTCTTGTTCGGGAAATGGCGCTCGATGGTACGCTCAATGTTCGAATCGTCGAAGGCGACGCGCTTTCCAAAGACGGCATAAGTTTCCGGGCACACGAAAGTCTCGGACGCCTTGATGCGCTTGGCTGCCAGCGAAAACGTCTTCACGACATCCTGGCTCGCATCTTCGAGGTTGCAGACCAATTCCATATGACGGCGGCACGCATCGAACGCCTGTTGGTAAAATCCCGACTTATGCTCGGTCAGACATTGCGTGCGCATGCGCTTGGCCAGGCGATCCGAGGTATCTCGGAAAAGCTGTCTGGCCTGGGTGAAGGCCATCGAATCCGGCTCTATCTGCAGGAGGAGCTCAATGGCCGTCTCGTCCTGGGACGTAGAGGATTTGAGCTTGGCGTCTTCGAGGATTTCGCCGAATTTGATCTCGCGCTTGGCCAATCGCTCTAGGGAGCGGGCCTCTGTCAGGGTCGGATCGAGCTCCAAGACCTTGGCACAGACCTGCGCGGCCTCCTTGAAGTTGAGCTGCTCGCCCTCGATGTCCGCGAGCGCTTTGCAGCGTCCCAACAGGCGGAGGGGATCGACGTTGTCGTCATTCTTATTGGCGGCAGCCAAGGACCTGGGACCGGGCTGCGCTGGGGCGCTCACGACATCTTCCTCTTCTCCGGCCACGACGGCCATGCCCGCGAAGCCCAAGAGGACCGCGGCGGCCAGTCCGCCAAAGATATACTTCTTCCTGGTCGCTCCACCCGCGCTCGCATCGCGAAGCTCACCCGGCCCCGTGTAAAGAAAGACGTAATCGCCGATGGTGATCTCATCGCCCGGGCAGAGCTGAGTTTCCGTGACGGGCTCGCCATTGACCAGCGTTCCACCTGGACTGCCGAGGTCATAGACGTTGAAGAACGAACCGACCTTGTAGATCTCCGCGTGCTTCCGGGCGACCGAGGGATCGTTCAGGATGATATCCGCGGGCGTCGAGCGGCCCACGATGAGCCGCGGTTTGCCGTTCAAATCGAACGTATCGCCCTCCGCTGGACCTGAAAGACATTTGAGCTTTCCGCGCGAGGTGGCCTTCATCGCCTTGGCGCGAGTGTTCGTGAGGCTCTTGCTACGCCCTCTTGTAGGAGCAGACATCGAGCGCCGGGAAGAGGAGACCGGCTCGATGGCGCCGCGCTGATCTGCTGGCCCACGCTCCTGTGAATCTCTGCGTCGCAGCGCGCCGCGTTCGCCTCTCGCCGGGGAGTCTCTGCGCGCCAGCGCACCACCGCTCGAACGGGCCGAAGAACGGCTTCGGCCAGCAGAAGGAGACGCGATGAGGCGGGCTTTCGTCTTACCGATGGAAATCTCATTGTCCGGGGACAAGGGCATCGGTTGAGAAATCGGGACGCCGTCGACCTGGACGCCATTGGCGCTCCCCAAGTCCTCGACATAGACCTGACCATCCTCGCCAATGAAAAAACGGCAATGCTTCCGGGACACCCCCTGATCGTTCAGGATGACGTCGTTCTGGTTCGTCCGCCCAACGGATAGCTCGGAGCTCAGCTCGACGGTCTGCTCGTCCTGCTCGCCCATAAATGTCAGGGAATACGCCATTTCTTTTCCCACACTCTCTTTCGGAAAAATGACATCGAGCCCATCTGGATCGATGTCACGAGGTGGCATTACATTTTTTATTTTAGAGAAGCGGCTGGCGACATCTAAGCATGAAACCAATGGCGCTTGGATTTGTTTCAAGTCACCCTGTCGGAGGGCTGCTGAGTCATCTTTCCATTCAGTCTTCTCTGAAGATACTCATGTTTACAGGGACGCCACGACGCTGCAATTCATCATAAAATTTTGGAACAAAGCCCGTGGCCACGAAACGACCGCGCACTTTGTTGTTTTCGTCAAACCCCTCCTGTTTGAACATGAAGATCTCCTGCATCGTGACGACATCGACCTCCATGCCCGTCAGCTCTGAGATGTAGGTCAGGCGGCGGCTACCATCGCCGAAGCGGGTCTGCTGAAACATCATATGCACGGCGGAGGCGATCTGCTCACGAATGGCCTTCAGAGGCAAATCCATGCCCGCCATCATGACCATCGTCTCCATTCGCGCCACCGCGTCGCGCGGCGTGTTGGCGTGCAGGGTGGTCAGAGAGCCATCGTGTCCAGTATTCATGGCCTGGAGCATGTCGAGGGTCTCACCAGAGCGACATTCCCCGACGACGATACGGTCAGGGCGCATACGCAGACAGTTCTTGACGAGATCTCGAATGGTGATCTGACCCTTGCCTTCGAGGTTGGGTGGACGTGATTCGAGCTGGACCCAGTGATCCTGAGCCAGCTGGAGCTCGGCGGCGTCCTCCACAGTGACGATGCGCTCATCCTCTGGGATGAAGTTCGAGACGATGTTCAACGTCGTCGTTTTTCCAGAGCCCGTTCCTCCAGCGATGATAATGTTTCGCCGGGAGAGAACACACATCTCCATGAATTCCGCCATCTGTGGCGTCACGGTCTTGTATTTGATCAAATCCTGAATCTTTAATTTTTCCTTTTTGAACTTTCGAATCGTGATGCTTGGTCCCTTGAGGGCCAGCGGCGGAATGATGGCGTTCACACGGCTGCCGTCCTTGAGGCGGGCATCGACCAGAGGCGATGACTCGTCGATGCGCCGACCAATTGGGGCCACGATGCGCTCGATGACGCCAAGGACGGCCTGATTGGATGAAAACGTCTTGGGCGAAAGGGTCAATTTGCCCTTTTTCTCGATATAGATCTGGGTGGCGTGATTGACCATGATCTCGGAGATGTCGTCATCCGCCAAAAAATGCTCCAGGGGGCCTAGACCGAGCGCCTCGTTCAGGACATCCGTGACGAGTAGATCTCGATCGAGCTCGTCGTCGATCTCTCCATCGACCTCCATCTGATCGATGATGTCGCAGATGGCCTTTTCCGTCTTGGACCAGAGCTCTTCGTCGCCCAGCTTGTCGATATCCAGGCGGCGCAAATCCAAATAGTCGATCAATCGATCGTGAATGTCTTTCTGAAGTTTATTGTATTTGAGGACTTCAGGATCGACCTTTTTCCCTGAATCACGGGCTTGCATGATCTGACGTTTGGGTTTCTTGTCTGCGCCACCTCTTTCAACATCCATCCGAGAGGCCTCAGGCCGACTCGCCAGAGGCGCTCGGCGAGGAGATCGAGCTGGAGGCTCCTCTTCTTCCGGCTCATCTTCATACTCGTCGTCGTATTCCTCATCATATTCTTCGTCATCATAGCCCTCGTCGTCATATTCGTCGTCATATTCTTCATCTTGCATATCCGCATCATCGATGAGAGATGCCGTCAGAATATAATCACCAATGAAGATCTTATCCGTTGGACGCAGGACCTGAGGCGCGGAGATGCGCTGACCGTTGACGAACGTGCCATTCGTCGAGCGCATATCGACGACGACGAGCTTACCGCCCTTGTTAATGATTCGGCTGTGATTTTTGCTGACATTTCCCTTTGCCAAAACAATGTCGTTCCCCTGGACACGTCCGATATTGATTTCATCCGCATCGAAATCTTCGGCATGGCTACCGCCACCTTTTTCGGAAATGACAACAGAAATCATTCGACACCTCTCGAATAGTCAATGGGCCAAAACAAAGAAGGAGTCCAGACTGTCACAGTTACTGTGGACCAATCTGGACTCCACATTTTCAACAGACGCTCTCTAGGTCAGTCAAAGATGCTGTAAGAAACCTCATCGCGCGCCTGCTTGTAGCGCTGCTTCATGTCATCCAGGAGCCGACGAATCCTCTCGGTATCTGGGTTGACGATGCGAGGCGTCACGAAGATGAGGAGCTCCTTCTTGGTTCCTTCACTCTGGCGGTGCTTGAAGAGCTCTCCCAAGATAGGGATGTGGCCGAGCAGAGGGGTCTTCGTGACACCCTTCTGTTCATTGTGGTGAAAAATACCGCCCAAAACGATCGTCTCTCCGTGGCGGACCGTCACGGTCGTCTCGACCTTACGCTGAATCGTCCCAGGCATTCCATTGGCCTGGACCGACATGTCGAGCTCTGAGGCCTCGGCTTTGATCTCCGTTCGGATATTGCCGTGTCGGTCTGCCGTTGGCGTGACGTCGAGGCTGATGCCATAGGGCTTGTATTCCACGGTGGCAGCGTTCGGCGTGACGACCGCGATAGGGAATTCACCGCCCGAATTGAACTTCGCCGTCTTACCAGAGGCACAGACGAGCTTGGGCTGGGCCAGCATACGACCGTAACCATCGTTGAATCTAAACGCGAAGGAGAAGTTCGAATTGCCCGAAGCAGTTAGAGAAATAGAACTCTGGGAGGGCATGGAGGCGGGCAGGAGTTGCTTGGAGATATCCCATGTTCCCGACACGTCTCCACCGATCTCCAAAGGCCAATTGATGCCGAGAACATCCGTATTTGTCCGGCGAATCTCGACGAACTGGACCTCTGTTAGAATCATGCGCGCGATGCCGACCACCACGAGATTCTCGACGTTCTGCTCGCCAATGGCCTTGGTGATCTTCAAAGCCTTCTCGACATCCTCTTCGGATTCAGCCGAGCCTTCCAAGAAGATCTGTGTTCCGACGACTGTGGCCTGGACGTTCTTGAGACCAGCTCGCTGAAGCGCAGCGTTCAAGTTGTTGGCGACCAGCTTTTTGGCATTCGGCGCATATTTGACGAAGCTCTGAACATTGCCCGAATAAATCTGGACAATCTCGTCCACGCGCTCCTTGTCGTCCGTCGTATAGGCATAGCCATCGAGATAAATGCGATCGCCGACCATCCGAACGGTGATGCCTTCTCGATCGCCCAGGAGCCGCTTGATCTCTTCGATGAGCTCATTGGGATCTTTCTTGCGGACGTTGACCATGAAATTCAATCGGGAGCCATTGGACTTCCAGAGGAGCAATGTCGTTCGCCCCTCCTGCTTGCCGACGATGAGGACTTGACTCGTTCCAAGGACCTTGACGTCTGCGATGTTGGAATCGCCGATGGCAATTCGAGCAATCCCTGGAACATTGATGACCTTCTGCGTTCCGACACCAATCGCAACAGACTGTTCTTCTTGTGCATAGGCAGTCCCTAGCAACAAAAAGACAAAGGCGAATGCCATTGCGACACGTATTTTATTTGCCATCGATTTTTCCTTTTCTGCTTTTGGATTTATCGGGTGAAACAGCTCCAACCTCCAGCCTCACTTGCAGACTTTTACTTTCCTAAATCCCTCAAAATCTCATGAGGACGGTATCTGTATCTACTAATGCATCATTTTCCACCAAATCCCCCAGGCACTACCCAGAGCGATAGCGAAACCATAAGGTATTTTCTGACTTTTATATCCAACACTCATCGTATTGGAAGGACGCATCTTATAGACAGCCCTCTTCCCCATGTTTTTCAATGTATGAAGGAATTCACCTTTCCAGAGAAGCAGCACGATCGCGTGTATTCCCCCCACGAGCCCAGTTCCCATGAAACAAAAAATAACAGAGGGGAATCCCACGCCTGCGCCGACCGCAGCCATCAATTTCAGATCGCCGGGGCCCATTCCTGCTCTCATGAACCAAAAGACGACCGCGCTGACGATCATCCCCACTAATCCACTAAAAAAGCCGCCTCCGCTCACAAAGCCTTCCTGAACGACCTGGCCCCATCCTCCAAAAATCAATCGCAGTGCGAGGGTGATGACAATCGTCGGCAAGGTGACGACATTCTTGATTTTTCTCGATCGGAAGTCCGTCACCACTGAAATAATCAGAGCGAGGGCAACAATTGAATAAAGCAGTATGTTCAAGTGTTGAGGGGACATCCAGGGTCTTTCGGGGAGGGAAGGCGGAAAGGCGGGCTTAAACAGCAAATCACCGCGGGCTTGTCAATATCGACTTACGCCTTTGTGACGGCTCGGTCGGGGGGGGCCTGTCCGAATTTTCAACCTTCCCCTCGGTGCTCTAGAGCGGTCCTCTAATTCGGACCGATCCGGGCGAAGGAGGTGGAATGATAGGCCAGGCGTGAGGAGGGATCTTCCTGAAGGAAGTGACCGACGAAACAACGATGACTGGCCTTTCACGGACGAGCGCGGTGACGGGAGAATTTGAGGAAACAGCACTACGGTTGCGATTGACCTCTATCGCCTGGGAATCCGGCAGAATTCTGAGGTCGCCGAGAATCGAGAGCAGGAGGACGAGTCCACTCGTCTATCGCCTGGGAGTCCGGCAGAATTCTGAGGTCGCCATCACCCGGCTTCCCTAACTGTAGTGCTAGACGCGACCCATCAGCGCCAGAACTTCTCCGACGAGGTAGAGCGAGCCCGCGGCGAGCACCCAGCCGTCTGGCCCATCCGCCAAAGCCAGTTCGCGGGCGCGCCCGAGGGCTGAGGAGAGGGCTTCATGACAATCGAACGCTGTCCCCCTCTCTCTTGCGTGCGCTGCCAACGCCCCCATGGTCAGCGCGCGTGGGTTGTCGAGTGCGACCAGATGGATGGAGCGCGCCAGCGGGAAGAGCTGCTCGGCAACGCCAGAGACATCCTTGTCTGCCAACGCGCTGAACACGAGCCGTGGCCGTGCCGCTGGGAATCGCAACAGGCAGGTCTGGGCCAGTGCCCGGGCGCCATCTGGGTTGTGCGCGCCATCGACGACAGTGATCGGTTGGCACGCGACCGTCTGAAAGCGACCTGGCCAGACGACGTCGAGCAGCCCGCGCCGCAGGCGTTCTCCTTCGATCCGAGATGACAGCGCCAACGCTGCCGCGATCGCGACCTCCGCGTTGTCGATCTGATGATCGCCCTCCAAGGCTAGACGCAGGGGACCAACTCTCACCTTTCCTTTATCTTCGAAGAAGAGAGAGCGATCGCCTGCGCTGCCTTCTGGTTTCAGGGCAAAGTCCTGGCCCGCAAAGAGGCATTCGGCACCTTGCTCTGCCGCCTGCCAGGCGATGACCTCGCGTGCCTCGTCGGGCTGCCGCGCGATGAAGGCCCTGGTGCCCGCTTTCAGGATGGCGGCCTTTTCTCGCGCGATCGACGCGAGCGTGGCGCCCAGCAGAGCCGTGTGATCGAGGGCAATCCTCGTGATGATGGCAACCTCGGGCGCCACGGCACTCGTCGCGTCCAGACGACCACCGAGACCGACTTCGAGGATGGCGACATCGACGCCCTCCCGCGCGAAGTGATCGATGGCCACGGCCGTCAGCGCCTCGAAATACGTGGGCCGCAGCCCAGTGCTCTGCATCGCGCGCCGCAGCCGCTCCACCCCCGCCGCGAGCGCCGCCTCGTCAATCTCGCGGCCATCAATCTGTATGCGCTCCGAGAGACGAACGAGGTGCGGCGAGGTGTAGAGCCCGACCTTGCTCCCCGCTGCTCTGAGGAGCGCGCTGGCCGTGGCCGCGGCCGAGCCCTTCCCGTTCGTGCCCGCGATCTGGAGGACGTGTAGGCCGCGCTGTGGCTCGCCCAACGCGCGCAAGAGCGCCCGCATCCGCTCCAGGCCCAGTTCCATGCCAAAGGGATCGAGTGCATCGAAAAACGACTCCGCAGACACTGTCGGTGCGCACATGACGCCGCCTCCAAAACTTTCCACTTCGCTCGAAAAAATGGCGCGCCCTACCAGAAAAACTGAACGCGAGCGATGGCGACCTGCCCACCAGCCAGGGCAATCGAGTTCTGTTTTTCGACGCAAGATCGAGGCGTGTCTTCGTAGGGGCGTTGCGGGCAACCCCCGGCGCTCGTCATTCGTCACAAACACCCCGGGCGGTGCACGCAACCCCCCCACCCAAACCCCTTCGGGTGCAAAAAAAATGAAC